>JBOGGN010000352.1:0-14824 GCA_050744165.1 Acidimicrobiales bacterium | reverse complement strand
ACCCTGATGAGGGCAACAAAGAAGGGGAGCCGGCACCGGCGCCGCCCGTGGTTGCACCCTGGGCTGCCCCAGGTGCCGACGCCTTCGTCCATGTCGGATTTCCGATCGGTTGGCCTCGTCCTTTGTCGCCGCTCCCCGTCGATTCGCCGTCTGTTGAGGAGTCCCCCGATTCGGTCCCGTCAGGGCTGCAAGCGGAGGCGGGCGAACTGGCCGCCAGTTTCGAAAGGCTCGCACCGCGCGTTGCCGCGTCGACCGTCGGTGGGCGCCAGGCCGATGAGGGAGCCACGGCAGCATCGCCGGGCAGCTTCGGCGTCTGGCCGGTCCTACCCCCGACCCTTCCTGTACCGATTGCGCTCAGCGAGGCGCGGCCGGATGTCACTGGCGTCGCGCCTCCCGCCTGGCTGGCGCCGCCGCCTCCGTCGACGCCCGGCCCGGTCCTTTTCGACTTCGACCAGGCTTGGGCGTCCGACGCGCCGGCCGGTCGCAGCGCTGCGCCGCCGCCATCGAGCGGATCTTCTGGCGCGCTGGTGTCCGTCGGCGGAGCGGATGGCCCGCCGAGCCCAACCGCGCTTCTCGAGACCACATCCGGCCCGGATACCCCCACTGAGCCGGCGCCAGGCTCGGCTGTTGTCGGGCCGATTCCGCCCGTTCCCGCCGCAAGGCCGGCTCGTGCGGTTCGGCCGGTCTCTGCGGTCCGGCCGGTCTCTCCCGTCGGGTTGGCGCCGGTCGTGGGCGACGCGGATCCGGTGGACGAGGCGGACCTTGTCGTGGGCGAGGCGGATCCTGAGGACGAGCCGACCTCCCGCACAAAGGTGCAGCACCGGCGCCAACGGTCGAAGGGCCGCCACCGCCGGTTGCGCCTCGCAGGCGCAACCGTGGTGGTCGCAGCGGGCGCCGGGTTAGCTGCGGGGTTGATCCTTGGTCGCCCGAGTGTCTCGATCACCGAGTCCGATCAGGCGCTTGTGCGTCTGCACGTGCAGGGCTTCGAAGCCAAGCTTTCGTCGATCAGCGCGAGTAGCGGCGGTGACGCCATCACGCTGACGCACCAAGGTGCGGGCTTTGTGCCTCGCGATCCGGTCGGTCAGGGCCAAGCGGTGTCCGTCAAGGCCAGGGTTTCGCCGCCGAGGTGGTTGCGATGGCTGGTCGGCTCCGGTGCCTCGGCATCGAAGGCCTTGACCACGCCTTCGGCAAACCCACCAGCTCCGGTGGCGCTGGCGTCCAAGGACGGCACCGTCCCCGTGGTGTTTGACCGTGCCGTCAGCGTGGTGTGGTACCGAGTCGCCGGCGGCAAGTCGCAGACCCTGCATCTCGCCCACCCCGCCGAGGTCGCCGACCTTGCAGTGCCGCCCCACTACGAGGCCGGTTCCATCGATGTCGCCGCAGCGCCCCAAACCTGGGAACGAGTCGCCGATCCGACGACCACCGTCACCTGGTTCGCGGCGGGTAGCGGCGACGAGCCCGAAGCTCTTGCCGATCCGGTGCCAGAGTCGATGACCGCCGCCTCAAACGGGCGCATCCTTCTCACGTTCAGCAAGCCGGTACAGCAGCTCTTCGGTTCCACCCGACCGACGGTCACCCCCGCGGTGCCTGGCAGTTGGTCGCAGCCGGGGCCGGACACGCTGGCCTTCACGCCAAGCGGCTTTGGGTTTGGGCCGGACACGAAGGTCACGGTGAGCTTCGACCGTCCGGTGAGCGTCGTCGGGGGATCGACCTCGAGTACCTCGACCAGTGAGATGGCGGCGTCCACGTCCTACAACTTCACGACCGCGCCGGCGTCGATCCTGCGACTCGAGCAGATCCTGGCGCAGCTCCAGTACCTTCCCCTCAGCTTCACGCCGGCGCCTGGCGCCAGCACGCCGACGACGCTCGATGCCGAGGTGGCAAGCATGATCCAGCCCGTCGACGGCACCTTCGCTTGGCGTTGGCCCTCGGCTCCATCGGCGCTGCAGGGTCAGTGGCAGCAAGGATCGTCGAACGTCTTGGTGAAGGGTGCCCTGATGAGTTTCCTGTCGGTGCACGGCACCTACAGCGGCTACCAGATCGATCCCGAGACCGTGGCCCAGATTGCCGACGCCAGCACTTGGCAGACCCTGCTCCAAGCGGCGATGGCCAACCAGGTCGACCCCAACCCGTACTCCTATGTCTATGTGACCAAGGCGCAGCCGGAGACCTTGACGCTGTGGCAGGACGGAGCGGTCAAGGACACCGTGGCCGTCAACACCGGCATTCCTCAAGCGCCCACCGACGACGGTACCTTTCCGATCTACCTGAGATACCAGGTCAACCACATGATCGGAACCAATCCAGACGGTACGCCCTACGACGACATCGTGTACTGGATCAACTACTTCAACGGCGGCGACGCCGTTCACGGCTTCGACCGCGGCTCCTACGGCTTCCCTCAGAGCCTCGGTTGTGTCGAGTTGCCAGTCAGCTCCGCCCAAACCGTCTTCAACCTGCTCGCGATCGGCGATCTGGTAACCGTCGCCGGCTGACCCAGCCGCGCCTCGAGTTCCGTGCCAGGTCCAGGCAAGGCCTCCCCGCAAGCCACGCCGTCTCAAACTTGACTCCGATATTTCCGACCGTTAAGGTCGGCAATAATGTCTACTCTACCGGTAGGAAAAGGTGGAATCAGGCGTGTACCGCTGACTGTGACGGCGATGATCGTCGCCGGGCTGGCGGTCACCGCCTGTGCTTCCTCCAGCGCAAGAGCGGGCAGCGCGCCCCTGGTTACGCTCAAGATCGGCTACTTCCCGAACATCACTCATGGGCCAGCCCTGGTCGGGGTGGCGGGCGGGATCTTCGCCCGGGATCTGGCACCTGACCATCTCGATGCCAGCCAGACATTCAACGCCGGGCCGGCCGAGACCCAGGCGCTGTTGAGTGGGGCCATCGACCTGGCGTTCATCGGGCCCAGCCCCTCCATCACCGCCTTTACCCAGTCTCACGGTGCGGTGACGGTCATCTCCGGCGCCGCGTCAGGTGGGGCCTCGCTGGTGGTCAAGCCGTCCATTACCAGCGCCAGCCAGCTTCGGGGGGCGACGCTGGCGACTCCGCAGCTGGGCAACACCCAAGACGTGGCCTTGCGCTACTGGTTGAAGGGCCAGGGCTACGCCACCGACCTGCAGGGCGGCGGTGACGTCCACATCACGCCCCAATCGAACAGCCAGACGGTAACGACCTTCAAGACCGGAGCCATCGCCGGTGCCTGGGTCCCGGAGCCCTACGTCAGCGAACTCGTGGCCGCCGGCGGTCACGTACTCGTCGACGAGAAGACGTTGTGGCCCAACCAGATGTTCGTGACCACTGATGTCTTCGTGCGAACCGACTTCCTGAAAGCCCACCCGGCCACGGTCAAACGCTTCCTCGAGGGGCTCGTCGACACCATCGACGTCATCAAGGCCAACCCAGCCCAGGCGAAGGCTGAGGCCAGCCAGCAGCTCACCTCGCTGGCTGCCCCGCTGCTACCAGCGGTGCTCTCGTCCGCCTGGTCGGACCTGGTCTTCACCGAGGACCCGCTGGTGGCGTCGTTTCAGGCCGAGGCGGCCCACGCGGAAGCGGTGGGACTGCTGACCGCCCCCCACCTGGCTGGGATTTTCGACCTCGGGCCCCTCAACTCGGTGTTGAAGGCCAAGGGGCACGCCCAAGTGGCCACGCAATGACGGTCACTGAGCCCCGCCAAGGGGGCGTTCGCCCAGCGGCGGGCCCCGGCGCCGGCGACGGCGGTCAGGACCAGACCGCGGTCCCGGCCATCGTCCTCGATGCCGTCTCCAAGGTTTACGGCCACGCCGGAGCGGCCGTGGCGGCCCTAGACCGGGTGTCGCTGACCGTCGCCCGGGGGGAGTTCGTGTGCCTGGTGGGCTCCTCGGGCTGTGGCAAGAGCACCTTGCTGAACCTGATCGCGGGCCTTGACCATCCCTCGCAGGGCCGCATCCACCAGGCACCGGGGCGCGTGGCCATGATGTTCCAGGACGCCGCCCTGTTTCCCTGGCTGACGGTCGCCCGCAATGTGGAGTTGGCCCTGCAGCTCCAGGGTGGCTCCCGCTCGGACCGGAAATCCCGGGTGGCGGAGCTGCTGGAGCTTGTCCACCTGGCTGGTTTTGCCGGCCAGCGGCCGCACGAGCTGAGCGGCGGCATGCGCCAGCGGGTGGCACTGGCCCGCGCCCTCGCCCAGGACGCCCAGCTACTGCTCATGGACGAGCCATTCGGGTCTCTCGACGCCATCACCCGGGACCTGCTCCACGACGAGTTGGAGCGGCTGTGGCGAGAGACCGGGTTGACGGTGCTCTTCGTGACCCACAATGTGCGCGAAGCGGTACGCCTTGGGGACCGGGTGGTGCTGATGACCAGCCGGCCAGGTCGCGTAGCGGCGACATATCCGATGTCCGCCTCCCGGCCCCGGCGTATCGAGTCGCCCGAGGTGGCCTCGGCCGCGGGGGTCATCTTGGACCAGCTGCGCGAGGAGGTGGCCTCCCATGGTCGCCACTGAGTCGGCCGACCTGGTCGGCGAGCTGGCCGGCCTCGACCAGCTGGCCATCGACCTGCCCCGGGAGTCGGGCCGGGTGGTGTCGGCCTGGCGGGCGCTGTGGCCCAAGCTGGCGGCTGCAGGACTCGGTTTGGCCGCCTGGCAGGTCGTCGTTTGGACCGGCTGGACCCCGAGCTACCTGCTGCCCGGCCCCGGCACCGTCCTCGGCGCACTGTGGCACAACATGGTCGGCGGCGACCCGGTGAGCGGCCACCTGATCAAAGCCACCGGCGTGACGATGCAGCGGGCTGCCATCGGCTACGCCGTTTCCGTGCTGCTCGGCACCGCGCTGGGCGTTGTCGTCGTGGCCAGCCGGGTGCTGCGCTCGGCCCTCGGTTCGCTGATCACCGGGTTCCAGACGATGCCGTCGGTGGCCTGGCTGCCCCTGGCGGTGATCCTGTTCCAGACGAGTGAGCGGGCCATCTTGTTCGTGCTGGTCATCGGTTCGGTTCCTTCCGTTGCCAACGGGGTGCTGTCCGGCGTCGACAACATCCCACCGCTGCTCCTCCGGGCCGGACAGGTGCTCGGAGCCCGGGGCTATGCCAAGTACCGCCACGTGGTCTTTCCGGCCGCGCTGCCCGGGTTCGTGGTCGGCATGAAACAGGCTTGGGCCTTCGCGTGGCGCTCGCTGCTCTCGGGCGAGCTGATCGTCCAGATCGCCCACCGTCCGTCGCTCGGCCAGACGCTCAACAACGCTGCCAACCAGAACGACTACACGGGCCTCATGGCGGCCATGGTCCTCATCCTCATCGTCGGCCTGCTCCTTGACGCCGTCCTGTTCGGCCGGCTGGAGCGGGTGGTGCTCGAGCGGCGCGGTCTCGCTCGGAGGGGCGGTAGCTGAGCGGGGCGGCGCCTTTTTCCAGCCGGTTTTTCATGTGCTGATTCGCACTGGGGCGGCGGGTTTGGTTTGGTGAGAAGGACATGATCCGCCTCGACGCCGCCACCGTTCTCCTGCAGTGGTCGGTGGGTGGCCTGTTCTTCCTGTGGGTGACCACCCGGCGGCGCATCGCCGGCATCGGCTACGGGTGGCTCCTGCGCAGCGTGTACCTGGTCATGGCGCTCGGGGCGGTGGCCGCCGGCGTGGTCATTCACCCCGACGGCTGGCGGGAAGCGGTGTCAGCCGCGGTCGCGGTGGCCGCGGCCGTCGCCCTGGTGTCCTCGATCGCTCGCCGCCGGGCCGGGGTCTCAGGTGAGCGGGCCGTCCAGGAGCGCCGCACCGAGCGGGTGGCGGCCATGACCGGTATCGACCGGGACACCAAGGTCGTCGACCACAGCCGGACCGAGTTCGACCCGCGGATGGACCTCGTGGCGCCCGCCATTGGCGTCATCGGCCTGGTGCTGGCGGCGGTGGCCGACGGAGGACCGCACGGGTTGGCCATCGTGCGCACCCTGGTGGGTGCCGCCTTGTTCGGGGCGGTGACCGACGCCATGCTCCTCGGCCACTGGTACCTGGTGCAGCCCGGACTGGGGCGAGGTCTGCTGAACGAGCTGGTGCGCCTGCTGGCGTGGATTTGGCCGTTCGAGGTGGCGGCCATGCTGTGGCCCACCGGCATGATCCAGGTGCTGGACGGCACCATCAAGGACGGCTACGGCGGACTGTTGGGGTGGTTCTGGGTAGCGTGCGCGGCCGCCACGATCATCCTCTGCGTGGTGACCCGGGCCGCCCTTAAGGAGCGGTACTACTCGGCCGTGATGGCGGCGACGGGGTTCTTGTACCTGGCCATCCTCACCGGCTTCGGGACCGACCTGGTGGCCAGGGCGCTGGTGGCGCGAGGCGGGATCTAGAGCGATCCCCAGCTCGTGAGCAGCGGCTGGGCCGGTGTGTTCGTGCCGACGTCCAGCTGGATCTGGTTGTGGGCCGTGAGCTGGACGGCCCGGGGATCGCCGGTGTACAGCTTCCCGTTTTGATACACGGTGACCTTGCCCACGGCGGGTCCCACCTGGTCGCTCTTGAGCGGCTGGCCCCACACGTCGAAGAAGGTACCCAGGTTGTAGATCGTCGATGACGGCGACTCGATGTGGACGATGCCGTCGGCGGCGTGGGTATGCATCCAGTAGTAGCAACCGCCACCATCGACGAAGGCCCCACCGTTCTGGGTCGAGGTGTGGACCGGGGGAGCGATGCCGATGGCGTAGGGGACCTGCTGGGGCTTGCCGTCCACGAAGATCGTCAGGTGAACGTGGATGTGGTAAGCGAGCTGCTCGGTGGTCTGGCACTGGATCCCGTCGATCGGTTGCCCGTAGGTGGCGGCGGCCGGGGCGGCCAGGACGGGGCCGTTCGGAATCGGGATGCTTTCGGGGCCGGTCTCGCCCTGATTGGTGGAGCTGGTGGTGCCAGTGCCGCTTCCGTTGACGGCTAAGGCGAAGAACACGACGATGGCGGCGACCAGCACCAACCCGACGGCGGCGCTGATCGTCTTCTTGGTGAACCGGCGCTTCTTACGCTTGGGCGGCGGCCGGCGCGATGCGTTGCGGGTCTGACCGGTCGGAGGCCGGTAGACGGGGCTCGACGTGCTGGTCTTGGGCCGGGGGCTCGCCGGGGACTTGGCGCTGGCGGAGGATCCGCCTTTCCCGGTCGTCGCCGCCGACTTGCCGGCTGCGCCGGACTTCGTCGGGGTCGATGGCGTTTTCTTGGCCGTGCCCGCGCCGGCCGCCTTCGCCGGTGAACCCTCCGCCGGTGCACCGTTCGTCTTTGTGCCGGCCTTGCCGGTGGCGCCCGACTGGCCCTCTTTGGGCGTTCCCGCCTTGGCGGCTGCCGCCACCGGCCTGTTGGCGGAGAAGAGCGCCTTGCTGGTCGGGGAGATGGTCTTGGTCTGGCGGGGCTTGTCGGTCGCGCTCGACGTCGAGGCTCGAGCGGCGCCCGCGGCCGCGGCTGGCGCGCCACCTACTCCAGTACCGGCCGCCGCCGCGGGCGTGTTGGGCGTGGCTGGCGTCTCGAGCACTGCGTCGGAGCCGTGCGAGCCCTCGGGGGCGGCGGCCGGGACATCGTCGGCGACTTCGCCGCGGTCGCCACTGACGGCCCCGCCGTTGTTTGGCGAATCGGCAGCGTCCGGTTCGGCTGCCGCAGGTCCTCCGTTGCCTGGCGCCTCGTGGATGTCTGGTGCCTCGCCGAGCGTGGCGCTGTCGCCTTCGCCAAGGTCATCGATGGCATCAAGCTCGGCGGCGGTCCCGGCGTCGGCCTCTGCCGCCCCGACCCCGTTGCCCGTGCCGGCCCCTGCCGGCTCCACCCCGTTGCCCGTGCCGGTCCCGACCTCGTTCTTGTCAACTGCAGTCGCCGTGGAAGCCACGTTGGCGTCGGAGGTGGCGCCGCCCGTCGACGTCGTGGCCACAGCCGGCTCGATGCCCTCGGGAGAGGTCTTCTTGGTGGGCGGGCGAGGTGGTCTTTTGTTGGGCGCGCGCCGTTGGTTCGGCATCGATGAACTCCTGACGTCGGTCCTACCGATGGTATCCGGGCCGTTCCGACGACGGCTTGCGGGGCTCCCGGGGGGCCGGCTTCCCGGCCCCGGGGGAGCCAGTGGAAGCCGTCGGTGTCATCTTCTAGTCTTTCGCTGGTCTCACCCAGACGTTCCAGAAGGACTTCCCCCCAATGCATTTCTGGACCAGCCCACTTTTCTATGTCTCGACCGCGCTCATCGTCTTCGCGGTCCCGGTGGCGATCTTGCTCACGTCCCCGGGCCTCCATGACGCTCGGCAGCGGCGCAAGGACGCCCGCCATCCCCGGCCGGAGCCCCAAGCGCCGGGGCTGTCGACCCAGATGCCTGTCATCTGGAAGCGGGACGGCGCGGCTCGTGGGGCGAGTTGGCAGACGGCCGACACCGGGCCCATCCCGATCGTGACGGCCTCGGGGGAGCCCCGCAGCGGGCACCCGAAGGGGTCGCCGCCTTCCAAGGTGAAGACGCGGCCGGTCCGTCCGATGGTCACCGCGTCCACGCCGACGATGACGGCTGGGGACTCTGGCAGCGGGAGCCGCCCGACCCGCTCACCCTGGGCAACGGGCGCGACCGGAGGGACCGGCCGGGGGCGCCAGGACATGCCTCAAGAGACGCACAGGCGCCCCGAAAAGCACCAGGACAGGCGTCACGACAACCGAATGGAGACCCAGCCCGTGAATAAGAAGGACCGCGACGCCAGGGACCGGGAGCGCCCCAACCGTCCGGGACGAGGAGCCAATGTGGCGGCCGATCCCGCTCCGGTCGGGCCGCTTCCGGTCGCGGTGGAGCACACCCATACGTACTTCACCGACCTCGCGGGCCTCGACGAGGCGATCACCGAGTTGGCCGAGGTGCGAGAGTTCCTCACCGATCCTCAGCGCTTCGAGCGGGTGGGGGCCCAACTGCCGCGAGGCATCCTCTTGTTCGGGCCTCCGGGCTGCGGCAAGACGCTGCTGGCTCGAGCGTTGGCTGGGGAGACCGGAGTGCCGTTCTTCAGCGTGTCGGCCGCCAGCTTCGTGGAGCAGGTTGTCGGTCTCGGCTCTGCTCGCGTCCGCCAGCTCTTCGATGAGGCCCGCAGCCACGCCCCGTCAATCATCTTCATCGACGAACTGGACGCCATCGGCCGTTCCCGCGACAACCACAGCGGTGGCGGCAGCCGGGAGTTCGACCACACCCTCAACCAGCTGCTCGTGGAACTGGACGGCTTCGGCGGCAACAACGGCGTGTTGCTGATCGGCGCCACCAACCGCCTCGAGCTGATCGATCCCGCCCTCCTTCGGCCGGGACGTTTCGACCGTCGCATCGAGATCGGCCTGCCCACTCGCAAGGGCCGGGAGCAGATCTTGCGCCTCCACGCCCGCACGCGGCCCATGTCGCCCGCGATCAGCTGGTCTGAGGTCGCGGCGGACACCTCCGGATTGAACGGCGCCGAGTTGGCCAACATCGTCAACGAGGCGGCCCTCCTGGCCGCCCGCCAGCGCCAGAGCACCATCGAGCCCGAGGACGTGTGGGAGGCGGTCGCCCGAGTGGTGGCGGGTACCGGCAGCTCTCGGTTGATCCGCGACGAAGAACGGATCCTACGGGCCACCCACGAGGCCGGCCACGCCCTCCTGACCTTGGTCATGAAGGGCATGCGGCCTCCGTCGCAGATCTCCATCGTGAGCCGCAAGGGCGCCTTCGAGCGCTCGCAGTGGGCCGTCCCCGACGACCGGGCGACGCTGACCAAGCGGGAACTCATGGCCCAGCTGATCGTGCTTCTGGGCGGCCGGGCGGCCGAGTTGTTGGAGTTCGGGGAGCCGAGCACCCAGGCCGAGGACGACCTGCAGCACGCCGCCGCCTTGGCCCGGCGCATGGTCGAGCAGTGGGCCATGACCGGTCGCTTCGAGTTGGCGGGCAACCGTGAGGACAAGAAGATGCCCTATCTGGAGGGCAGCGCCGGAGGCAACGAGGTGCGGACCCTCCTGGCGGGTGCCGAGCAAGCGGCCAAGACGATCCTGGGCGACAACTACGACAGCTTGTGCCTGATCGCCGACACGCTGGCCGAGCGGGAGACGCTCAGTGCTTCGGAGCTTGCGGAGCTGCACCAGACCGGGTCCCTGGTCGAGGCGCGCCCCCGTCCAACCGCAGCGCGGGATCGGATCATCGACCTGCCATCGCAACCTCGCCTTCCCGACCCCCGCTTTCCCGACCCCCGCTTTATCTGAGCGCCGGCCCACGAGAGCCAGTCGGCGGCTATCGCGTGCGGTCGCGGGCGGGACGCGGCGCCGTCGTTGCCCTGGCGATGGCCTTGACGCTCGGGGCCTGCAGCTCCAGCCACCCAAACGCCTCGACGACCCCGAACTCTGCCAACCTGCCAGCGTCGCCCCCCTCGACCCCGTCGACCACCACCGCGGGCGCCGGGGCCACCGGTACCTCGGTCCCTCCGGCGAGCCTGCCCGCGGGTTACACGAATTACGTCGATGCCGGTGACGGGTTCAGCATCGCAGTGCCCACAACCTGGCAGCAGGTCAACACCGCCAGCGCCGACGCCGCTGCCAAGCTGAAACAGATCGTCACCAAATACCCCGACCTCAGCTCCGCCTACAGCGACCTGCCGACGCTGGTGCAGACCGATGTCCACTTCGTGGCCGTGGACGACGCTGCTACAGGAAGCGATGCCGGCAACCTCAATGTTGTCGTCAGGTCGGAGCCGGGTATCACCGACTCCGACCTGGCGCAGCTGCTTCCCGCCCTCAAATCCGACCTGGCCCAGTCGAGCATCACGGTGTCGTCCAGCACGACGGTCACCCTGGGCGGCCACCAGGTGTTGGAAAACGTCCTGTCGATTCCCGTAAAAAATTCGGGCGTCAACCGCGAACTCCAGTACGTCATCGGCGCCGACAACAACCTGTACCTCATCACCTGCGGCGGGACCGGAGCGCCGTACACCACTATTGCCTCGACGTTTTCGGTCAACGTCTCCTAGCACGACGGTAGCTGCGGTCGTCAGGTATCGGCAGCCGGGACAATCCGGTGCATTTCGTCTATGGTGGGGCGCCCACGCTGACTAGGGGCAACTAGGGGGGCGCATGAGGATCAGGGCAAAGAGGTCCGTTGTTGTCATCGCGGGGGCGCTGCTTGGCGCCAGCATCCCGTGGACGACAGCCGCCTCGGCGGCGTCGGTGAGGGCGGTGGCGTCGGTCGACTTTACGCCGTCGATCACGCGGTCCGTCAACGTGACCAAGTTCGACCCGTCGCCTGCCCGGACCTACTCCGCCCCGTTCGTGCTGGTGGACCCCAGCAACCCGCTCAACGTGGTGGCCGCCACGGTCGAGATGCGCAGCCAGGTGTGCGAGGTCTTACGCTCCCGTGACGGCGGCCAGACCTGGCAGGTGATGGCCAATCTCCCGGCGCCACCCAATTACCCGCTGTGCTTCAATACCTCGGGCAGCGTGACCGAGTCCCCGATGGCGTGGGGCCGCAACGACGCCCTCTATCTTGCGATTGACGGCTTCCTGCCGAGCGACGGGGGGAACACCTCGGGCAACCTGAGCGTGATCGTGTCTCGCTCGACCGATTTCGGGAACACCTGGACCAAGTTCGTGGCCCGCAACAACCGGGGGAAGACGGGCAACGACATCGAATCCGACCGGCCCATTTCGGGGATCGCGGTGGACCGAACGACCGGCTCTCAGGACACCGTGTATGTCACGTACCGCCACAACCAGCCGGGACAGCCGTCCCGTGCACTGGTGATCACCTCGAAAGACGCTGGCCAGACGTGGTCGGACCCGGTGGACATTGCGGCCTCGTTCATCAACGTTCCCGGCAATATCGCCGACGTTCCCGCCACCTCCCCGGCCAAGGACGTCACCGGGTTCAACCCTGAGGCCCAGGTCGACAACAAGGGCACCGCCTATGTGATGTGGGAGCAGCGGACCTCGGGTGTCACGCCGACGCCCAACTTCGCCTACTACATGACCAGCTCCACGGACCAGGGCAAGACCTGGACGACCCATCTGGCCTACGAAGCCACGCCTGATCTGGCCGGTGGCCAGTTCATCTGGAGCCCCGAAGGCGGCTCGCAGGGAACCCTGGCCGCGGTGTGGCACGCCGAGCCGGGCGAGACCCAGGGCTACACCGACATCTACTTCCGGAGCTCCACCGACGGCGGGGTGACCTGGAGCGCACCGCTCAAGCTGAACGACGACGACCCCACCCAGCTCCACACCCACCTGCTGCCGGGAATCGACGTGGCCCCCAACGGCCGCATCGATGTCGCCTGGTGGGACTTCCGCAACGACCCCGGCACCTTCTCCAACGACGTCTACTACACCTACTCCACCGATGACGGGACGACCTGGGCCAAGAACATCCGCATCACCGATCGCTCCATAAACCGCAAGATCGGGCCGTGGGGCAACAACTTCGACATGCGCCAGCCGCCAGGGATCGGGTCCACCAACGACTTTGTCGTCTTCGGCTGGGATGACACCCGCAATGGCAACGACGTGGGCCAGGCCCAGGACATCTACTCGGCGGTGTACCAGTTCCAAGCGCTGCCGGCCAAGAAGGCCAGCACCACCAAGTACGTCCTGGCCGCCTTCATCGGAGTCGGTTTCGTCGGCCTCGGGCTGCTTTTGGTGGCGACCACGAGGCGCCGCCGGGATGACGACACCAGCGCGGCACCGGCCGGTTCGGCGACCAGCTGAAACATTGGCCATGCGATACCATTCTCAGTCAAGAACCGATCAGGGGAGGGTGGCCAAGATGCGCCATCGGAAGGTTGTGGGGGTTCTCGGATTTGCCGCCGTGGCGGCGTTTCTGTTGATGGGAGCGGTGGCGTGGGCGTGTGTCCCGACCGCCACGCTCAATGTGGCCCCGGGCCACGGCATACCCGGAGACACCATTCAGCTCACCGGTGCCTCCTACGGCAAGAACCCGGTGGCGATCCACTTCGGCGCCCTCGACGGCCCGGTGGTTGCCACCATCACGCCGGTGGGCGGGGCGCTCACCGGGTCCTTTGTGATCCCAGACGGCACGGCGCCGGGCAACTACGTCCTGGTCGCTACCGAGAACGCTCAGAGTGGCACCCAGCTGTGGGGCATTCCGGTGCGGGCCTTGGTCGGCGTTGGCAGCGCCAACCAGCCGGCACCGCCCTTGGCCGCGGCGGCCCTTCCGAGCCGGGCCTCCGGCCTGAGTCGCACTAGTGCCTCCCACACCGGCGCTCTGGTCCTGGCCGGGATCGGTGGCGCGGGCTTGGCCCTGCTGGTGGCCGGGCTGGGCACCTTCTTGGCGAGCCCTCGGCGTCGCTCTGCAACCGAATCGGTCGCCTCAGAGTCGTAACGCTCCTCCAAACACTTCGATGACCGCCAACCGGCGGCGGCTATCGCGTGGCAACGCCGACCGGGGCTACGCCCGTGAGGCCACGAAGTACTTGGCCTGCGGGTGGTGGCAGATGATGGCGGCCGTCGTCTGTTCTGGGTGGAACTGCCACGAGGACTCCTCGCTGACCTCCACGCCCATGCGCTCGGCGCCCACCAACTCGGCGCACTTGGCATTGTCCTCCAGGTTGGGGCAGGCGGGATACCCCCAGGAATAGCGGCCGCCCCGGTACTGCTGGCGGAACAACCCGGCCACCGACGGCCCGTCCTCGCCCACAAAACCCCACTCTTCTCGGACCCGGTGATGCCAGTACTCGGCCAGCGCCTCGGTCATCTCCACCCCCAGTCCGTGGAGGTGCAGGTATTCGGTGTAGCGGTTCTCGGCGAACAGCCGGGCCGCGGCCTCCGAGACCGCGGGGCCCATGGTCACGATCGAGAAGGCGGCGTAGTCATGTTCCCCGGAATCCGCGGGGCGAAAGAAATCGGCGATGCACAGCCACGGCGACACCTTCTGGCGGGGGAACGAGAAGCGCAACCATTCGCCGGTGCGCGACTCGTCTTTCCAGATGACGAGCTCGTCGCCCTCGGCGTTGGCCGGGAAATACCCGTAGGCGACCGCCGGCCGCAGCACGTCGAGCCGCCGGGCCAACGCCAGCTCCGAGCGCAGCACCGAGCGCAGGCGGGTCTTGAATTCGGCGTCGCTCTCCCCACCTTGAGGCCGGTAGCCCCACTGGTTGCGGAACAGCGCAGTCTCGTTGAGGTACGCCGCAATCTCGTCGAGGGGCACCCCCTTTTCCACCCGGGACCCGAGAAAGGGGGGCACGAACACGGCGTTGTCGGCTGCAACCTCCGGCGATCGAGCCGGCATCCCCGCCCCCGCCCCGGCCCCCGGCTCGGAGCCGGCGCCGGAGGAAGCCCGAGGCGGCAGCAGCCGCCCTCCGAGGGCCCGTCCGAAGTCGGGATCTGACCCGAGCCCCCCCGGGGAGCGCTTCAACTCCATGAGCCGGTCCATGGTGTGCAGCCCCTCGAAGGCGTCCTTTCCGTAGAACAGCCGCCCCTGGTACACCTGGCGCAAGTCGCGCTCCACGTAGGTTCGCGTCAAGGCGGCGCCGCCGAGCAGCACCGGCACCGACGAGGCGCCCCGATCGTTCATATCGAGCAGGTTGTCCCGCATGATCAGCGTGCTCTTGACGAGCAGGCCGCTCATGCCGATGGCGTCGGCACCCACCTCGGCCGCCTTCTCCAGCATGTCGTGGATGGGAACCTTGGTCCCAAGGTTGTGGACCTCGTAGCCGTTGTTGGTGAAGATGATGTCGACCAGGTTCTTGCCGATGTCATGGACGTCACCCTTGACGGTTGCGAGGACGATGCGGCCCTTGCCGCCACTTCCCTCACTTTTTTCCATGTGCGGCTCGAGGTGCGCAACCGCCGCTTTCATGGTCTCCGCCGATTGCAGCACGAAGGGAAGCTGCATCTGCCCCGAGCCGAACAGCTCGCCGACGGTC
>JBOGGN010000351.1:0-4090 GCA_050744165.1 Acidimicrobiales bacterium | reverse complement strand
AACATGACCGGCGACGACGTGAGAACCTGGCAGCAGCAGATGCGCAGCCGGGGTTGGAAAATCGACGCCGACGGAGTCTTTGGGCCGGGCAGCGCCGACGTGTGCCGAAAATTCCAGGCTGAGAAATCGCTCGACGTTGATGGCGCCGTTGGGCCGGCAACGTGGCGGGCGAGCTGGGAGTCGGCGATCACCTGAACCACGGGCGCTGTCGCACTCGGAGATCACCGAGCGGTGACAGCCTCTCGTTGCGCGACCATATGACGTGCCGGGCATGTCATCGCACGTTCGCCGCAACCGCCAGACCTGGGATGCCATGAGCGAGTGGTATCAGGACAAGCACGGATCGCAGCTCAACGGTTGCGCGCTCGCCTGGGGCATCTGGGCAGTGTCGGAGTCGTAGGTCAACGCGCTCGGTGACGTTGCCGCCAAGACCGTCTTGGAGCTCGGGTGCGGAGGCGGCCAATGGTCGATGCACCTTGCCAGTGCGGGCGCCCTGCCAGTCGGACTCGACCTTTCGGTGCAGCAGCTGCGTGCGGCTAAGCGCCTCGTGGGTGTCATGTGTCCGCTGGTGCAGGGCGACGGTGAGGCGCTTCCATTTCGCGACCGCTCGTTCGATCTCGTGATCTCGGACTACGGCGCGATGAGCTGGGCGGATCCTTACCGGACGGTCCCCGAAGTCGCCCGGGTGCTGCGAATCGGCGGCAGGTTGGCTTTCAACACGAACACGCCGTGGGCCAGGGTTTGCCAGTCCGACGCGAATGGTCTCCCATCGGATCGACTCGTGACTCCATACTTCGGCCTACACCAGATCGACGAAGGCGAAGGCGCGGTTACGTTCACACTCGGTCAGGGCGACTGGATTCGGCTTTTCGGCGATCGGGATTCGACATCGACGACTACATCGAGCTCCGGCCTGACGAGGACGCCACGACCGCCTATGACGGCGCCGCGATCGACTGGGCAAGGCGCTGGCCCGCTGAGGCCATCTGGGTGACAACCCGACGGAGCTGAAGGCGCGGGCTGGCTGACGCTACTGCCCGAAGCTGTGCCGAAGGCTGGCGTTGATGAGGAGGTTGACGCGTTTGCACATGTGGCCGACCAGCGCTTTGTCCGGGATGGGCTCGTTGACCTGAAGCGCCCACCGCACGTCCGTGCCGTGGCCACTCATGTCGGGCGTCAAAGTCGAAACGGATAACCAGGTCCGGGCGCTTCTTCCAGAGGGACGACCAAACCACGAGGTCCGGTTCGTGCGTCCCCAGGAGTTGTGGCGGGATCTCGTCGCCGAGAAGGAGCAGCCACGGGCGCTCGGGATCGCGGTTGGGCTGGGTCAAGGCCTCGTAGATCACGTGGGGCGGGGCGGGCTGACCCCGCTTGCGGCTCCCGATCTCGTGCATTTCCGCAGAGGCTAAGTGACCGCCCGTCGGCCGATGCCACGATCCCCGGCAGCCCGACCGTCTTGGAGTGGCAGAAGGTGACGGTCGCGTCCGGGGCGAGAATCAGGAGGCCCATCGGCTTGGCCCCCGATGGGGTTGCACCCGACCTCCCGGGCGCACGGCTGCGGGCCCGGCGGAGAGGGCGGGTCGCTTTCCGGTGGTGCTCCACCCAAGGCGCCAGTCACGACCCAGCCCAACAGTAGGCCGCGAGCCGTGGTCAGAGGTCCTCCGGGGACCGCGTAGACAGGTGACATGGAGCCTACGACCCAAGGTGGAGATGTTTCGCTGGAGACGATTGACCGGTGGTGGCGGGCCGCCAACTACCTGTCGGTCGGGCAGATCTACCTGATGGCCAACCCGCTGCTGCGGGAGCCTCTGGCGCCCGAACACGTGAAACCCCGCTTGCTGGGCCACTTCGGGACGACGCCGGGCCTCAACCTGTTGTGGGCGCATTTGTGCCGGATGATCACCGCGCACGACCTCCGGATGTTGTTTGTGTGCGGCCCTGGTCACGGCGGCCCGGGCATGGTTGCCTCGACCTGGCTCGAAGGCTCTTACAGCCAGGTGTACCCGGATATCCCACGGGACGGGACCGGGATGGCCCGCCTGTTTCGGCAATTCTCGTTTCCCGGGGGGATTCCCAGCCACGCCTCCCCGGACACGCCGGGCTCGATCCACGAGGGTGGCGAGTTGGGATACTCGCTGTCGCACGCCTACGGGGCCGCGTTCGACAACCCCGACCGGATCGTGGCCTGCGTCATCGGCGACGGCGAGGCGGAAACAGGGCCGCTGGCCACGGCCTGGCATTCCAACAAGTTCCTCGACCCGGTGCACGACGGGGCGGTGCTCCCGATCCTGCATTTGAACGGGTACAAGATCGCCAATCCGACGGTGCTGGCCCGCATCCCCCGTTCTGAGCTGTGCTCGCTCCTCGAGGGGTACGGGTACCAGCCGTTCGTTGTCGAGGGCGACGACCCCGGCGTGGTCCACAAGGAACTGGCGGCGGCGCTGGACACCATCGTCGGGGAGATTCGCAGGATCCAGCGGGAGGCTCGGGTGGGGCCGGCTCCGGGGCCGGTACCGGCCACCCGTGGCCCTGCCGCCGGCAGCGGTCCCGGGGCGGGTGGTCCCGAGGCGGGTGGTCCGGCAGGCGACTCCCCGGTGGTAGGGGGTGCCGGGGCGCCGGGATTCAACGCTGGCGGTCTGGACACCGCGGGGGACGAATCGGGATCGGGGCCCGCCATCGAGGCCCGGGGGGTGGCCGGCGGCCGCCCCCGATGGCCGGCGCTCGTTTTGATCACGCCCAAGGGCTGGACCGGACCCAAAGAGGTCGACGGTCTGCCGATGGAGGGTACGTGGAGGGCCCACCAGGTGCCGCTCACCGAGGTCCGGACCAACCCGGCGCACCTGGCGCAGCTGGTGGACTGGATGAAGAGCTACAAGCCCGAGGAGCTCTTCGACGAGGCCGGCCGCCCCCACGCCGACATCGTGTCGCTGGCGCCGCAGGGGGATCGGCGCATGGGTTCGGTCCCGCAGGCCAACGGCGGGATGCTCCTGAGGGATCTGGACCTGCCCGATTTCGCCCCCCACGCGGTGCCCGTGCCGATGACAAACCGCGGCGTCGAGTCCGAGGCCACCCGAGTCCTGGGCGGGTGGCTGCAGGAGGTCATGGCAGCCACCGCCGACACCCGCAATTTCCGGCTGTTCGGCCCCGACGAGACCGCCTCCAACCGGCTCGACGCCGTGTACGCGGCGTCACCGAAGGCGTGGGAGGCCGAGGTCCTTGCCACCGACGTCAACCTGGCTCCCGGCGGCCGGGTCATGGAGATGCTGTCGGAGCACACCTGCGAAGGGTGGCTGGAGGGGTACCTGCTGACCGGTCGCCATGGCCTGTTCAACTGCTACGAGGCGTTCATCCACATCGTCGACTCGATGTTCAACCAGCACGCCAAATGGCTGGAGGCCACGGCCAAAATCGCCTGGCGGCGGCCGATCGCGTCGCTCAATTACCTTTTGTCGTCGCACGTCTGGCGCCAAGACCACAACGGGTTCTCCCACCAGGACCCTGGCTTCATCGACACCGTGGTCAACAAGGCGCCCTCGGTCGTCCGTGTGTACCTGCCGCCGGATGCCAACTGCCTCCTGTCGGTGGCCGACCACTGCCTGCGCAGCCGCGACTACGTCAACGTCATCGTGGCGGGCAAACAACCGGCGCCGACCTGGCTCAGTCTCGAGGAGGCCGTCCTGCACTGCGCCCGCGGTGTCGGGGTGTGGGACTGGGCCTCATGCAGGCCCGACGACGTGCCCGACGTGGTGATGGCGTGCTGCGGCGACGTTCCCACCCTCGAGACCTTGGCCGCCGTCGACCTGCTCCGCAGCCGCCTGCCCGACCTGCGGGTCCGGGTCGTCAACGTGGTCGACCTGATGCGCCTCCCGACCGACACCGAGCACCCCCACGGTCTCTCCGACCGGGAGTTCGACACCATCTTCACCACGGACAAGCCGGTGATCTTCGCCCACCACGGCTACCCGAGCCTGATCCACCGCCTCGCCTACCACCGCACCAACCACGACAACATGCACGTCCGGGGGTACACCGAGCACGGGACGACGACGACTCCCTTCGACATGGTGATGCTGAACGACCTCGACCGCTT
>JBOGGN010000350.1:0-2310 GCA_050744165.1 Acidimicrobiales bacterium | reverse complement strand
GGCCTTGCGCAGGTTGTCGGCCTCCTCGAGCGAGTAGCCGGCCATCTTCTGGGCCACCCGCATCATGGACTCCTGGTAGATCATCAGCCCCTGGGTCTCGCCCAGCACCTCAGCCAGGTAGGGATGCAGGTAGGTGATGGGCTTGCGGCCGTTCTTGCGGTCGGCGTAGTCGTAGTGCATGTTGGCCGCCATCGGCCCGGGTCGGTACAGGGCGATCAGGGCGCATACGTCCTCGAACCCGGTGGGAGCCAAGGAGCGGCACAGGGTGCGCAAGGGCCCGCCCTCCAGCTGGAAGACCCCGATGGTGTCGCCCCGCTGGAGCATCTCGAAGGTGGCCGGGTCGTCGAGGGCCACGTTGTCGATGTCGGGCCGCTCGCCGGTGTTGGCCTCGATCAGATCGAGCGCCCGCTCGATGACCGACAGGTTGCGCAGCCCGAGGAAGTCCATCTTGAGCAGGCCCAGGTCCTCGACGCCGTGCATCTCGTACTGGGTGACGATGGGGGCGTCTTCGAGCGAGCCGTTGGGCTCCGGTTTGCGCTGGATGGGCAGGTACTCGGTGAGCGGCTCGGCCGAGATGACGACCGCCGCGGCGTGAATCCCGTCCTGGCGGCGCAGCCCCTCCAGGCCCTTGGCGACGTCGATGACCTTCTTGGCGTCGGTGTCGAGGACGTACATGTCCCGCAGCTCGGCCGCCACCTTGTACCCGTCCTCGTGGCCGGGGACCACCTCGAGGCAGGCGCTGAGCGGTGTGTCGCGGCCCATGATGAGCGGTGGCATGGCCTTGGCGATGCGATCGCCGACGCTGTAGGGCAGCCCGAGGACCCGGGCGGCATCGCGCACCGCAGCCCGGGCCTTGATAGTCGAGAAGGTGACGATCTGGGCCACGTGGTCCGAGCCGTAACGCTCGGCTGCGTAGCGGATCATCTCGCCCCGGTAACGCTCGTCGAAGTCCATGTCGATGTCGGGCATGCTGCGCCGGCCCGGATTGAGGAATCGCTCGAACAGCAGGTCGTACCGGATGGGATCGATCTCAACAATGTGCAGGCAGTAGGCGACGCAGCACCCGGCTGCGCTCCCCCGCCCCGGTCCCACCCGGATGCGGCGGCTGTGGGCGTGGCGGATCAGGTCCCAGACGACGAGGAAGTAGTCGGAGAACCCCATCTGGGAGATGACCCCGAGCTCGTAATCAAGGCGAACCTGGACCGGCTCGGGCACCGGCGTCGCGTAGCGTTGCGCCGCCCCCTGGTAGGCCAGGTGGCGGAGGTAGGAGTCGGCATCGGCGAAGCCTTCGGGCCGCGGAAACGACGGCAGCATGGGCTTGCCGAAGTCGATCTCCACGCTGGCCCGCTCGGCCACCCACAAGGTGTTGTCGCACGCCTCGGGCACCTCGGCGAAGAGGGCCCGCATTTCCGCCGCCGTCTTCAGGTAGTGCTCGTCGCCGTCGAACTTGAACCGGTTGGGGTCGTCCATGGTGGAGCCTGTCTGGACGCACAACAGGGCGCCGTGGGCGACCGCGTCCTCCCGGCGGGTGTAGTGGCTGTCGTTGGTGGCGAGCAAGGGGGCGCCCAGGTGCCGGGCGATATCCACCAGCTGGGGGTTGGTCTTGCGCTGCTTCTCCAGCCCGTGGTCCTGCAGCTCCACGAACAGATGGTCCCGGCCGAAGATGTCCTGCAAGCGCCCCGCCTGGGCGCAAGCGGCCTCAAAGTCGCCCCGTAGCAGCGACTGGAGCACCACGCCTCCGAGGCAGCCGGTGGTGGCGATGATCCCCTCGTGGTAGCGCTCGAGCAACTCCCAGTCGGCCCGGGGCTTGTAGTAGTAGCCCTCCAGGTAGGCGGCGCTGGACAGCTTCATCAGGTTGCGGTATCCGGTCGTCGTCTCCGCCAGCAGGGTCAGGTGGTAGTAGAGCTTCTCGCCCCCCGCCCCTTCCCCACCGCCGTCATCGATTCGCCCCCGACGGGCCGGGCGCTCGAAGCGGGATTCGGCCGCCATGTAGGCCTCGGTGCCGATAATGGGCTTCATCCCGGCGTCCAGGGCGGCGCGGTAGAAGTCCAAGACGCCGTACATGTTGCCGTGGTCGGTGATCCCGATCGCCGTCTGGCCGTCGGCCGCCGCCGCCTGGATCACCTCCCCCACCCGGGCCGCCCCGTCCAGCATGGAGAACTCGGTGTGGAGATGCAGGTGGGTAAAAGACTCCGCCACGGCGCCTCCCTGGCCTTCGGATCGACCCGCACTCGTCCACAGCCTGTGGACGAGTTACAGCACTGTGATTCTAGTGCCGCCGGCCGACCGGCAACAGAGGCAGAATGGCGG
>JBOGGN010000349.1:0-9718 GCA_050744165.1 Acidimicrobiales bacterium | reverse complement strand
GGCCACTGTTCCCGCGCCTGGGGCGTGTCGGCGAACGCTGCCGCCTCGACTTTGGCAAGGCGCCAGCTACTCACTCGCTGGTGTGTACCGATTGATTCAGGGGATATCACGTGCCCTTACTCCACTCATTGTAGTCGGTGGTTCCCCGACTTCCCATCGGGACCTTCAGTCCGGCCCATGCCAACGACAACTTCATGCGACACCGGGCACGATTCACGAAGTCGGCGTGACCAGAACCGAACGAATCTCCTGGACTCGATATGTTGTGGTGGCTGGCGGTTGATCCACGGTGCCGAGTTGGACTGTCTGGGTTGGAACACCGTTGCCGCTGAAGGTGTACTGACCCTGCCACGCGACGGTCAACGTAACGGTATAAAGGGATTTTGATTGATATGTATGGATTGCCGAGGGAGCCGTCTGAGTGCCGGCGGTCGAGGAAGTCGCAATGCCACCGTCCCCGAAGTACCAATAGTACTTAACGGGCTCGGCGGTCGTCACTACGATATAGCCTCGTACTGACGATGTGGACGTCAAGATGGAGGGTACATTGCGAGCCCAAAACCACGACGCCAGACCCGATAGTCCGAGTTGCTGAGGGTTTAGCCCAAAGGACGGCACGGGAAACGGTGTCAGCGCAGCGGCTTCCGCCGCAGACGGCGGGGCGGGTAGAGCGGTCTGGGGTACGCCCTGAGGCGACCCCACGGAGGGACACCACAACATGGTCTGGATCACTTGGCCATTCGGTGAGCGCAACATCTCGATGGTAGGGGTGACCGGAGGATTCCCTTGCCCGACAATCGGCTGCAGCCGAACAGCGTTGCCATTTGAGCATTCATAACCGGTGGCAGGCCCGGAGTTTTCCCACACGTATCCCGAGCTAGTGGCACCCGACCCGTCGGGCGCAAACCCTCCGCCTCCCGATACTCCCGTTAGGCTTCCGCTTCCAGTACCTACACCCGACGAGATTCCGCCACTACCCAGCGAACCTGATCCTGAAACAGGGATCGTTGTTGGCGGTAATGTTGTTCCTTCTTCATTCTGTCTTCGAAGTTCACTCGTCCCCAACGTAGCGCCCGCGGGCACCTGAGAGGCCGCAATTATGCAGAGCACGAAAAAAATTGCGATCGAACCGAAGCAGCGTTTGGTCATGACTCAAAGGCCGAAATGCTTGACGGGTGGAACTCTGCTTCATCCGATATACGAAATTGTCCGTCGGATCCTTGTGCCAAGGAAATAACGAGGAATTGCTGTGCTGGATTGTTGAAAGACGAAACAACTTGGCCCGAGGAGTTCAACACTTGTAGTGACTCCGGAGTGGAGTTTACGATGACCCGAACACCAGTCCCTTGGTATGCCTGATGTCCGTTCAGCGTCGCGGGCGCCAGCGGGAACGGTCCGTCAGCTTTCGCGAACGCGATGTCCGTTACGCCTGGACGTTGATGCCATTCACTTGCTTTCAGAGTACCTAGTTGCATCATGGCAGATGAGTACGTTCGACTAGAGGGCAGCATGTAGTTCGCCACAAGGGCCGGATTCGGGTGGGCGAACACCCAGTCGATATAGGTGGTCAGCGTGTGGAGAACCACGATCGGGTCAGGTGTGTATGCAGCGGCCAAGGAGGGTGGCGTTGGGGACTCTGCCGGGATGGTGGAAGGACTACCAGCAGCGGTCGTCGGCGCCGTTGAGTCGGACGTCTGCTTTCCGGTGGTAGTCGTGCTGGTCTTGCCGGTAGCGCTGCCCGTGCTCCCATGGTGCGTAAGGATGACAGCGCCGCCGATGATGGCCGCAAAGAGGACCACGGCCACGATGACGGCGATGACGAGACCACGGCGGCTCGAACCACCCGATGGGGTGGGTGGGATTGAACCGGAGGTCCAGGAGTGGGGCTGGTCAGTCGTCGTGGCCATTTATGGTCTCCTAAGGAACGGAGGGGCGATGCGGGTACATGGTCGGTATGCGGCTATCCGGATGCTCTTGGGGCGCTGCTCGAGGTGGCGGTGATGTCAATGGTGCGGTTGCCGAGCGCCAGGCGCAGGAGCGTGAGGGGGACGTGTTCTCGCAGGGTGACGGTGATCTGCGTCGAGGTGGCGTCGATTTCAGGTGGTTGGGAGAGGGTTGGCAGGTCGCTCTGCTGCTGCAGGCTGGCAACCGCGTTGTTGGAGGCCTGAAGGGGGTCGAGGACCGGGTTGCTTTGGTTGACCCGGTAGGCGCTGACGTTGATGGCTCCAGCGCCGGCAGCGGCCGCGGCGTCGGCGGCAGACTGAAGGGCCCGTTCATCGCTAATGGCGTGCCACAGGTCGAGGCTGATGCCGCCCAGGGGGAGGATTACTAGGATCATGGCGACGCAGAACACGACTAGAGCGTCGCCGTGCTGGTCTCGCTCCAGATGGCGATGGTGCTCGGGGCGTGGGGTTTCGGTCACGGGAGGCTTCGGTAGGGGTCAACGTCCTCGGTACTGGTCGCGGTGTAATGGCGGGTCCCGAAACTCCCTATGCCAGGAATGATCGTGTCCGGTATCGCGATGGTCACCGTCGCTGTCACCTCGGAGCCTCTGGATAGCGACCCGGAGTAGCCAGCGGCTACCTCGGATGCCGGGACGCCGTTGTTCGAGGCGATCTCGTCCACCGCCTGATTGGCGGCGGCGACGCCGTCGTTCCAAGTGTCGGCTGTCACAATGGCACGGGCCGCATTCCGGGCGGCATCCCGGGCGTCGACCGTGCGAGCCTCCCAAGTGGGAAGGGTGAGGACGAGCAGAAACACCGGTATCACCACGAACCCGAGGCCGAGGACAAGTGTGAGCACGACCGACATCGACCCGGCCTGCCCGGCGACGCCGGTCTCGCCAACGAGGCCGTGCAGCGATCTCATGACGGGCTCGGGTTGGTTTCAAGTTGCGACCGGCCTTCGATGTGCACGGCCAGCGAGGGAACGGGTGGCAGCCACGCCGGGAAGGAACCCGAGGCCACCGCCACGACGTTGCCTCCGCTGACCGAGCAGGTGATGGCGACGTGCTGCCCGAACGGGCCGGGCAGCAGGCCGCTCATAACCTGGGCCGCCTTGTCCTCGCAGGCTTGTACCGGTCCGCCTGCTGCTTGCTGTTGGGAGCCCGCCCGGGCTCCCTCATCGACCGCAGTGCGGACGACGCCTTGGCCGTATTCGAAGACGACGAAGTTGCAGCCGGCCATGAAGACCGCGATCACGATCAGCATTCCGATCACGATCGTCAAGGCCGCGCTGCCGCCTTCGGCCGCGCTCCCGCCATCGCTCGCCATGGCGGCCGCCCGCGATCCGCCTGGGGCGTCAGACTCCGAGTTGCTTGGTGACGTAGGACACGACCTTGGTCCCAAGGCCCGAGATCAGGGCACCCAGCGCCACGATGGCCACAATCCCGAATACGATCATGCCCAGGTTGTCGGTGATCACATTCCCGAGTTCCCGGTCGTCGGTGACCAAACCCAGGGACCGGTCGTCCGCCAGATTGCGGGCGCCCCGCTCGGTGAGCAGGTACGCGGCTGAGTCAAGGCCGCGACTCATGAGAACCATGAAGCTCACGGTCAGGACCGAAAGGACCGTCGCTATCGTCCGCGGCGGTCTTGGCCGTAGCGGGCGAGAGGCGTCGCTGGTCGTGGTATGCATTGAGTACCTCATTCCTTTCATGTTTGTGGGTTGCTTCAGGTCAATGGGCTCCGAACAGCAGGCGCGGGATAGGAGCGATCAAGAACATCAAAAGAACGGGTGCCATGAATGCCAGGTCGGGAATGATCATCGCCATCTGGCGCTTGGCGGAGCTGCGCTCCACTTCTTCCCTCCGTTGCGTCCGCAGTTCGCGTGCCAGCTCGAGCAGTGCCGGCACCAGGTCGATGGCTCCGGCCGTGGCGCCCGCCAGCACGTTGTAAAAGCGGGCGGCGGATGGTTCTGGGCATTCCTTGGCGATCTGTTCGAAGGCGCTCGACTGGGAGAACCCCTTTCCGATGAGGCCGAGGGCCCGCGCCAGGTCGTCGACGACCGGGCCTGAGCCGTGGCTGACCAGGTCGGAGATGGCCACGACGACCGTCATGCGATTACGAATGCGCGGTGTCAGCATCCAGGCGATTGTCGGGAGGTCGGAGCGCATGCGTGTCGCCCTATGGCGGGTCAGATTGCGGACGCGATCCGGCATCCGGCGGGCCCCGGCAAAGGCCCCGGCCACCATGAACAGGATGACCAGCACCGTCGAACCCAACGCCCACCCAAAAAGGGCGCAGATGATCGGTGACCCGATCGAATACTGCAGGTGCCGCCGTCGATATTGTTCCGCCGACATCGGTTGGCCGGCTTGGCGAAGCTTCAGGTCAATGGCGGTCCGATCGGTGAGTCCGAGGATCTTCGACAGCCGGGCCATCAGGCCGGACCCGAGCGGGCCGAGGACTCGGCGGATCACCTCACCAGAGACGAGAGGTTCGGGCAGCGACTCCACCTCCACACCGAGGTGCGACCGCGCCACCGCGGTGTACGGGGCCACCTGGCGGGCAATGGAGCGTCGAGGACGGATGAACTGGTAGCTGGCGGTCCCGACCGCGCCTGCGGCGCACACGGCGGCGAGAAGCGTGAGCGTGTTCATGATTCGGCTCCCAGCAGGTCACGACCGGCTGCAGGTGCGCTGCTTGCGAAGATCCGTTCGTGCGGCGAGATGGGTTTGCTCAGCTTGCGCACGGCCGAGAACCCGATCAGGGACATGGCGGCGCCGAGCAGCACGACGAGCAGCCCCACCGACGACCCGAAGAACTGCCGGTACAGCGGCTCGGAGGCGCACAGAAAGACGAGCAGGGCATACGGCAGCACGAACACCGCCCATCCCGCGATGCGGGACTGGGTTTGGATGGTGCGCACCTTCTCCGCCAACTCGAGGTCGGCGGTGATCTGGGAGGCCAAGTCGCCGAGCACCCGCAGCGCCACTTCCGTGCCTTCGAGGGCGGCCAACTCCAGGTTGAGGATCACGGCGTCGGAAACGGGGTCGGCCAACTCCTCGCGAATCGCTTCCAGTGCTTGACGTTCACCGACGCCGCGCCCGACGAGGCGGCTGTATCGGGCGAAGGGTGGCTGGAGGGCCACCGGACCTGACACGGCCAGTTCCTCCATCGCCTCGTGCAGGGTGGCGATGCCCGCCAGCAGACCGCCAGTGATATTCCGGAGGGCGTCCGGCCACGCCTCGAATCGAGCGTCAGCCCGCTTACGGCGTTCGACGCTCCAGTACAGGTACGGCAAGGCGCCGGCACCGGCGGCGGGAACCAGCGCCACGACGAGGGTCCGGTCGATGGCAAACAGCACCAGAAAGGTGGCCGCCGCCGTCGCTGCGCACACCGCCCAGAACTGGCGGGGCGTGACGGCGGCGCCCGCCTGCGACAGCCAGACTTGGCGGTTTGCCCGCCGCCCGACCGGCCGCGGGCCTGGCCGCCGGGCCCGGATGGTCACTGGCCTTCCGGCGAGTATTTCTGCGCACATCCAGACAAATGCGCCGCCGGCCAGCGCCGCCAGGACGCGGATCACAGCGGTACCTCCGCGCCTTCAAGGACATCGAAGACGGTCAGTCGGTAGGGCTGGAGGACCCGGTTGCACTTGCGGATCAGGTCGTCTCCCAATGCTCGGCTGCGCAGCATCATCGGCTCGCCGAGGTCGACGCGCGAGAAGATCGGGGTCAAGGCCACCGACAGGCTTCCCTGTTGTGGTGGAACGACGGAGACCTCGGTGACCTGCCGAAGGCAGGACTCGCCGTCGCCGTCGAGATCGCAAAAGATGACCAGGTCGAACAGCCGGTAGAACAGGGTTCGCAGCTCGCTGCTGCTCATGGCGGGAACGGCTGGGTTGGCAGCCACCGCCAGGGACTCAAAGGCCAGGCTCGGGCTGTCGGAATGGACGGCGGCAATGACGCCACAACCAAGATTTGCCGCCATGGCGAGTTCCCACGCCTCGTCGCCCTTCAACTCGCCCAGGCAAAGTAGATCCGGAGATGCCACCCGCGCCGACCGCAGCAGATCACGCAGGCTCTCCACCTGGCTGGTCTGCCACTTCTCGCCCTTCAACAAGGGCGCTGACAGCTCGCGGTTTTCCTCGGCGACGATGATCTTCCGATAGCCCGGCACCGCTCGGAGGAGCGCGTCAATGACGGTCGTTTTCCCGGCCTTGGGCGGGCCTGCGACCAGGATCTTCACCCGCATGGCCCACATCAGCACCATCAAGAAACGGGCAGCCGCAGGAATGAGGGACCCGAAGGCGACGAGGTCGTCCAGCGTTGCGTTGCGCTTCTGCGGAATCCGCAGCGTGAAGGACACCACTCCGTCCACTCGCGGTGGTATGGAGACGGTGAGGCGGCCCGCGCGACCGTTGGGCAGGATCACCCGGATGCCGTCGACCTTCGGGTGGGAGCTGTCGAGGCTTTCGCCGCCGGCCGCGGCCAGCCGCCGCATCAGGTTCACGACAGCGGTGGGGTTGGCCGGCGTGGGTGCGGTACGGGTCTCGCCCTTGGCCGTTTCGTAGATGATCTCCTCGTCGACGCCGTAGACCTCGGCCACATCCGGGTCGGCCAGGATTTCGTCGAGCACCGAGAAGCCTCCGAGATCGGCAAGCATCCGAGCCCGGATGTCTTCCGGATTGGCGAACGCCTCGAAGCTCTGGGCTCCGTTGGACGAGGCGCGCTGGAAGCGTTCGATCTCGGTCTCGACGATTCGTTCGATCTCCTGGTCGTCGACCTCGATCTTCAGGTCACGGGTGACCAGCAACCCCTGAATCCGCCCGAAGAGCGTGTCGTAGGCGCTCATGGTCGGCCCCGCGAAGCCGCCTGGCCGGTCGAGCCGCCAGACGAATGGTGGCGAGAGGCGCCGGCCGCCGCCACCGCTGCTACGGGCGCGTCGGCGGGCGCCCGGGCCGGCTGCATTTTGCCGAGGTCGTCGGCCAAGGCCGTCACGGCGTCGTGCCAGCGGCCCCGGGCCACCAGCACGCCGTCCCATCGAGCCCGGAAGACGGCAGGGTCCTCGGGCAGGAAGCGAACCGCGTCAAAGTCAAAGGCTCCGGTGTTTCGGGCCAGGACGTCAGTCAATGCCGACTGCTCGAAGCGCCGGCGGGACGAACGACCGAAGACGGCGATGCAGGGTGCGGCGAGATCGAGTTCCCGGTGGGCGACCGACTGCCAGTCGACCAACTTGGTGGCTCCGCACGGATCCGCCGACCCGAATACGGCCACTCGGTCGGCCCGGGACAAGACTGCCCGGGCGACGGCGAAACGATCCCCGCCGGCGACGACCGGTGGTGCCGACAGGGGACCGATCTCGACCACGATGTGGTCATAGGCGGTGACCGCCTGGTCCACGAGGTGCCCGAAGGGGATGGCATTCACCGGGGGAGGGCCCGAAGGCGCCGCAGTGCCGCAAATCACGTCGGCGCGGCACAGCATTCGGGCCCCGTCATCCCGACCGGGCGACAGCGCCTCGGGAAACGCCCGGTAGCCGGACGCGACCCGCTCGAGGGCCCATCCGAGGCCGTATTCCGGCGCCCGCTGCAACCGCTGCGCCAGCGTCGCCCCGGCCCCTTCGATGACCAGGACACGTGCCCGTCGACTGAGGTGCTGGGCCACAGCGACGATCGCCTCGCTCATCCCCGTACCGCCGCACACCGAGCAGAAGACGGTCACCGGCGCCCGCCAACCCAGCGCCGTCGGGTTCGGTGACCTCGCCGCTCCCGACGCCGGGTAGGGCCGAACGGCTGTGCCCGCGGTCGGGAGCAGGTCATCGACCGGAGCTACAAAGGTATTCACGGGACCCACCCGCAAGATTGCGTACAGCAGATCGGAGGGTGGCGTCGACGCCGGCACCGGCTCGTCGACGCCAAGCTCGACGACGTAGTCACGACCTCGGCCCGATGTCTCGTCCCAGATGCCGATGACGTGGGTGCCCTGATCCTTGACGGCGGCGATGTGCACCGGCTTCAACAGCGGGAGTTGGTCGTCGACGATCAGGACGTCGAAGCCGCGCTGGCCGGGTGAGGGAAGTTGCGACGCTGACATGAGGGTCTCGACGGTCACTCCCGACGCGTGGTCCCGCACGAAGGCCCGGAACGCCCTTCCCCACGGCGCGCGAGTGGCGGTCACCCCGACCCATATGGCGCTCGCCATCAGCTCGACCCTCCAGTGGTCGGCGTCGGGGTCTCGCCGGTGGTGCGGACAACCAAGACTCCCGACGAGTTGCCCGCCGATCCCGCGGCCAGAGCGGACGCCACCCGCAAAGCGGTCGGGCGGTCCACGGCGACAACGACGTAGTAGTCGCCGTTGCCGGTGGTGAGGACCCCTGAGCTCGAGCTGGGTGGTGCGACGCTCAGGACCCGAAGGCCTTGGGCCACGTACTGGGGGCCGCCGCCGGTCGAGTTCATCGAAATGACATCGACCAGGTCTCCGGCGACGATTTGGCCCCCATCGGCGTCGGCCACGGCGGCGGGGACGCTCATGGCTCCGAGGCCCTGCGTCCCCGACGCGGCACGCGCCACCTCACTGCGGGTAATCGGATCTCCGGCCACGATGGGCACCGTTGCCACCCACCCGGCGCCGACGCTCGATACCGGCAGAATGCCGCTCAATACCCCGGTGTCGCTCGAATGGACGGTGACGATCCGCGTGTCACCCGCGTTGACCGTCGCTCCGACGGCAATCGGATGGGCGGCCACGGGAATGGTGGTCGTCGAACCGCGTTCACTCAATCCGATAGCTATGAGCACCGCCGCGGCCAGCCCAAGGAGAACTGGGACGAGATGGCCCGCGGTTATCCGGTCACGAAGGCGTCGGCGCGATCGGACCGTAGCCGCCCGCGGGTCGCTGCGTTCCATGCGACGGGTCGCCGTCATGGTGTGATCCCTGTCCAGTTGGCCAGTTCGTCTCCTGGCGGATCGCCATCCTTTGTCATGCCCACGATCCTCTCTATGCCGCTCTATTCCGCGGTTACTACACGGCGGGGCACCCGCGGGAGAGCGGCGATCCGATGAGGCCATCACCGGAGGCGCTGAGGCGGCGGGTCCCGTACCCCACGGGCCGGATCATAAGATCCTTTCGCGGTGATGCACAACGTCTTTTGTCCGTTTCTTCCCATCCTGCTGAAATCGGCCTAAATTGGACGAAGCGCCCTATGGAACGACCTGCATCTGACGAGCTGTTCTCGGTCGACGCCTATGTCAGATCCTTCGATACGAGCGTGTTGTCCGTGGATCGCGAGCGAGCACGGGTGGCCCTGGCCCAGACGGCCTTCTATCCGGGTGGCGGTGGCCAGCCGCACGATGTTGGCCACCTGCGCTGGGACGGAGGCCATGCGAAGGTTGTCCGGGTGGGCCGTGAGGGTGGTCGCATCTGGCACTGGCTGGAAGCCGAGGAGCTGCCAAGTGCCGGGACCGAGGTGCTGGGCGCCATCGATTGGGGCCGCCGGCACCTCCTGATGCGGACCCACACGGCCCTCCACGTGCTCTGCGGCGTGGTGTGGGCGGACTACCGGGTGGCGGTGACGGGCGGCAACATGGAGCCGGGCGTGGCTCGCATCGACTTCGAGCTCGACGCCATCTCCAACGAACTGGGGCGGCGCCTGGAGCAGCGGGTCAACGACGAGATCGCCCGGTCGCACGAGATCCTGGTCGAGTGGCTGGCCCGAGCCGAGGCCGATCTCGACCCGGCCCTGATCCGGACCAAGGCCAACCTGATCCCGGCCGACAT
>JBOGGN010000348.1:0-10634 GCA_050744165.1 Acidimicrobiales bacterium | reverse complement strand
GTCTCATTCTGTGCGAGCAACGCCAGGCTGCAGCCAGTGGCGGCGGCGATCAGCCCATCACCGCCCTGAGAATCGAGCTCGACGACGCTGGCGTCGCGACCACCTAAAAGAGTAGGACCGCGTGCTTTGCGAAGTGGATGAGCGGCGTCGGGTACACCCCGAAGATGATGGTGAAGGCCACGCAGATGACCAGCGCCGCGGCGACGGTCCAGGGCACCACGACCTGGCCCGTCTCCGGCGGCGCCGCCAGCGCCACGCCGCCCAGCACGGCCGGGGCGGCCCCAGCACCGCTGCCGGCCCCGCCGTCGCCGGCCTCGGGAAGGGGCGAGTACATCAAGATGGCGACCCGCAGGTAGAAGAAGGCAGCGATGGCGGCCGCCAGCATGGCCAGCACCGCCAGCACGTACTGGTGCTGGCCTACCGCGGCTGCCACCACGTAGAACTTGGCGAAGAACCCGGTGGTGAAGGGGACACCGGCCTGGGCCAGCAACAGCACTACGAACGAGAAGGCCAGGGCCGGCCGGCGCGACGCCAACCCCCGCAAGCTGCCCAGGTCGTTGCGGGCCTCGCCCCGGCCACTCACCACCGCCACGATGGCGAAGCTGCCGATGACGAGGAACAGATAGGAGAACAAGTAGAACAGCGCCCCCGCGGTGCCGGTGGAGTCGGCCGCTTGGACGCCGACCAGCACGTAGCCGGCATGGCTGATCGAGGAGTAGGCCAGCATCCGCTTGATGTCCGTCTGCACGATGGCGAGAACCGAGCCCACCAGCAGGGTGAGGGCAGCCAGCACCCAAATGACCGGGCGCCAGTCCACGGACATGGTCCCGAAGGTGCCGACCAGCACTCGGATCAGGGCTGCGAAGCCACCCGCCTTGGCCACCGCGGCCATGAACCCGGTGGCCGGGGTGGGCGCTCCCTGGTACACGTCGGGGGTCCAGGTATGGAAGGGGACGGCGGCCACCTTGAAGCCGAGGCCCACGATCAGCAACACCACGCCGGCCAAAAGGATGCTCTTGGGCACGTGGGTCTGGGCCAGGAAGGTGGCGATCTCCGACAGCCTGGTAGAACCGGTGGCCCCGTAGCACAGGGCCGCCCCGTAGAGGAAGATGGCCGAGGAGAAGGCGCCGAGGATGAAGTACTTCATCGACGCCTCACCCGACTCGATCCGCCGGCGGTGGTAGGCGGTCATGATGTACAGCGCGATGGAGAGGATCTCAAGGCCGAGGAAGATGACGATCAGGTCATTAGCGGCCGCCATGATCATGCCGCCCGACGCCGACAGCAGGGCCAGGACGTAGAACTCCGGCCCGTCCAAGCCCTCCCGTCGCAAGTAGCTGTCGGAGACCAACGCCGAGAGGACAACGGCGACGCTGATCAGCACCGCAAAGAACACCGTGAACTGATCGAACACCAAGGCGTTGCCCACGATCAGCCCGGCGTGTTTGGGGAACTGTCCGTGCCACAACCAAGCCGACCAGGCCAGCGAGACCACGCCGGTCACCACCGTCATCCACATCCACAGCCGCCGGATCTGCCGCTTGGGCAGCAGGGCGGAGACCATCAAAATGACCAGGGCACCGCCGATGAGGATCAACTCGGGCGCCACGTAGTTGTATTGGAACGCCAGGTGCAGTGACCCCGCCTTGGTGCACAGGTTGGTGACCTGCCCCGATGGGTGGACCGTGCAGGCAGGGACGCTGGTGGTGGTCGTGGTCGGGCCGGGCCCCCCGAGGGCTGCGAGACCGGCGAGCAGGTTCACGGGCCGCTCCTCGTGGCTACGGCCGACGCCGCCGCGCTCAGCCCGCCCGGCCTCGAGGAGGGGCGGCTGGCGGTGGTCTGGGCGGGCGCCACGTCGACGTTTTGCCCGGGGCTGACCGTCACCGCCGGCCCGAGGCCCTTGGCGGGTACGTGCAACGCCGGGTCCTGGTACTGGACGTGGGCCAGCACGTGGTCGACCGACGGCTGGATGCGGTCCAAGAGCGGCTTGGGGTAGATGCCGATGAACACGATCCCGAGCAGGAGCGGCGCCAGCGCCGCCGCCTCCCGCCAGTTCATGTCGAGCATCTTGGCGTTGTCGCCGTCGGGCACGCCGTGGAAGACCCGCTGGTAGGCCCACAGCAGGTACACCGCGGCCAGGATGACACCGGTGGAGCCGACGACGGCCCACCAACGGTGGGTGATGAAGGTGCCGATAAGGATCAGGAACTCGCCCACGAAGCCGTTGAGCCCTGGCAGGCCGACGGAGCTCATCATGACGATGAGGAAGACGACCGCGATCACCGGGGCCGACTTCTGCAGGCCGTGCAGCTCGGCGATCTGGCGGGTGTGGCGGCGCTCGTAGATCATCCCCACCAGGAGGAACAAGGCGCCGGTGGAAAGCCCGTGGTTGACCATCTGCAGCACCCCGCCGGAGAGGCCCTGGGAGGTAAAGGCGAAGATCCCGAGCACGATGAAGCCCAGGTGAGCCACCGACGAGTAGGCGATCAGCCGTTTGAAGTCCTTCTGCATGGCGGCCACGATGGCGCCGTAGGTCATGCCGATGACCGCCGCCGTCAAGAGGATGGGGCCGAGGTCGACGGCCGCCTTGGGGAACAAGAACACCCCGAAGCGCAGGATTCCGTAGGCCCCGAGCTTGAGGAGGACCGCCGCCAGGATGACCGAACCGGCCGTGGGCGCCTCGGTATGCGCGTCGGGTAGCCAGGTATGCAGCGGGAACAGCGGCACCTTGACCGCGAAGGCGATCACGAAGCCGAGGAACAGGAGGCGTTGCTCGGTCTGGGTCAGGGACGACACCTTGCGGGCCACGTCGATCAGGTCGAAGCTCAGGTGCCCGTTGCTCGAGGTCAGGACGACCGCAGCCAGGATCCCGACCAGGAGAAAGGCGGAGCCGGCCAGGGTGAAGACGAAAAACTTGAGCGAGGCGTAGACCCGGTTGTCGTGGCCCCAGCCACTGATGATGAAGTACATCGGCACCAGAGTCAGCTCGAACATCACGAAGAAGACGAAGAGGTCCAGCGCCAGGAAGGTACCGATACACGCCGCCTCCAGGAGCAACATCCAGCACAGGAACGCCTTGGGCTGGCTGTGGATCTTGGGACCGGCGATGGCGATGGGGAACACCAGCGCCGTCATGACGACCAGGAACAGTGAAATGCCGTCGACGCCGAGGTGCCAGCTGATCCCGAAGTCGGAGACCCACGGGTGCTGGCTGACGAACTGGAAGCCGGCGTCGCCCACCTTGAAGTCGACCAGCATGAAGGCGGCGAACACCAACTCCGCCACCGCCACCACGAAGGCCCCGATCTTGGCCATGTCCTCGCGGGCGTTCGGAATCAGCGCCACCGCCAGCGCACCGGCGGCAGGCAGGAAGACCAGCGTGGTGAGGATCGGGAAGTTCACGACTCAGCCTCCGACCCGCACTGCGACGTACACCAACAGCGCCACCGCCCCGGCCGCAATGCCGAGGGCGTAGTTGCGGACGTAGCCGGTCTGCAGCTTGCGCAGCGTCCGGCCGCCGGCGGCGGTAAGCACGGCGATGCCGTTGACCGCCCCGTCGACCACCCCCTTGTCGACCTTGAAAGCCGTGAAGTCGGCCAGTTCCTCACCCGGTCCGGCCACCAAGGCGGAGATGGTGGCGTCGTAGTACCAGGCGTTCTTCAACACCTTGGGCTCCAACTTGGGGTGCACGGCGCTGGCCAGCCACGGCCGAAGGCCGAGGGCCAGGCCGCCCAGGCACAGGGCCAGGGTCACCAGAGTGAGCACCACCTTGACGCCCGACGCCACGTGGGGCTCGGCCGCGATGGGGTTGGGGAAGACCGGAGCCAGCCACCGGGTGAGCAGGTCGAGCTTGCCCCAGGGGAGGTCGAGCACGCCGCCGACCAGGGCGAGGAACCCGAGCACCATCAGCGGCAGGCGCATCTGCCAGGGCGACTCATGGGGATCCCCTTGCGTCTCATGGCCACCAGCCGCCGCTCCCGCCGCTGCCTTCCCGGCGGGGACATGGTCGCCCGCCGACTCGCCCACCAACTCGTGCTGGGTCAGGCCCGGCTTGCCCTCCAGGTGCGCCCCCTGCTCGGCCTCGGCAGGGTGTTTGGCCTCCTGCCAGCGGGCCTTGCCCAAGAAGACCAGCGCCACCTGGCGGCTCATGTAGTACGCCGTGAGCCCGGCAGTCAGGAACCCGACCGCCCACAGCACCTTGCCCAGGTCGCCGTGGCTGCCCCAGGCGGCGGCCAGGACGTCATCCTTGGACCAGAAGCCGGCGAAGGGGAAAATCCCCGAGATCGCCAGCCAGGCGATGATAAAGGTACCGCCAGTGACCGGCATCCACTTGAGGAGCCCGCCCATCTTTTTCATGTCCTGCTGGTCGTGCAGGGCGTGGATGACCGAGCCCGCCCCGAGGAAGAGGAGGGCCTTGAAGAAGGCGTGGGTCACCATGTGGAACAGGCCCGCGGCGTAGGACCCGGCCCCGATGCCGAGGAACATGTAACCCAGCTGGGAGATGGTGGAGTAGGCCAGGACCTTCTTGATGTCGTCCTGCCCGCAGGCGATCGTGGCCGCGTACAGGGCGGTGGCGGCGCCGACGATGGCGACCACGGTGAGGGTGTCGGGGGAGTAGTGGAGGATGGGGGCGATGCGGGCCATCAGGTAGACCCCGGCGGTGACCATGGTGGCGGCGTGGATGAGGGCGGACACCGGCGTCGGGCCTTCCATGGCGTCGGGGAGCCACACGTACAGGGGCAGCTGGGCCGATTTGCCGGCGGCCCCGAGGAAAAGCATGAGGGCGATTGCGGTGGCGGTGCCGGTGGCCAGGGCGCCGGGAGCACCGCCGACGAGGCCGGAGAAGACCTTGGTGAAGTCGAGGGTCCCGAAATGGTTGAAGATCAGGAACATCCCGATCATGAAGCCGAAGTCGCCGATGCGGTTGGTGACGAAGGCCTTCTTGCCCGCCGCGGGCGGCCGTTCCCGCTGGAACCAGAAGGACACCAGCTGGTAGGAGCAAAAGCCGACACCTTCCCAGCCGACGAACATGAAGAGGAAGTTGTTGGCCAGGACCAGGCACAGCATGGAAAACAGGAACAGGTTGAGGAGCAGGAAGAACCGGGGGAAGTGCTCGTCACCGTGCAGGTAGCCGACGGAGTACAGGTGGATGAGGCTTCCGACGCCGGTGACGAACAGGGCCATGGTGACCGACAGCGGGTCCAGCTGAAGGGCGAAGGAGACGTGGAGGCCGCCGACGGGTAGCCAGGTGTAGATGTTCTGGATCACCGTCCGCTGTCCCGGGGATCGGCCAAGCATGGTGAAGAACACCACCAGGGTGGCCAGGAACGAGCAGGCTGCCATGAAGGTGGCCAGGTACCCGGCGGCGGGTTCGCCCAGGCGGCGACCGAAGGCGAACAGCAACAGGAAGCCGACGAGCGGCATGGCAAGCACGACGAAGGCGAAGTTCACGGCGTCGGCTCAGCCCTTGAGGATGTGCAGGTCGTCGGCAGTCGCCCCGACCCGCCGGCGGTAGATGGCCACGATGATCCCCAACCCGACGACCACCTCGGCGGCGGCCACCACGAGCACGAAGAACACCACCGACTGACCGCCGATGTCATTGAGCATGCGAGCGAAGGTGACGAACGTCAGGTTGACGGCGTTCAGCATCAACTCGACGCACATGAACATGATCAGCACGTTGCGGCGCACCAGCACCCCGACCGCGCCCACGGTGAATACGACCGCCGCCAACGCCAGATACCAGCCCCCGGCGATGCTCATGACCCTGCTCTCACGGCTGGCCCGCTCATGGGAGCGCCGCCTCCTGCTCTTCAGCGGTCATCTCCGAGGCGACGCGCTGGGGGCGGCGGGCCAGGATCACGGCGCCGACCACCGCCAGCACCAGCAGCACTGAGGTGATCTCGAAGGGAAACAGGTAACGGGTGAAGATCGACTGGCCCAGCTTCTGGATGTTCTCCCCCTGGGCCCCGGCGCCCCGCAGCGGCCCTGCCGTCGACGGCGCCCCGGTCACCCAGTTGGTGAACCGGCCCAACAGCGCCAGCTCCACCAGCGCCATCAGACCGAGCACCACTGCCGTGGACCGCTGCCCCCGCAGCGGCTCCGCCTTCAGGTTCTCCTGGCTGTCGACGCCGAGCAGCATGATCACGAACAGGAACAGGATCACGATCGCCCCGGCGTAGACGATCACCTGCACCGCGGCCAGGAAATCGGCGGACTGGTTGACGAACTCCACCGCCACCCCGAAGAGCGTCAACACCAGCATCAGAGCCGCTCGAACCGGGTGGCGGGACACCACCACCCCAACCGCCCCCACCAGGATCGCTACCGCGGCCACGGCGAACACGATGGCGTCGGCGACCGCGATCGTCCCCAGCATCACCGGCCCCGGCCCTTCCGCCCGGCCTTGGGGCCACCGTTGCCCCCGCTCGGACGGCCACTGGGCACCCCGGCCCCGCGCACCTCCGCCCCCGCCGCCTCGCGGACGCTGATATCCCAGTCGGCGGGCACGTCCGCCGACCCCTCCTCTGACTGCCCCGACTGGGCGGGCCGGACCCCGTAGCCCAGCTCCCCCGACCACAGCGGCCGCCCCTCGGCCGCCGCCTGGCCTCCGGGAGCGGTGGCCCGCATCCACGCCGAGGTGTTGTCGTCGTCGCCTTCTTTCCAGTCCTCCCAGGGCAGGTGCTTTGGCTTGCCCTCGTCGTCGACGACCAACTCCGCCTTGGTGTAGATGGCGTCCTGGCGGTTGGTGAAGGAGAACTCGAACAGCTTCGACTCGGTGATGGCCTCGGTCGGGCAGGCCTCGACGCACAGGTCGCAGTGGATGCAGCGCAGGAAGTTGATCTCGTACACGAACCCGTAGCGCTCCCCAGGCGAGACCGGGGCGTCGGGCGGGTTGTCGGCCCCCCGGACGTAAATGCAGCGGGCCGGGCAGGCACCGGCGCACAGCTCGCAGCCGATGCACTTTTCCATCCCGTCCTCGTAGCGGTTGAGGACATGGCGGCCGTGGAAGCGTTCCGGCTTGGGCCGCTTCTCCTCCGGGTACTGGGTGGTGACCGTCTTCTGGAAGAACTGCTTGCCGGACACCGCGAAGCCTTTGAAGTAGCCCATGGCTAGCTCCCTCCTCCCGCCGGTGCCGTCTCCGGCTGCGGGTTGGCAGCCTCCACCAAGGTGGCTTGGCGCCCCACGGCCAGGGCCCGCCACAGGACGACGAAGGCAACGACGAGTCCCCCGATGAGGCCGAGGATCCACCCGCGGCTGCCGTTGCGCACGGCCGCCACGAACAGGAGCATCGCCAGCGCCCCAGGTATGAGCCGCTTCCAGCCGAGGTCCATCAGCTGGTCGTAGCGGAAGCGGGGCAGGGTGGCCCGCAGCCACACGTAGGTGTAGAGGAAGAAGAACTCCTTGACGAGGAACCAGAACGGCCCGACGCTGTGGCCGAGGATGCGCGGCCCGTCGGGACCGCCGAGAAACAAGGTGACCGCGATGGCCGACATGGTCACCACGTTCATGAACTCGGCCAGGTAGAACAGGGCGAAGCCCAGCGAGGAGTACTCGGTGTTGAAACCGCCGGCCAACTCCTCCTCGGCCTCCACGAGGTCGAAGGGGGGCCGGTGCATCTCGGCGGTGATGGCCAGCATGAAAATGATGAACGGCACCACCCAGGCCCGGAACAGGTTCCACCCCGGGAGCGGGATGGTGAGGCTGCGGAAGTGCAGCAGCCCGTGCTGGGCAGCCACGATGGCGCTGGTGTGCAGGGATCCGGCGAGGAGCACCACGGTAGCGATGGACAGCCCCATTGCCGCCTCGTAGGAGATCATCTGGGCCGACGCCCGGACCGCGCCGAGCAAGGGATACTTCGAGCCCGACGACCAGCCCGCCAGCATGACGCCGTAGACCGCGATTGACGACAGCATCAGCATGAACAGGATCCCCCACGGCGGATCCGCCAGCTGAAGCCGGGTGGTGTGGTGGGCGATCTCGATCGTGCCCCCGAGGGGGACGATGGAGAAGATCAAGAAGGCGGGGACGACCGCCAGGAATGGAGCCAGCCGGTAGACCCGCTTATCCGCCTTCAGGGGCAGCAACGCCTCCTTGAAGAACAGCTTGGTGCCGTCTGCCATCGACTGCAGCAGGCCGTAGGGGCCGACCCGGTTGGGGCCGATGCGGGTCTGCATGTGGCTGATGACCTTGCGCTCGAACCACACCATGAGAAGCACCGACACCAGCACCACGACGAAGACGATGATCGCCTTGATCACCACGATGATCGCCACGGCCAGCGTGACGCCGTGGGCGAAGAGCGGGTCGCCGGCCATCAGTTGCTATCCCCCCGGCCAGCTCCCGGAGGGAGGCTGTCCACCCGCACGTGGTTGACGGCCACGATGGCCTCGATCAGGTCCGCGGCTCCATCGCCGGGCGTGTTGAACGCCATCGCCGCCGAGCCTCGAGGGATACCAGCGTCGGCCTCGATCGGCACCACCACGCTCCCCCGAGGCGACCCGACCCGCACCATGGTCCCGTTCTTATGGCCCAGCCGCTACATGTCGGCGGGGTGGGCCCGTATGGTGGCGGTGGCGGCCAGACCCGCCAGGTGGGGCGAGTGCTGTACCCCGACACCTGCGTCCCAGAGCCGCCGGCCGGAGACCAGGCGCAGCGAGTAGGCGTCCACTGGCGGGACGGGGACCGGTTTCGTCGGCGCCTGGAAGCGCATCATGGGCGGCCGCTTGAGGGCAGCGTCGCCGGCATCGGCTCCCTCGGGCAAGGCGCCCGCCGAAGCACCCGCCGCCGAGGCACCCCCCGCCGTGGCGCCCGCGATCTCGGCATCCGCGGTGGCCACGCCACCAGCCAGTTGGTCCGCGTGCCCGGCCTCCCCCTCGGCGGCCCGCTCCACTTCGCCCGGTACCGCGGTGCCAGGATGGGGCACGTCGAGCGCCGATGGCCAGTTGACTTCCGCGGCGATGATGCCCGGTTCGGCCATGGGGTCAAGGGGGGCCGGATCCACCGGGCCTCCGCCGACCGAGGTGTCGAGGGGGACGACCACGCCGTCCTTGGCCCGCAGGCCGGCCAGCAGGGCCGGGGTGATGCCGGCGTGGGCGGGAGACAGCCGCTCGATCTCCTCCCAGATTCCATCGAGGTGGTCGAGGCCGAGGTCGGCTCCCATCTTCCAAGCCAGCTCGGCGGCGATCATCCAATCCGGCCAGGCGACCCCAGGGGCAGTGACCTTTTGGCCGAGGCGCAGCACACGGCCTTCCAGGTTGGTGAAGGTCCCCGGCCGCTCCGCGTAGGTGGCGGCGGGGAGAACGACGTCGGCCTTCTTGGAGGACTCGGTCAGGAAGCAGTCAACCGCCACCACCATCCCCGCCCCCTGCAGGCCCTTGCGCGCCAAGGTCCGGTCCGGGAAGTCCGACAGCGGGTCGGCGCCCAGCAACACCAGCGCCGCTAGGCGCCCCTCGGCAGCCTCCTGGAGCATGGTGGTGGTGTCCATGCCGGCCGCGTCGGGGAGCGACCCCCAGGCGCCGGTGGCCGAGAACCACTCCCGGCCATCGGCCAGATCGACCCGGCCAGGGAGCACGCCCGGCGCCAGGCCCATGTCCAGGGCACCGTGGACGTTGCCCCGGCGGAGGGCGGAAAGCAGACGGACCCCGGGAAGGCCGGCAAAGAGGGTGGCCACGGCTTCGACCACGGCGTCGGAGCTCGACCCGAGCGACGGCCGGCCCGCCACGACGACGTAGGCCGCGTCGGCCCCGTCGTTTTTTCCCACCTCCTGAAGCACGCCCCGAGCGGCCATCATCTGAGCCCGCGGCACGCCGGCCACCTCCGCCGTTGGGTCCTCGTCGGCCAGCAGGGCCCGGGCCACCAGGTGGGCCTCGCCCGGCCGGTGGAGGAGCGTGACGGCCGCGTCGCGGGAAAGACCGCCGGTTTGCTCGGCGATCTCGATGATGGGGAGATGGGTGTCCTTGACTGCGGCCCGCAGCCGCAAATAGATGATCGGCAGCTCTTCTTTGAGGTCGGGGCTGACGGTGATCACGGCCGAGGCCTCGCAGGCCTGGTCGATGGTGGCTCGGGGCAGGCCGAGCACCAGCGAAGCCGGAAGCCCGTCGCCCAGTTGGGCGTCGACGTTGTCGGTGCCAAGCACCGCCCGGGCCAGCTTCGACCAGGCGTAGGCGTCCTCGTTGGCCAGCCGGGCGCCGCCGATGATGCCGATGGCGGCGCCGCCCCGGACCCCCTTGGCCTTGGCCAGGTCGGCAGCCACTTTTTCCAGCGCCTCGGACCAGCCGACCTCGACCAGCTGGTCGCCCTTGCGGATCCGGGGGGCGGTGACCCGGTCCTCGGAGGAGATGGCCTGCCAGTCGAAGCGCCCCTTGTCGCACAACCAGGACTGGTTGACCGGGTCGGAGTCGACGCCGAGGGAGCGGGTCAAGCGGTCGCCGGAGGACTGGATGGCCACCCGGCATCCGATCGAGCAGGAAGTGCAGGACGACTCGACCTGCTCCAGGTCCCACGGCCGAGCCTTGAACCGGTACGGGGCCGCAGGAAGTGCGCCGACAGGGCAGATCTGGACCGTGTTGCCGCTGAAATACGACGTGAACGGCTCGTCGGGGAAGGTGGCCACCTCGACGGCGTCGCCC
>JBOGGN010000347.1:0-16469 GCA_050744165.1 Acidimicrobiales bacterium | reverse complement strand
GCTCGCACTGGTGCGGTGTCCGGTGTCGGAAACTGGCGCCGCTTGAGCGCGTTATAGCGCGTTCAGGCGGCGCCAGTTCGAAGGCCGAGTGCGCCCCGCGGTCGGCTTCTGGCGTCGCCGGGCCCGCTCGTGGCCCGCTCGTGGCCGGGCGTGCCCGGTCGTCAAGCAGTAGCCGAGCCCGAGCCCGGGCCGGCGGGTGGACGGCGCCGCCGCACCGTGGCGGCGTCCCGAGCCGCATTGGCCGCCCGCAGACGGGGCAAGTACCCGAGCACGTAGACCGCCGACAGCGCCCCGAGGGCCACGATGATGGCGAGCGGCAGCGGGTTGAACTTGTTGCTGACGCTCAGCCCCGCCCCGAGGGCGAGGACCGCGAACACGACGATGCCGGCCCACGCCAGCTGACGGCCGGCTCGCAACCGAAACGGCCGTGCGTCGTCGGGCTGGCGAGACCGGAGCCGCACCACGCACCACCCGGCGACCACATAGATCATCGCTTCCAGGGCCGCCCCGACAGCCACCAGGACCTGCCAGCCGCCGGTGACCGCCACCACCACCCCCACCCCGAGCGACACCAGAGCCAGGGCGAGCACCGGCACCCAGGGCACGAAATGCCGGTTGAGGCGGGCCACTCCGCGAGGCAGTGAGCCCTCCCGCGCCGTGGCGTAGATGAACCGGGAAGCGGTGATGAACCCGCCGTTGAACGTGTTGATTGCCGTCAGCGCGGTGATGGCGCACATCAGCCCGTAGCCAAAGGTGCCCGCCACGTGGCGGCCCAGAAACAGCTGCGGGTAGGCGCTGGCCAGCTCCGAAGCGCTGAGCAGGCGCAGCATGGCCTCGGTGGCCAGGGCGCAGGTGACGAAACAGCACCCCGACCGCCAGGAGCATCCCCCGGGCGACCAGGCCGGGCGATCGGACCTCCTCGGCACTGGTCGTGACCCATTCGAAGCCGCCGTACAGGAACACGCCGAGGGCGACCGCCTGCACGAAGCCACCGAACCCGCCGTGGCGGTGAAGGGCAGCCAGGTGGGCGGCTGCGGTCGGGTGATGAGCCAGCGCCACCACGCCGATGATCGCGGTCGTCACGACCACGGTGAAGGTGGCGATGTCTTGCACCGCCCCGGCCACCTCCAGTCCCCGGAGGTTGGCAGCGGTGGCAATGCCCAGCAGGACGGCGATGTAGAGCCCCACCAACCAGCTCGGCTCGCCGAGGACGTGGGCGATCGCGCTGCCCACGATGAAGGCATCGGCCGCGATCACCAGGATGATGGTCGTCAGGTAGGTGAAGGTGATGACCAGAGCCAGCCGATCGTCCATGGACCGGGACATGTACCGCCGGACGGCGGCCGCGGTGGGGTACATGCCGTTCAGCTCGCCGTAGAACCCCCAGGCCAACAGGGCCAGACCGCCGGCCACGGCGATGCTGAGCCAGGCCAGGTTGCCGGCCGCGTAGGCCACGATGCTGGCCATTACGAGATACTCGAGGGCCGCGAAGGCCAAGCCCGTCGACGTCGAAACGACCGTGCGCAAGCCGAGAGCCCGCCGAAGGCCGCCGTTTTCGGTATCGGGCACCGGCTAGCCGGCCCAGATAAGCGACGCCATAGCGTCGAGGCGCATGACGTCGGCGGGGTTGCCGCGGACGACGATTTCGCCGTTCATGTATTTCTGGACCGGGTTCAAATCGCCCCAAAACATGTCGCACAGATCTTCGCTCGTCGCCGACACCACCAAATCGGCGTCCCGGGACGCGCCGGCCGCGGTGGCGACAATCCGGCCATCGGTCACCTGGACGGTAAATACCTCGCCGGAGTCGGACGCCTGGAAATGCAGCAACCGGGTCCACCCTTGCAGCATCCGGCGCAGCTTTTCGTTGCCATTGCAGCGTTGGGAATAATCCGCCAACGCATCCAGAATCTCCCCCCGGCTGGCCATAGGGCGGCCAGATTAGAGCGTCTACGAAAGCGGGGGCAGCCCGATCAGGCTGCGGCCCAAGGCGTCCCATTCGGCTTCGCTCACCGACGCTGCGGCCCCGATGAAGACCTCGGCGTCGGGACCCACCACCACATGGCGGGGGCTGCCCGGGTCATCGACCACCTTGACGATGGCCGCGGCCACATTGGCCGGGTCGCCGCCGTGGTCGAGGCTCGATTCCAGGAACTTCACCATGGCTCCCTCCAGCTCTGCGTAGGGCGAGCCGGGCGCCGGCCGGGTGGCGTTCGCCAGGTTGTTGGTGGAGAAAAACCCGGGTTCGATGTTGGCCACGCGGATGCCAAAGGGCTGTACCTCGCCCGAGAGTGAGTCGGACATCGATCCCACCGCGTGCTTGCTGGCCGAGTAGGCCCAGTTGCAGGCCAGCCCGGGCACCCGCCCAGCGGCGGAACCCAAGTTGACGATCACGCCCGACCCCTGGGCCCGCATCGTCGGCAGCACGGCGCGGATCATTCGGACCATCCCGAAGACGTTGGTCTCGAAAATGACGCGGACCAGGTCGTCGGCCAGGTACTCGACCGCCCCCCAGTGCTCCACCCCGGCGTTGTTGACCAGCACATCGATGCGGCCCTCGGTGCCAACCACGGCGCCGACGGCGGCGGTGACCGACTCGTCATCGGTGACGTCGAGCTTCAGCTTGGCGACGCTCACTCGCTCCGAGGCGATGGCGTCGTCGAGGGCGGCGCTTTTTCCCAGGTCCCGCATCGTGGCGTAGACCTTGTCCCCCCGGCGGGCGAACGCCAACGCTGTGGTGAGGCCAAAACCGCTGCTGCACCCGGTGATGAGGACCACGGCCATGCGGCCATCTTGGCAGGGCTCACCCGAATCGGGCCAGCTCTCCGGCTGGGGCCGGCCGAGGCCCGACGAGCCCGCGGCCGTGTCCGTCAGGGCGACGAACGACCGCAGCCCGCTCGGGCCCAGGTAGCGCTACCGACGGTCAGTTCGCCGACCAGTCGAGACCGGGCAGCGACCGTGGCAGCATGCTGATGGCGGCTCGGAAACCCGGGTAGTTGCCGCCAAAGGCGATATCAAGCTTCTCGGCGTCGGCGAAAGTCAGGGCGATGGCGCCGCTCCCCGACGATGTCGGGATGGACGCCGCCTGGGCCCGCACCACCGCCGTCCACGGCAAGACAAAGGACCCTCGGACACCGCTGAGCGCGGCATCCCAACGGGCCGTCCACGTCAGGTTCTCCGGATCGACGACGACGTCCCCGACGGCGCCCCGGGCCGGGCGATGCCGTGCCATGGCCAGGGCCGGGCGGCTGACGACGACGGTGTCGAGCAGCGGGCTGCGGGTCACGTCGCGGACCCGGACGGTCGCCAGTCCGGTCCACAGGGCGCCGGGTGGCAACGCCGGGGACTTGTCCTCCAGGCGCTGCACCCACAGCAGGGCCAGAGCAATACAGGCGGCGGCACCGCCGAACATGGCAAAGGCCAGGGCGATCGACTCGGTGAAGTACACCGCCAACAGCGCAAGGGCGAAGGCGACCCCCAAGCCGGTCCGGATGACTCGGCCGATGCCGGCGCGCGGACTTTCGGGCCGAAACGGAGTCAACACCACTCGTCCCTCAGGGCAGTGACCCGATGGGGACCAAGGTCACCAGCACCAGGGAGAGCACGACGATCAACGAGGAGATGGAGGTGGAGGTGGCGTCCACATCACTGGTGTACCAGATGCCCCCGCCTCCTCACCGGCCCGCCGAGGAAATAAGGCGCCAGCTTTGGCCTACCGGCGCAAGGCGACGCGATCCGAGTCCACCGGACCTCGACCCGAGACATGGTCGACGAACAGCGAGGTGCAGTCGTCGTCTCCGCTCTGGCACACCGACACCAGCTGCCGCAGCCGCGCCGCCCGCTGCTGGAGTTCGTGAACCTCACGCTCGACCTGCTCAAGCTTGACCCTCGCCGCTTCCAGGACTTCCGTGCAGCCACCGTGACCGGCCTCGAAGAGCTCCGCCACTTCGGCCAAGGTGAAGCCGAATGATTTCGCCCGTCGCACCAGAGCCAGGCGATCGACGTCGTCCCGAGAATAGTGCCGGTATCCCTCGCCCCTCGGCGGCTGGGTGAGCACGCCCCGCCGCTCGTAGTAGCGCACCGTCTCCACCGAAACGCCTGCCGCCTTAGCCAGGCCGCCGATCGTGTAGGACTCCACCCAGGAAAAGATACGGCCCGTACCACGGTACGGAGTCAAATTGGCCCTTGACTCCGTACCGAGGTACGGCGCTTACCGTCGCCATATGAGCCTGCTTGCCATTCACGAAAACACCCTCGACGAATATCTGGCGACGGACACCCCGACGCTGGTCGAGTTTTCCGCCAAGTGGTGCGGCCCGTGCCGGTCACTGGCCGCCGTCCTCGAAGAGGTGGCCGCCGACCTGCGGGGCCGGTTATCCGTGCTGACCCTCGACGTCGACGAGAACCTGGACGCCGCCCGCCGCTTCGGAGTCATGGCCGTCCCCACGATGATCCTGTTCGCGGGGGGTCAGCCAGTCCTGCGCCTCGTCGGCGCTCGCGGAAAGGCGCCCCTCGTCCGGGAGCTGGCTGCCTACCTGCCCGAGATCTGACCCCCGAGGCCCGCGAGGCCCGGCAGGTTGACGACCACGGCCTCCTGCGCGCTGCGGGCGATCACCACCACCGCCTCTTCGGTCAGTGCGGGGTTCTCCTCGCGATGAGGCACCCAAGGCGGCACGAAGACGTAGTCGCCGGGACCGGTCTTGATCACCGCCTCGTTGGCGCCATCGAGGAAAACAAAGCGGGGATGGCCGGAAACGACGTAGATGGCGGTCTCAGTGGCGCCGTGGTGATGGTCCGCCGACCGGGTGCCGGGTGCCATGTGGGTCTGGCCCATCCACAGCTGCGTCGAGCCGACGGACTTGCCCGAGATCGCCTCCCGCCGGCGCATGCTGGCGCTTTGGGCCGTGTCGTCCGTCAACGCCGCCGGCGGCACATGGTGGAGCCGCGCGGGCGCGGGCGCAGGCGGCGACGGGATGTGGTCGCCGTCTTCCATGCGCCTCATGTCGCTCATACTGTCACCGCCACCACATTGGAGACCGGCGGGAAGTCGCTCCATTGGCCGCTGTGCGCCGACCAACGCTGGCCGTTGACCGTGACCGCCGTGACCCCGTACTGGGCGGCGTGGCCGATCAACCAGCCCGCCACTTGCCAGCCTCGGGCCGCGGGGAGGGCCACGCCGATGGCCGGGGCACCGAGGTCCCCGGACACGCCGTCGGCGATCACCGATGTCGGTGCCGGGTTCTTCGGCTTGGCAGGGATGTGGCAGGCGAAGGCGGCGGGCAGCTCACCGGTCAGCGCCTGGGCCAGACCTCTGGCCTCGCTCTCCCACTTGCTGTAGGCGTCGGGTACGCCGCTGTTTTGGACGTCCTGGGCGGCGTCTGTGACCGGGAGCGTCTGCCAGCCGGCGACGAGCTCCAGGTGCTGGTAGAAGACGGTGGCGGCGTAGCGGGGCGTCAAGATCTGCGCAGGCGTTCCCCAACCCTGCGACGGGCGCTGCTGGAACAGCCCAAGGGAATCGAGGTCACCGTAAGGGAGGTTGACCAACTTCGACTCCTGCAGCGCCGCCGCCAGTGCGATGGTCACCGCGTGGTCGGGAAGCCCCAGGCCCACCCCGACGGCGGCGATCGTGGTGGCATTGGCCGCCTGGTCGGTGTCAAGACCGTAGGTCGCATTGCCGACCGCGGCGTGGCACGGCGAGCCCGTGGCGAAGGGCGACGAGTGGCCGCACCCCGTCAGACCCAAAACCATGATGGAAAAAAGGGCACCCGCCACCCGGCTCCGGCGCCAACGTCCCCCGGCCCTGGTCACCTGGTCGAGCCTACGGTCGGCGTCGGCCGCCGCGGGGGCAGCCCAAGTGGCCCCGTCCTAACCTCGATCGCGGCGAGATACCGATGGTCAGGTCGTGGCGGCGCGGGCGGCCGCCGCTCGGGCCCGGGCCTCGTTACTTTCCTGCTGTGCCGCCGCGGCCCGGGCCTCGGCGTCAGCGGCCCGCTCCTCGGCGTCCGCCGCAAGCCGGGCCACCCGGGCGGCTTCCGCCGCCAAGCGCTCCGCTTCCGCCGTCAGACGGGTCGACTCCTCCGCCAGCTGTTCGGCCTCGGCCCTGGCTCGAGCGGCCTCGCCGACAAGGCGGTTCCAGGCCGCCGTCTGGCGCTCGGCCTCTGCCTCTAGCCGCTCCACCTCGGCGGGCCGGTCGGGGACCCGGTCCGATCCGGGCACTGACGGCGACCGGGGCGACGCGGGCGGCGGGTGATGCTCGGGCACGTCAGTCGCTTCGGCGTCGGTGGGCGCAAGCGGCGCCAGCCCGCCAGTGCTGGGTGCGGGCGCCGAGAAGGCCTCCAGCCCGAATCCCGGTGCGTCGTGGTCGACCGCCAACGTCGCGTGCCGCCACAACTCGGCCACCGAAGAGTCGACGATGGCGGCGCGCAAGGTGGCGGTCAACCGCTGCCGGGTGATCTCGTTGGCCTGCGAGCCGATCTCTTGCAGGTGATCGGCGGCGGCCCGGATGACATCGTCGACCGACGCCCGCTCCTTCGCCCGGGCGGCTCGCAAGCCGGACGCGTCGCCGCCGACCGCCTGTTCGGTGGCCAGGCGAAGCTCGCTGCCCGCGGCCAGCACGCCGTCGACGAGCTCCGGTTGCTCACGCGCCACCCGGTTCAGGGCCCATGCCGCCGGAGTGGGCCGGCGCAGCCTGGCGATGCGACCTGCGTCGGCCTTGTGGCCCTCGGAACGCAGCCGCTTCGCCAGTGCGTCACGGGCGGCGACGAACTCGGGCGGCGCCACCTGGTAGAGGGCGGTCTCGTCCTCGGGGGGCTCGGGCACCGGTGTCAGCTGCGGTTGACCAGGAAGCCCGTGGTGTGCTGGAAGTAGGCCAGGAGTTCTTGCTCGTCCTCCGGCGAGGCGCCGACGGCCTTGACGGCGCTCTCCATTAGCCGGTACCAGGCGTCGCGCTCGGCGGCTCCGATGGCGAAAGGCGCGTGGCGCATACGCAGCCGGGGGTGGCCCCGCTTGGCGCTGTAGTCCGCGGAGCCGCCCCAGTACTGGATGAGGAATCCAGTCAGGCGCTCCCTCGGTCCTTGCAGGTCGTCTGGGTACAGCGGACGCAAGACCGGGTCCTCTTCCACGCTGTCATAGAAATGGGCGACCAGCCGCGTGAACCACGGCGTGGCGCCCACGCGCGCGTACACCGTCGACATTTGAAGACCGCTCACCCGCTGACCCTACCGATCGCTTACCGGGCCAGGTCGGCGGCGGGGAAGAACTGATGGAGCAGGCGATCGAAGAGCTGGGCGACCGGCGGCGGCGATTGGGGCGTGCACCACCACACGCTGAACATCTCGGCGGTGGCCTCCCGTGGCTCGGTCGTGGCGTACGTCGACACTTCGGTCGCCAGGCGTACGCAGGCGGCGCGCCAAGCGGGGGATGCTTTCGGTCCTTTCCCCTTGATGACCTGCTCCAGGGTCTCGGTCCCGAAATAGGCACCGAGCGCCCGCCGGAACTCGATGCCCTCCCGAACCCGGCTGTTGTCGAAATCGAACTGGATCTCGTGCCACATCTCGTGGGCAACCACCGCGTCGATGCGGGTGAAGGGAGCGGCTCCCTGGTAGGAACGGATGCGGGCCACCTGAACCTGCGGCGCGTCCCCTTCGGCCGGCCGGTCCCGGTTGGCCAGTTGGACCGTCAGCGCTTCTAGATCGCCTACCCGCGCATAGGCCGGCGTCAGGCGGACATCGCGGCTTTGCTCCGCGAGGCCGGCCCACTTCCCGTTGACCAGGCCATGGGTCGACTGGTCAAAGGTGATCCGGACGCGATCGAGCACGGGACGGAACCGGTGACGGATCGACAAGGCCGTGTCGATGACCAGCGCCAGGGCCTCGGGCATGACGTCGTCTGCCAGGGGAAACAGGATCCGCAACGGGCGGCTGTCGTGGGCACCTCGTGCCTGCAGGGTGCCGATGTTGACCGTGCCCCGCAGCACACTGCGGGCGGCCACCCGGAAGCGGCCCTCAGACCCCAGCGCAACATCAACCCCGGGAAGCAACGGCGCCAACTCCGAAAGCAACCGATCCTCCAACCGGGTGCCCAAGGCTGGGGTCGGCAGGGGACGTCGGAAGTCGGCGACCAGTTCCTGACGGAGCGGCCCGGTGAAGCCGGCGGCCCGGGCGTCGTGGCGCAACAACAGGGGGACGCCGGCCTCCAGCACCACGCCATTCAGGCCGCGGCCGGCAGCCTCGTTCAAGAGCGAGGCCACCAGCGCCCGGCGCTGGACCATCCGGCTGTCGGCTCGAAGCTGCAAGGCGCTCGGGCGCAGCCAACTGCCTTCGGTCCCCACTAGCAGCCCAGCGAGTAGCGCTCCGTCGGAAACGGCGGCATACCGGCGGTTGGACTCGGACTCGGTGGCCGGGTCGAGCGCCACCAACTCGACGCTGGCGGTGCCCGGCTGAGGACCTGTGATCACGCCTCTATGGTCCCACCGCGAGAAAGTCTCGGGGCCAAAACTCAGGTGGGCGCGCGGAGAACCCGATGATCGCGACTAGTGAGAAGTCGACGCGCCTCTGCTACCCAACCGACAGAATCGCCTTCGCCGCCCGAGGACGGCTATCGCTCCTTGAGCGTGGCCGAAGTGTTGAGCGACCTGCCGAGCCTCGACAGCCAGCAGTTGTTGCTGGTGAGAGCCCTGGAAGAGGCCTGTGATGGCCGACCGGAGGTTCTCGATGAGATCGACAGGCTTCTCGCCGCCGCCGTCGAGATCGGTGGCCTTCCTGAGGAACCCCTGGTACGCCGGGTCAGCCGGATCCGGCCGGTTCGGGCCCAGCACGAGCGTCCATCCGATGGGCCGTCGCCGGCCCCGCTAGTGCTGGCGACGCCCGCTCCCGAGGCGCTGGCGGAGCACAAGGCGGTCAAGCCGCCAAGAGCCCCGAGGCGCGCCGCCAGGCAGTCCGTCCCGCCTTCGCCTAAAAACCCGGCGACCGTCGAGCCCGTCGCCCCCGTCGCGGGATCGGCAGAGTTGATGGACCAGATGAACGGCTTGCTGACGAAGGACCAGCAGCGCCGGGCGACGCCGATGCAGGCTGCGTGGCCGATGCCGGAGCTGGAGGAGATCGACCTGGGTCTTCCCGCCTTCGACGAGGCACCGATCGGGACCGGCGAGCCCACCCCGGTCCATGCAAAGCGGAAGTCTGGACGCAAGGCCAGGCAGCAAGCGAGCCACACGGCGTCACCAGCCCCTGCCCCAGGGGTGGCGGCCGCCCAAGGCGCCCTCATCGTCCCCGGCGACGGTCGCCGCTCCAAGGCTCCGAGGCGCCGGGGTCGCAAACTACTGGCGGCACTGGTCGTGGTTGGCCTGGCGGGGGCGGGCGGGACGGTGTACTGGAAGAGGACCCACAAGGCGGACACAACAGCTGCCATACGGCCGTCGACGGCGCTCGTCGCGGCCCTTGTCAACACCATCCCGAACTTCGTGCCGAGCCCCGGCTCGACGGTTGCCGCCAGCCCGATGGCGCTGGCGACGGCGGTGCAGGACTATGGCTCGAGCACCGCGGGAGCCGTCGCCGACCAGCCGACCGGGTTCCTGGCAGGGGCCCAACGCCGCTGGACAAACCCCACCGACGGGTCCCAGGCGGTCTGGGTGTTCGTGATGGAGTTCGAGAACCCGACGCTGGCCTCGGCCTTCGCGACCCAGGTGGGGGCCGCCACGACTGCCGCCGCCAGCCAGGTCACCGCCGCCCATCAGCATCAGGCCGCCGGGGCGGTGGCGTCAACCTTCGCCACGACCGGGATTACCGGCGCCACCGGGTCGACGAACTCGGTGGGCCGGCTGGCATTCGCCCGGGATGTGTTCACGCGGGGCAACTACGTCGCCGACGTCATTGTCAACGGACCCGCCAACGCGAGCGTGGTTGCCGTCGCCCAGCGGGTCGCGGCCGCCCAAAACGCCGCCCTGCCGGCGCACTAGCGCCCCCACCCGCCGGGATTCGGGCGGGGTAGCGTCTGGTCATGCGCATCGTGGTCGATTTCGATAAGTGCACGAGCAACGCCGTCTGCATGGGCATCGCACCCGAGGTGTTCGAGGTTCGCGACGACAACTTCCTCTACGTCCTCCAGGAGGAACCGCCCGAGTCGCTGCGGCCCAAGATGGAGGAAGCGGTCAAGGCCTGCCCGACCGGCGCCATCTCGATCGAAGGGTGAGCCGCGCCTTCGGCTGAGACGGTGGCACCCGCACCGCGCCGTATCGTCATCGTCGGCGCATCCCTTGCTGGTCTCCGGGCCGCGCAAACACTGCGCGAGGAGGGGTATGACGGCGACGTCACCCTGCTTGGGGCCGAGGGCCACCTGCCCTACGACCGCCCCCCGCTGTCCAAGGAGTATCTGGGGGGCGACATGAGCCTGGAGGAGGTGTACCTGCCGCTCGGCGCGGCTGCCGACGCCGACTTCCGGCTCTCCACCAAGGCGGTCCGGTTGGACCTCGAGCGGTGCGTCGTCGTCTTGGACTCGGGCGATGAGGTGTCCTATGACGGGGTCGTCGTGGCCACGGGATCCCACCCCCGAACGCTGCCGGGCTTGGCCGATCTCGACGGGGTGTTCGTGCTGCGAACCATCGAGGACGGGCGGGCGCTTCGCGAGCGTCTGTCCGGGGCTCGCAAGCTGAGCGTGGTCGGAGCCGGCTTCATCGGCTCCGAGGTGGCTGCCACCAGCCACCAGTTGGGTCTCGACGTCACCGTCCTCGAGGCCCTACCGGTCCCCATGGAGCGCGGGGTTGGGGCCATGATGGGCCGGCGCTGCGCCCGGTTGCACACCGACCAAGGCGTCGACCTGCGCCTCGGCACCGGGGTGGCCGGCCTGCGGGGCGATCGACGAGTGGAGTCGGTGGTCATGGCCGACGGCACCGAGGTCCAAAGCGACGTGGTCGTCATCGGGGTGGGTGTGGCGCCGACTACCGACTGGCTCGCCGATTCGGGCCTCGACTTGGCCAACGGTGTGCGCTGCGATTCCCGGTGCCGGGCTCTGGCCGGGGGCCGGCCGGTGCCGGGCGTGGTGGCCGCGGGCGACGTGGCCCGGTGGGAGAACCCCTTCTTCGGGGAGTTCATGCGCCTCGAGCACTGGACCAATGCCGCCGAGCAGGGACAGGCCGCAGCCCTCACCCTTCTGCAGGGCCAGGACGCGCCCGTGTTCGAGCCGATCCCCTACTTCTGGTCCGACCAGTACCAGACCAAGATCCAAATGGTGGGCCGCACCGGGCCGGACGTGGCCGTTGTCGACGGCGCCCTCGACGACGATCGCTTCGTCGTGGTGTACGGGTCCGCCGGTCGTCTGGTCGGAGCGCTGTCGTTCAACTGGCCCGCTCGTTTGATGGCGTGGCGGAACAAGATCGCACAGCGGGAGCCGTTCCCCGCGCCCTAGCTCGTTTGTGGGGTGGCGCGGGGGGAACGCTCCCCCGAATCCTTTTCCCAGCTCGCAAAAGCGCCGGGTACGGTGCACGAGTGCTCACCATGCAGGACGCCATCCTCGCCCTGACCAGATACTGGGTCGACCAGGGGGCGGTACTGGCGCAGCCGTTCAACACCGAGGTCGGCGCGGGCACGCTCAACCCGGCCACCTTCCTGCGAGTGCTTGGGCCCGAGCCGTGGCGCACCGCCTACGTGGAACCGAGTGTGCGGCCCGACGACAGCCGCTACGGGGAGAACCCCAACCGCCTGCAGACCCACACCCAGTACCAGGTCATCTTGAAGCCCGACCCGGGCAACGCCCAGGAGCTGTACCTCGGCAGCATTGCCGCCCTCGGGGTCGACACCAAGCGCCACGACGTGCGGTTCGTTGAGGACAACTGGGAGTCGCCGGCCTTTGGAGCGTGGGGCTTGGGCTGGGAGGTATGGCTGGACGGCCTCGAGATCACCCAATTCACGTACTTCCAGGCGGCCGGGGGGATGAGCCTCGACCCGGTGGCGGTGGAGATCACCTACGGCCTCGAGCGAATCTTGATGGCCTTGCAGGGCGTGGATCACTTCAAGAACATCGCCTTCGCCCCCGGCGTCAGCTACGGCGAGATCTACCTGCAGCCGGAGTTCGAGATGAGCACGTACTACCTGGACGAGGCAGACGTCGAGACGCAGCGGCAGTTGTTCGAGCTCTACCAGGCGGAGGCTCTCCGGCTGCTGGAGAAGCGGCTGCCAGTCCCCGCCTACTCCTTCATCCTGAAGTGCTCGCAGACCTTCAACGTGCTCGATTCCCGGGGGGCCATCGGGACGACCGAACGGGCCCGGGCCTTCGCCCGCATGCGGCGGATGTCCCACGAGGTGGCCGAGTTGTGGGTCTCGCGGCGGGAGGAACTCGGCTACCCGTTGGGCCGCGCCGGCGACCCGGTGCCGACCGTGGCCGCCCCCGACGGGGCGTTTCCCGAGCACCCGGCGCCGCTCCTGGTGGAGATCGGCACCGAGGAGCTGCCGCCTGCGGACGTCGAGTCGGCAGTTTCGCAACTTCGCGACCTGCTCGGGGCGGTGCTGGACGGGGCCCGGCTGGAACACGGCGCCGTCGGGGCCTGGGGAACGCCGCGGCGCTTGGTGGCCCTGGTGGCCGACATCGCCTGCCGCCAGCCGGACCGGACGGTCACCGTCCGGGGGCCTCGGGAAGACCGTGCCTTCGGACCCGACGGAGCCCCCACCCCTGCCGCCACCGGCTTCGCCCGCAAGCAGGGGCTGGACGTCGAGATGCTGGGCCGGGTCGAGGAGGGGGGCCAGCGGTTCCTGGTCGCAGAGCGGGTCGAGCCCGGACGGGCGGCGGGCCAGGTGCTGGCGGACGCGCTGCCCGGGGTGATCGAGGCCATCCGCTTCGAGCGGCCCATGCGCTGGGGGGCCGGGCCGGTCAGCTTCAGCCGGCCCCTCCGGTGGCTGGTGGCCTTGTTGGGCGACGCCGTGGTGCCCTTCGCCTATGGGGACCTGGCCAGCAGCCGCGGCACCCGGGTGCTGCGCGACGCGCAACCGCCCGAGGTGGCACTGGCCCGGGCCGAGGACTACGCGGCGGTCATGGCGGAGCAGTCGATCACCTTCGAGGGCGATGCCCGGCGGGCGCTGATCGTGACCCAGGCCACCACCCTGGCAGCCGTCGAGGGCGGCGCCATCGATCCGGTCGGCGAGGCGGCGCTGGTCGACGAGGTCACCAACCTGGTCGAGAACCCAGTGGTGCTGCTCGGGCGATTCGACGCTCGGTACCTCACCCTGCCGGCCGAGGTGCTGACGGTGGTCATGAAGAAGCACCAGCGGTACCTGCCGGTGCGCGACGCGGCCGGCGGCCTGCTGCCCTCCTTCGTCTTCGTGGCCAACGGGCCGGTCGCCGCCGACCAGGTGCGGGCGGGCAACGAGAGCGTGCTGCGAGCCCGCTACGCCGACGCCGCTTTCTTTTTCGAGCGGGACCTGGCCCGGCCGCTGGAGGAGTTCCGGGCGGGGTTGACCACCCTCACCTTCGAGGAGCGGGCGGGCTCGATGCTCGACCGGGCAGAGCATTCCGCCGTCCTGGCAGCCTGGCTGGGCGCCAGGCTCGGGTTGTCGAGCGCAGAGCGGGCGACGCTCGATCGGGCGGCCTTCTTGGCCAAGGCGGACCTGGCGACGGAGATGGTGGTGGAGCTGTCCAGCCTGGCCGGGCAGATGGGCCGGATCTATGCCCTCCGCCAGGGCGAGACGCCTGAGGTGGCCGAAGCCATCTTCGAGTCCACGCTGCCCCGCCAGGCCGGGGACCGGCTGCCGGCATCGCGAGTGGGAGCGGTGCTGTCGATCGCCGACCGGGCCGACGCCTTGGCGGCGCTGTTCGCGGTCGGCGCCCAGCCGAGCGGCAGCGCCGACCCCTACGGGCTGCGGCGGGCAGCGTCGGGACTGGTGGCGGTGATCCTCGACCAGCAACTGGACATCGACCTGCGGTCGCTTTTCGGCGAGGCCGCACGGCACCAGGCGGTGGCCATCACACCGGCCGCCACCACCGACCTTTTGGAGTTCACGCGGAAGCGGCTGGAGCAACGCCTGCTCGACGAGGGCCACCGAGCTGACCTGGTGCGGGCGGTGCTGGTCGCCGCCAGCCTGGTCGACCGGCCCACACGCATCGGGGGCGCCCTTGACGAGCTGGAGCGACTGCTGGCCGAGGACTGGTGGCGTTCGGTGGCCATCGCCTACCGCCGCTGCCTTCGCATCGCCAAGGGCACCAAGGCGGGGGCAGTGGACACGTCACGGTTGGAGGACAAGGCGGAGGTGGCGCTGTGGAAGGCCTACCAGGCGGCGTCTGCCGGCCTGGCGGTGGCCGGGTCGTTGGAGAGCTTCGCACGGGCCTTTGAGCCGCTGGTGTGCCCCATCGACACCTTCTTCCAAGATGTCCTGGTCATGGCCGAGGACCCGGACCTGCGAGCCAACCGGCTGCGCTTGCTGGCGACGCTGGTCGCTCCGGGAGCGGGGCTGGTGGATTGGAACACCATCGCCGACCTGTAGCTGGCGGTCGCCACGTACGTGCGAGCGCCGGGCGGGGCAGAATCAGGCGAAGGTCAAAGGAGGCCCACATGGCAAGGAAATCCAAGCCGGCGGTCACCATGTCCGCGGTCGGGGCCATCGTGCGGGGCGCAGTGGCGGGCGCGGTCGGCATCGTTGCGTTCGACGCCTACAACTACGGCTTGTACCGATCCGGCGGCGGGACCGACGCTCCCCTGGCCTGGGAGTTCTCCGCCGGTCTGGACTCGTGGGACCACGCCCCAGCCCCGGCGCTGGTCGGGAAGCGGATCTACGAGGGGCTCCTCCAGAAGGAGCTCCCGGCCACCTCGGCCCGCACGGTCAACAACGTCATGCACTGGGGCTACGGCATCGTCTGGGGGGCCCAATACGGGATCCTGGCCAGCTCGCTGCGACGGCGGCGGCTCCAGGGGCAGGTGTTCGGCACGCTGGTGTTTCTCTCGGGGTACGCGGTGCTGCCCCTGGCCAAGCTCTATAAGCCGATCTGGGAGTACGACGCCAAGGTGCTGGCCAAGGACTGGTCGGCGCACCTGACCTTCGGCACCACGACCGCGGCCGCGTTCTCTGTCCTCGCCGGAAAGGAGAAGTCATGAGCCGACTGGTGTGGATCTCGGGAGCATCCAGGGGGATTGGGCGGGCGCTGGTGGAGTCGGTGCCGTGGCCGGAGGCCCGGGTGATCGGGGTCAGCAGGACCGACAAGGATCTGCCCGACCTGACCGACCATCTGGCCCTCGACTTGGCCGATCCTCAGGCGTGGGCCGCCCTCGGTGAGTCGTTCGAGCGGGAGTTGGCCGGGTTTGACGGCGACCGGGTGGTCTTCGCGCACTGCGCCGGCACGATCGATCCCGTCGGTTTCGCGGGCGAGGTCGACAGGGACGCCTACCGGGACAACGTGGTGCTCAACAGCGCCTCACCCCAGGTGCTGGGCCAGCTGTTTCTGGGCGCAGCCGCGGGCGCCGCTTCCGCCCGGCGCCACCTCGTCATGATCACCTCCGGGGCGGCCAAGAGCGTCTACCCCGGTTGGTCCTCCTACGGCGCGGCCAAGGCGGCGGTCGACCAGTGGGTGCGCAACGCCGGTGCCGAACAGGACCTGCGGGGCGGCGTCGAGGTCCTCGCCATCGCCCCGGGGACGGTGGACACCGACATGCAGGCCCGGATCCGGGCCACACCGGCCGAGGAGTTCCCGCAGCGACAGAAGTTCCTCGACCTGCACCAGGCGGGGAAGCTGACGCCGGCGGCAGAGGTGGCGGCCAAGATGTGGCGCCTCCTCGACGCCGGCCTCGACAACGGCAGCGTGGTGGACCTTCGCAACCTGTCGTGACCGCCGAGCCGGGAACCGCCGAGCCGGGAACCGCCGGGTCGAGCGAGCGGCGCCCGTCGAGCGAGCGGCGCCCGTCGCCTTCGGTTCGCGCCAGCTTCGCCGCCGCCACCCAGGTCTTCGTCGCCACCGTGGCGGCCGTCGCCGGTGATGACTGGGACCGGCCCGGGCTCGGCGAGTGGACCATCCGGGACCTCGTGGGCCACGCCAGCCGGGCGTTGTCGACCGTCGAGGCGTACCTGGCGGCGCCCGCGGCCGTGGTCACGATCCACCAGCCGCGCCACTACTACGAGGCACTTGAAGGAGCACAGATCGACCACGCGGCGGTCGCCGAGCGGGGCCGAGCGGCGGGCGCGGCACTGGGTGAGCGTCCTCGCGAGTCGGTGGCTGCGCTGGCGGATCGTGTGCTGGCACTGATCGCGCGCACACCCGACGACGCCACCCTGACCGTCGCCGGCGGGAAGGGCGCCACTCTGGCTGCCTACCTCCCGACGCGCACCTTCGAGCTGACCGTGCACACCCTGGATCTGCTGGGGGCCCTCGGCCAGGATGCGCCCCCCGAGCTGTCGGCGCCGGTGGCGTCCTGCCTCGAGTTGGTCGCTCAGATAGCAGGTCGCCGTCCGGACGCGAGCAAGGTGCTGCTGGCGCTCACCGGCCGGGGCCGTCTTCCGCCC
>JBOGGN010000346.1:0-13275 GCA_050744165.1 Acidimicrobiales bacterium | reverse complement strand
GGGGATCGCCTCGATCCTTCATCTGGCGGTCCTGGTCCACGGCCGGCACCGCAGTTTCCAGCCCAGTTCGGCCGGCTGGGCCGAGCTCGTGATCGGCGTCGTGCTGGCGGTGGCCGCGGCGGTGGTGTGGCCGGGCGGAGATGGCGCCCGACCGCTCAGCCTGGCCGCCCTCGGCTTCACGATCGTCGGCTTCTTGGTGGGCCTGCGCTTCACCGCCACCGATGGCGCCCGGCCTGACATCGCCTACCACCTGACCACGTTGCCGCTCTTGGTGGCCGCCTTGGTGATCGTCTGGCGCCGCAAGCCAAAACCAGCTGGGAAAATGCCCTGCCCCACGGCCGCCAGTCACCCCGGGGGTAACCGGCCGCACCCACCATCGCCGAGCCCCACACCGGCCCCGATCAACCGACCGTGATGCGCCCGGTGGTAGCCCCGAAGTCGATCGTCATCGGCCGTACGCGAAGGCGTTGCCCGGGTCCGACGCGGCAAAACTCCTCGCCCTCGGGCCACACGTCCCACTCCCGATTCGACAAGTTGCGAAGTGCCGGCCCGCCATCGGCGGCCTCGACCAGGCCGAGCTGGGTGCGGTAGTCGCGGTCGTGGCGCAGATGGTTGCTGGTCAGCTCGGCGCCCTCTGCCATCACCACGCGCGCGGTGTCGACCTCCAGCACCAGCGGAGGCGAGGGTGTCGTGTGACACCGCCAGCAGGCGTAGCCGGGTGAGCTGCGGTCATAGAACACCGCGGCGCCGCAGCCGTCGCACGTCGACAGGTCGTCCTGCAGCCGGCCGAGGGCGGCGCGCCAGCGGGCCCCGGTGATGCGGACTTGAGGTGAGGGGTTGGCCAATCCGTCGGTGAAGGCAGTGGTGAAAAGATCCTGCAGGAACTGCGGGTAGATGGGCCACCAGACCCACATCGGGTCGTCCTCGATTGGTCGGTTGGCGTCGTCGGTGGGGTGAAACACGAACAACGGATCTTTGCCGTAGTGGATCACGGCCAGCGCGGTCTCGGACTGGTGGCCGGAGCCGTCCCAGGTGAAGCTGGACTCGACTTTGCGGCCGTCGAGGGGGTGGCCGTGGACGAACAGGTAGAACAACAGCACCGCCAAGGAGTGCAAGTCGCTGGCCGCCGACGGCCAGGCCTCGCCCCGCAGGATCTCGGGAGCCATGAACCGCAAGGTGCCGCCCACGCCCGACGGCGCCGTGTCGGTGCCGATGTTGTCGTTGTCGACGATGCACACCTGGCCCTGGTCAGGGTCCGCGAAGATGTTGTTGAAGCTGATGTCCCGGTAGCACAGGCCCGTTCCGTGCAGTGCCGCGAAGGCGTCGACGAGCTCCCGGCCCAGCCGGGTGGTCACCCGGAACGACGGCTGTTGGGCGCGGCGCAAGATGGCGCCGAAGGACACGAATCTCCGCTCTCGCAGCGGCATCAGGTATCCGAAACCGGCCAGCTCGGGGCTGCTCACCAAGTCGAGCGGCCAGAGGAACGCCGGATGGGGGTTGCCTCGGCGCACCAGCGCGTCGAGGGTCCGCCACTGATCGGCTGTGGCGGCTCCAGGCTTGTACCACTTCAGTGCAAACAGGGCGCCGTTGGGCAGCGAGGCCACGTGCACAATGCCCTGGCTGCCCTCGCCAAGTCGGTCGCCGACGAGCACGAACGTGCCGGCCCGCTCCATTCGCAGCTGCTGGCCGGGCCACGGCGCGGGCCAAGGAATCCCGTAGGTGGTCACAACTGCCACGTGGTGTCGGCCGCGGAGGCAGTGTTCGGGTCGGCGTCGCCCACCCGCACCAGCAGAGCGACGGTCGTGTCGTCGCCGCTGCCCTGCGCCGAGGCGCAACGGGTGACCCACTCGCCGAGGTTGGCGCCCACCCAGGCCGTGCCGCGCTCGCGAAGCAGTTGCTCCAGGTCCCGGCCCACTGTGGGCTCCCAGCTGTTGTCAATCTGGGCATTTCCGTAACCGTCCGTGGCTGCCATCACGGCTCGCAGCGGCTCCACGGCGATGTCGAGCACACCCACCCGGAACTGGGCGGTGGCATCGGTCTGGCACAGGCTGGTGGTGCGGACGCCGTCGAGGCGGGCGTCGTTCGGTATCGGCGTGCTGGTCGCGCCGCCGTCGTCGATGGCGACCACCGAACCGTCGCCGATCTGCAGGCAAAGCACGAAGCGCCCCGCCGTCAAGACAACCAACAAGGTGCTCCCGTAGGCCAACCACGGATCGCGGTCCATCTCTTCGGTGCCGAGCCCACCACGCTCCGCTTCATCATCGCTGAGGGGGGTCGCGGCGGCATCGGAAGCGACCACCTCCCACCACCGCCGCACGATGGCGGGGGCCACCTCCGCCTGACCCAGCCGCGTCGCGGCTTCGCCATTGGCGGCGGCTGCCACAGCCCCGGCGTAGGCCAGCGTCACCTGGCAGCCAACCTCGACTGCCAGCTGCGCCCCTCGGCGGCTGCGGAAGTGCTGCCGGTGGCCGTGACCGTCCGCGACCGCCACGGCGATGGGCCCGGCGGTTCCCGCGGTGGCAGCCGTCGGGAGAACGGCCATAGCATCCTGCTCTGGCTCCCCCTTGACCGCGTGGGCGGCACCCACGGCGCTGGCCGCCAACACCTGCCAGTGACGCCCGTCGGTCATGTTCAGAGGATCAAGTCGTCGCCAGCGCGGCTGGTGGCGTCTGCCGGTCCGAGGACCCGCCGGGCGATGGCCGCCCGGTCGGCGCCGACCTCCGACATCCGCGAGATGGCGATCGACACCGCGACCAGCCGGGCGGTGATCTCCTCGGCGCTGTCGGCGTGCAGCACGGGGACGTTTCGGTCGCCGATGAACCGATTCAACACCGACTCGTCGGCGCCGTGGCCGATGGCCAGACCCAGGCGCAGTGCCGACCGGCCGGCAGGGGTGGAAAAAAGTGCCGCCAGCCCTTCGTCGAAGTCATCGGTCGGCTTGCCGTCGGTGATCAGGAGGAGGGCGGGCCGGAGCGCCCGGCGCTCCAAGCGCTGCGGCGTCAGGACCTCGGCCACCGTTTTCAGCGCCAGGCCCATGCGCGTCCGGCCTTCAGGTATTAGCGGTTGCCATCGCAGCTCGCTCACCGGCGTCGGCGTCTCGACGTGCCAGGTGACCTCGTCGCCGAATGCCACCGCCCGGATGTAGAGCTTGGCCGATTCCTGATCCCGCTCCCAGTCCTGGAGGTGGTTCATCATGTCGGCGACCGCGAAATTGAGCGACTGGATCTTTTCGCCCTTCATTGACCCGGAGCGGTCGGCCAGGATGATGAAGTGCAGCGGGCGGCTGGAGATCCCACCGCCGGGCATGATGCCGCCACCCCGGGCGGTGGGCCGATCGGGTTCGGCGGGAGACCTCGGCACCCCCACGGCTGATGGCGCCTGCTGGGGCGTGGTGGCCGCGATCGGGGGCGGCTGCGACGGTCGGGTCCGCTTCGCCTCCTCCTGGACGGCCTCCTGGCGCAACGCATCTGCTCTGGCGACCTCGAGCAGCGCCGCGAACTCCGCCGCCGACGTGGGCCTCAGCGCCGGGTCCTTGGCCATGGTGCGCTCGATTGCGGCGCACACCGCCTCGGGCACGCGGCGCGGCCGGAGGAGGTTAGGCACCGGTGCCGTCGACACCCGATTCATCACCGTGAACAAGGTGTCCTCGGGCCGCTCCACGAACGCTGCCCGGCCCGCTATCAGCATGAACAGCGTCGATGCCAGCGAGTACACGTCGCCGACCGCGGTCGCCGGCTGGCCCGCGGCTACCTCGGGAGGTACGTGGGCCGGGGTGAAGGCCAGCGAGCTGCGGGCCAGGCGGGTCACGTTGGTCAATCGGGCGATGCCGAAGTCGGCCAGCTGGGGTTCGCCGTCGTCGGAGATGAGGATGTTGTCGGGCTTGACATCGCGATGGAGCACCGACGATCGATGGGCCAGATCGAGTGCGGAGGCCAGCTTGATGCCGATGTCGACCGCGCGCGGCCACGGGAAGGGTCCAGTGCGGTCGAGTTCGTCCTGCAGCGAGCCCTGCGCCATGAAGGCCATGACGAGAAACGGCCGGCCTTTGGCGGTCATGCCCGCCTCGTGGACCGCCAGGACGTTGGGCCGGCCGGCGATGCGCCCGATGGCGCGGCATTCCCGCTGGAACGCCTCCCGGGTGGCGTCATCCACCGTCAAGTTGCCGAAGATCTTTACCGCCACGTATCGCTCGAAGGCCGGCTGCATGGCCCGGTACACGACCGCGAATCCGCCACGGCCGATCTCCACGGCATCGGTGGTGCCGGGAATGCCAAGGTCGACCGATTGGCCAGCCGGCATAGTGCGCGTCCTACCTGGCCGGCTCAGGCATCAGCCCTGGGCATGGTTGGTCCACCAGGTGTCGAGGGCCGAAAATCTGCTGCCGTCGGGGCCGATGGCCTCGAAGATGATGTTGTCGGCAGGGATGGTCCAGATGTACACCGGGTCGCTGGTATTGGCCGCCGTCCCGTTCACGCTCAGGCATTCCAGCAGACCGGTGGCACCCGCCTTGTCGTGCCAGGTGTCTTGGCCCTCGCTCGAGCTGCCGCTCGGGGGGCAGGATGATCCGGCCGTTGCCTGGTCGAAACTCTTGTCGTTGTTGTAAGCCAACAGGGCCGCTTCATAGGCGCCGTTGCTGGCGAACTGGTACCCGTACACCTGGGCGCCCGTGCCCAATCCGGCGTCGTCGCACAGCTTGTTGGTGACCGCGGATTCGAGGCCCGAAGGCGGGTTGGTGAAGCTCATGCAGTTGGACACGTCGTCGGGCAGCAGTGACTGCAGCGTTGGCAGGGCTGACCCGCCACCGGTGCTGTTCGGAGGCGCCGAAGACGCCGTCGACGGCGGTGGTGGCGGGGTGGTGGTGGTCGTCGAGTTGGAGAACGGCGGCAACTTGGCCGCGGCGGCGACGCCGAAATACACCACGACGAGCAGCACCACGGCGAGACCCCCGAATAAAGCCGGGTTGCGCTTCTTCGCCGGTGTCGGGGTGGGACCACCCGGCGGCGAAGGGGGCCACCCGGAGCCGCCACCGGGGGGCATATACGTTGGCGGCTGGGGTTGGCGTGGAGGGGGCGGAATGGGTGGCGTGTATGGCCCATATCCGGGCGGGGCCGGCTGGCTGGCCCCCGAGGGTATGAAACTCGGCGGAGCCGGCTGCGATGCTCCCGCAAGCGGGAAGGTCGGTGACCCCGGTTGAAAGGCGCCACCTGGCGGGTAGCTCGGTGACCCCGGATGAAAGGCGCCACCTGGCGGGTAGCTCGGGGGTCCCGGTTGAGAGCCGCTCGCCGGGGGGTAGCTCGGGGGTCCCGGTTGAAAGGCACCACCTGGCGGGTAGCTCGGGGGCCCCGGCTGGCTCGGCTGGGAGCCGCTCGCTGGCGAGGAGGGCCCATACCCGGGCGGGCTGCTTGGAGCGAAGCTCGCCCCGGCCGGGTCGGGCGACGACGACGGGTAACCCGGCGGCGGGGGGTATCCCGATGCCGGCTGGCCGGCAGAAGAACTAGGAGGCGGCCCAGCCGAAGCGGCCGGGCCCACCACCGGTGCTGGGAGCTCGGGCACCGGGTGGCCCATGGCCCGGGCGAACTCGATAACCGCCCAGGCGCTAGCGCCCGGGTCCAGGGCTCGCCGGTCCCGCAGGCTGGACGTTGTCAGCTGGACGGCGGTGCCGATGTCCATGTTGCGCTGTAGATGCTGGTTGAGGGTGGTGGCGACGCCTTCTTCGGCGGCGGTCGTCAGCACGTCAACCAACCGCGGGTTGTCGGGAAGGTAGTCATCGAAGACGTTTCGCAGAACCTGCGGCGTCGACAGCGCTCGCTCGCCGTAGTCAGCGACGGCGGCGGCCAAGGCGCGACGCACCAGGTCGTTGGTCTCCGTGTTCGGATCGCTCATGGCATCGGCTCTCTCTGCAGCGTGATGCTCTTGGGCCATACCGCCGAGCCCAACATCGGAGATGTCAACTTCACTCCGCCCCTTCCTGGCCGACCTCCGGGGAAACGACCGGCACCGATGGTATCTCCGACGCCGCCGTTCGAGTCGGGATCGCCACCCCTACAACCTCAGCGTCGTCACGATTTGGGAAGCCAACGGCGCCGACCGGGCCGAGACCTAAGGCCGAGTTGTCGCCATCAGAACGGTTCGAGGCTGGTCAAACTGAACGTCACCCCTACGGAGTCTGACGATCCCGAGTGACCGTCACGATTTCGATGCCAAATCACCGCGGCCGGCCGCGGTGATTTGACCAGTAACACCGTTAACTTGCCGGGGGTACCGGGCAGAGGCGGCGTGGGTCTCGCGGGACAGCGGGTGCGGGACGCTCTGCGTTAGACGGCGCGCCGGCGGCGGCGCTGCACGACCACCAACAGACTTCCCACCACGAGCAACACCAGCGCCACCACGATGATCCCGGCCACGTCAGCCCCGGTGAGCGCCAGTGCGCCCGTGGAGGTCGTCGTGGTGCTGCAGTTCAGGGTGAAGGTCCCGGTGGACGTCCCGGGAGTGCCCTGCCCGGTTGCGACCACGGTGTTGGTACCGCAAATGGCGGGCACGTCAACGGGATCGTCGATGCTGAGCGTGGTGTTGGAGACGACGGTGATCACCACGGTCACCGCGCCGTTGACGGGCATCTTCGTGACGCTGGTGAGGACGCCGTTGACCTTGATCGTGACCGACGTCCCCGCCGTGAATCCGCCGCAGAGGTTGAGGGTGACGCTCTGACCCACCGGTACGGGCGGGCCAATGTTGACGTTGCCCGGGGTGCAACTTGGCACCGATGATCCGGGCGGGTAGGACTGTGCCACGGCGATGGCACCGAGGGACGAGGCAGCACACATGAGGGTTATGGCACTGACAAGGACGATGAGCTTGTGCCGAAGTAGGGGCACCCCAATCTCCCTCCGTATGTTGTTCCCGCGCACTTTAGATGCATTTGGAAGTCCTGGCACCAACCATTGGCGCCAGGCGTAATCGGGGAGCCCCGAATCCTCCCTGACTCCGGCAGCGGGACCTCGGGCTGTCAGGTGCGTTGTTCTCGGGCGGCCAGGGCGTCGCGGAGGCGGCGGTTCCCCGGCAGCAACTCGCCCTGGGCCCGGGCCCGGGCCAGGTTGCCCGACCACCACTCCAGGTCCTGGAGGAGGATGTCGAGAGCGATCTGGGTGGTCGGATCCTTGGGGCGATCATCGGTAAAGGCGGCATTCACGAACGGGATCACCACGGTGTTGCGCAGCGGCACGGACTCGGTCTCGACCGCGATGTGAACCAGGTGCTCGATGGCCCGAATGCCGGCGCCGATACCGCCGCTGTATGCGATGAAGCCGATCGGCTTGTTGCGCAGGGCGTAGGACACAAAAACGTTGTCGAAGGCGTTCTTCAACACGCCGGGAACGCTGTGGTTGTACTCGGGTGTGATGACGAGGTAGGCGTCACCCTGCTTCACCGTCTGGTTCCATCGCTTGACGATCGGTTCCGAATAGGTGGGGTCGCGGCGGTCGCCGATGCTACCGAGGTGTTCGCCGAACATCGGCAGCGGCCAGTCCCGGAGGTCCAGCACCTCCACCTCAAAGGCCGGGTGCGCCCGAGCGGTCGCTTCAACCCATGGGAAGACGAGATCGGCGGCCCGGGTGGGCCGGGTGCTCCCGACGATGATCTGCAGTTTTCCGATGACGCCCTCCCGCGGTTCAGCCGACCACGCACAGTACCTATGTCGTCACCGTCTCCGGCAAGGGTTTTGCTCTGCCACCCGGGCCTACCATCGGGCCAATGTCGTCCAACCAAGTTCGGGTGACCGTTTCCGGCTTGTACGCCATCGCCATCTTGGCGGCCCTGTTGATCGTCCATGGGACCGCCTTCATCGTCGTCGTCATCGTGGGCGCCATGGTCGTCGCCCTGGTGTACGCGGTGACCACCACCCGCACCCCGAGGTAGCCAGCGCGGACGCGCTCGAACCTTGTCCGGTGGCCGCCTAGTCCCGAGGCCGGGCGGCAGAAGCCGTCACCGACATTTGGTCGAGTCCGGCGTAGCCGAGCAGGTCCCGGACCTTCGCATCGCCTAGGCGGTAGCGCACGACCCGCCCGTCGCGCTTGGCGACGACGGTCCCTCCCGCCCGCAGGAGCGCCAAGGCATGGGAAGTGGTGCTCTCCTGGAGGCCGGTCGCGACCGCGAGGTCGCTGACGCTGATAGGCCCCGCAGCCGCGATGGCCAGCAACAGGGCAAGGCGACTGGGATCGCCCAAGGTGGCGAACAGGGCGGCCCAGCGTTGGAGGTCGCCTGCATGGTCCAGGATCTCGATGGCGCGGCACACCCGGTCGCCTTCCAGGATGCGCCGGGACAGCCGTTCGGGAGGGACGAGATGCACAGTCGCATCCTGCCACACCTCGACATCTGCGCATCTGTGCAGTCTTGACGCCATTGGCGGAGACCGGTAGCGTCAGCGGGGCCTCGGGACCCAATCCGAGGTGGTGGTGCCCCAGCGAAGTCCGGTGCGATCCCGGCGCTGTCCCGCAACGGTGGTCCTCTTCTGAGGCGAGCCCGGTCGCCTGCGCCCCATCGACGCACCAACCCTCGGAGGAAGGGTGACCGTAACGGCCGCCGAGCACGCCACGGCAGAGATCGCCACGCCGGGTTCAAGCACCAAGGAACCTGGCCCGCGCCCGCTCGGGCTCATCCTCGCCGGTGCCGCTCTGCTGCTGGCGGCGTCTCTGGCTGTCGGTCTGTTGGTGGGCTCGGTGCCCCTCAGCGTGGCGGCGGTGTGGCGCGTTCTGTCCGCTCACCTGAGCGGCCATCCGGCGAACGGCACCGCCAACGACATCGTGTGGCGAATCCGCCTGCCCCGGGTGCTGCTGGCGGCGGTGGTCGGCGCCGCCCTGACCACCGCGGGAACCGTGGTCCAGGCCTTGGTGCGCAACGCCCTGGCCGATCCCTTCCTGCTTGGGGTGTCCTCGGGCGCCAGCGTTGGCGCTACCGCCGTCCTACTCTTCGGGGCGCTGGCATCGCTCGGGATCTGGGCGCTGTCGATCGGCAGCGTGCTCGGCGCCTTGGCCGCCATGGCGAGCGTGTTCCTGGTCTCCCGGCAAGGCGGACGGGGCCTGGCGCCCACCCAACTCATCCTGTGCGGGGTCGTCATGGCGGCCATGTTCGAGTCGGTGACCAGCTTCCTCTTGTTCAAGGGCAACCCCGAGGCCACCCAGGTGGTGCTGTTCTGGCTGCTCGGCTCCTTCGGGAACGCCAACTGGACCCAGCTCGGCGTCCCCTTCGCCATCTTGGTCGTGGCAATGGTGTACCTCCTGGCCCAGGCCCGCAGCATGAACGCCCTGGCCCTCGGCAGTGAGGCGGCCGCGGCCCTCGGCGTCGACGTGGCCGGGCTCCGCCGCAACCTGTTCGTCGTCACCTCCCTGATGGTCGGTGTGGCCGTGGCGGTGAGCGGAGTCATCGGCTTCGTCGGCCTCGTCGTGCCCCACATCGTGCGCCTACTGGTGGGGTCCGACCACCGCCGAGTGTTGCCGGTGGGGGTGTTGCTGGGTGCCTCGTTCATGGTTGTCGGCGACCTTCTGGCCCGCACCATCGTCTCGCCCCAGGAGATGCCCATTGGGGTGATCACCGCATTCATCGGCGCCCCCATTTTGATCGTGCTCATCCGCCGCCGGCCCTACCTGTACGGGGCGGCCGAATGAGCCTTCAGGTCGAGGGCTTGATGGTCGACCTCGGCGGCCGTCGCATCGTCTCGGCGATCGACCTCAAGGTGCCCGACCGGGCGTTCGTCGGGCTCCTCGGCCCCAACGGGAGCGGCAAGTCCACCATCTTGAAGGCGATCTACCGGGCCCTGCCGCCGACTGGTGGCCGGGTGCTTCTCGATGGCGATGACCTGCTGGCGATGCCGCCTCGTGTCGCCGCCCGCCGGGTGGCGGTGGTCGCCCAGGAGTCGTCGCACGATTTCGATGTCACCGCCCTCGAGATGGTGAGCATTGGTCGCACCCCGCACAAGCGGGGGTTTGCCCGCGACGACGAGATCGACCGGGCCGCCGTGCGCCAGGCGATGGAACGCACCACGTGTAACCACCTCGCCCACCGGAGCTACCACACCCTGTCCGGGGGAGAAAAGCAGCGGGTCCTGATCGCCCGAGCCCTGGCCCAGGGTGCCGACCACCTGATCCTGGACGAGCCCACCAACCACCTCGACGTCCGCTACCAACTTGAGGTGCTGGAACTGGTGGCCGGCCTCGCGGTGACGGTGCTGGCGGCGCTTCACGACCTGAGCCTGGCCGCTCTGTTCTGCGACCACGTGTACCTGCTCACCGGCGGCCGGGTAGTAGCTCATGGTTCGCCCGACGCGGTCATTACCGCCGAGATGGTGCGCCAGGCTTACGGGGCGGACGTCCACGTCATCGAGCACCCCGACACGCGAACCCCCCACACGATTCCGAGGAGATCACTTTGAGTCGCATTGCTGAGAGTGGCTGCGCCTTTTTCGTGCTGGTTTTGCTGCTGGCCGGCTGCGAGAGTTCATCGCACAGCGCGAAGGACTCGGCCGGTTCCTCTGGGGGCTACCCGGTGATGGTGACCAATTGCGGAACGACCGCGACCTACGCCCAAGCCCCAAGCAGGGCGGTGTCCAACGACATCAACACCACCGAGGACATGCTGGCTCTGGGCCTCGGTTCCCATATGGTCGGAGATTTCGGCGTCGACGGCGACCTGCCTGATGGGAAGGCATTTCCGAGTGAATACCTGGCCTCCTTCAAGGAGGTCCCCGATATTTCGAGCGACTACTTCACCTTGGAGAAGTTGGTCAGCCTTAAGCCGGACTTCCTCTTCGCGGGGTGGGGCTACGGGTTGCAGACCGGGACTACCTTGACTCCAGCCAATCTGGCCACCTACGGCATCAAGACGCTGGCGTTAAGCGAATCATGTGCCCGGGTCCAGGTCACGAAGACCTCGGTCCATCTCGACGACACCTACACCGACCTGCGCAACCTGGGGGCCATATTCAACGCGCCACAAAAGGCGCAGTCCGTCATCGCAGCCATGCAGGCCCAGATCACCGGCGTGCAGCACCACATTGCGGGGCAAGCGCCGGTAAAGGTGTTCGACTATGACAGCGGCGAGCAGGCGCCGTTCACCGCACCGGGGCTGGCCATGCCCGATGCCCTCATCACCCTGGCCGGCGGGACAAATATCTTCGCCGGGCTGAAGCAAAGTTGGACCTCAGTCTCCTGGGAGCAGGTGGTCGCTGCTGACCCGCAGTGCATTCTCATCAACGATTACGGCACGCCCACGGCGGCCGAGAAGGAGCAGTTTCTCGAGTCGTCGCCTATCACCAAGGATTTAACAGCGGTCAAGAACCACTGCGTCCTCGCCGTCGGCTACGACGAGTTGACGCCGAGCCCACGCAATGCCGAGGCGGTGACCGCTATCGCCAGGTGGCTCCATCCGAGCGCCTTCGGGCTGGCGCCTGACGGCGCCTGACTCGCTCCCGGCGACGCTTGGCGTTAGGAGACTCCTACCGGCTCGGGTTTGCGCCCGGCCGGCGCCGGAGGCGGGGTGGGCGGTTCAACACGCCGGCGCCGGAGAACGCCGATCACAAGGACCAACACTCCTGCTATGACCAACCCGGCCGCCCCGGCGGCCAGATATTTCAACGTCGGACTGCTCGAGGTTGTCACGGCTTTGAATTGCACGACACTGCCGAAGACGTCGACCGTCTGGGTGGCGTCGGTGGCCAGCCGGGTGTCGGTCCAACCGATTGCTGCATACGAGTTGGTCGACGCCACCCCCGGCTCGATGCGGATGTCGAAGTTGGTGTTGGGCCCGACGCTACGGTTGATCGACTGGTCAGTCACCCGGATGTCGTGGGCGAATGTGGCGCCACCGTCGGTCGAGTACGTGTAGTAGACGTCGTCGGAGTTGTTGAGCCCGTTGCGGTAGTCGTACCAGACGACGTCGATGCGACCGTTGGGGGCGATCGAGATGTCGGGGAAGTTGTGCTCGTTCTGGAGGCTGGTGTCGTCGTCGTTCAGGCGGATCGGCGAGCTCCAGGTCTGGCCGCCGTTGGTCGAGTGCTGGAAGTAGATGTCCTCGTTCCCCTGCGCTTGGCCACCGAACTTGTCCTGGTAGACGATCGCTAGGTTGTCGCTGGCGCCTTGGGTGGACAGGGCGAACTCCGGCTGGCTCAAGTCGAAGCTGGGGGTGTCGAACGAGTGGGCGGTCCAGGTCTTGCCGCGGTCGGTCGACGAGGCGGCCAGGAGATTCAGGGGTGGGAACTTCATCACGTTGAAGGAGACGGATTCCGACGCCACCACGTAGACCGTGCCGGTGCGACCGACGGCGAGGTATGGGGTGCCAAAGGTGTAGTCGTACTTGGTCCCGTCGGTGTCGGTATATGTCTGCTTGTAGAATCCGTTCAGGTCGACGGGCTTGCCGAACGTCTGGCCGCCGTCAGTCGACGTGGCGACCAACGTCGGGGAGGTGGGGTTCGAGGACTTGGGCAAGCTCTGGTTCCACCCGACGTAGACGATGTCGTGGCTGCCCGAGTGGGTGTCGACGGCGACCGAAGCGACGGGGGAGTCCTGGGTGATGTTGTCGCCGGTCTTGCCCCGGTTGTTGTCGACGACGGTCGTCGTGAAGGTCTGGCCCAGGTCGGTGGAGCGGGCCAAGAGGACGCTCATGTTGCCGCTGCGGCCATCACCGCCGTCGGCTTGGTCGTAGCCGAGCAGCGCATAGTAGAGGGTGTGGTTGCGGCCCCAGGCCATGGGGGACTGTGTCGTACCCCCGTTGACCGTGAAGCACTGCGGGAACGAGTTGGTGCCCGGCAGCGCCGGCAGGATGTGCCAGCTCTTGCCGGCATCGGTGGAGCGCATCAGGTAGCACACTCCGGTCCGCATTTCGACCGCCGCTGCCATGATCACCTTGGGGTTGGCGGGATCGACGAGCATGTAGGGCTCGCTGAATGTTCGCGTCGGCGACGGGTCGTCCTTCGTCACCTGTTGCGCCTGGGTGGTCCGCAACGGCGCGTAGGCCTGGGTAGCGAACGATGTCGCACCCGACGCCTGCGCGTCGAGGCCGTGAACGGAGGCGCCGGCGGGACTCGCCACACCAACGATCAAAAACAACGACGCAACGAAAGCCCAGCGCCGAGAGACTCGCATGTGGGACATCCCCCCAACTCGATTCCAACCCCTGATAGGAAAACGACGCCGAGACCCCCTCCCGACGTAACTGCGCGGCAGACTCACCTGAGAACTGCTGCCAGCCCACCGCTGGCGACACCGGCCAAGCGGTGCTGCCCCGGAT
>JBOGGN010000345.1:0-21267 GCA_050744165.1 Acidimicrobiales bacterium | reverse complement strand
GCTCCTCGGCCACCAGCGCCTTCATGACCCTGTCGTCGGCCTCGGTGGGCGGTGCCATGGGCAGCGCCCGCGGCCACAGCCGCCGGGCCAGCACCGGGTTCAGCTCGGCCGCGAACACCGTGAGCTTGGCCAGCAGGAGCAGGTAGGTGACCAAGGCGAGCACCGACCCGAAGGCCCCGTAGGTGTTGGAAACGTGGCGTAGCTGATGCTCGACCAGGCCGGTGCCTACCGTCGTCAGGGCGGTGAACCCCACGGCGCCGACGACGGCCCCCGGCAGGAAGCGGCTGTCGGACACCGATGGCGGCGTGAGGATCCAGAATGACGCCCAGAACAGGCCGATGTTCAGCACGACCAGACCGACGGTGAGCAGGATCCGCAGCCAGATGGGCTGGCCGTGGCCGCCGATGAAGGCGCTGACGAAGGCGTTGATGAGAAAAGCGCCGCCGATCGTGAACAGTTCCGCCACTGAGCGCCCCAGCCGGGTCAGGAAACCCGAACGCTGGTACTGGGGCACGTTCCACACCTGGTTCATGGTGGCGTAGGTCGTCTGGGTGACGCCTTGGGCGCCATAAAGGAGGCCCACCACACCGACCACCAAGCCAAACACGCTGCGGTGGAGGGACGCAGAACCCTGCCCCGGTTTGAAGTCGGCGCCGATAACCGGGAACTGGTGGAGCGTGGTGACGATGCCGCTGCCGAGGGACGATCCAAGGAACGCGAAGACCGCGATGACCGCCAGGAGCAAGGGGTAGATGGCAGTGAAGCCGTACCAACCGAGGTTGACGACATAGAGGTTGGCTTGGTCGTCGCCGAACTTCTTCACCACCGCGTAGGGAACAGCTGCGAAGGGGTGGTCTCGCTGCCAGCGGTCGAGCGCCAACAGGACGCGCTTTATGGTGTCCATCCGCCTTGGTTTCGCCCTTTGCTCTCAGTCTTTATCCGGCGGTCGGACTTCACGATCGAAATGAGGAGCAACAGCACACCGACCCCAGCGGCGACAAAACACAACACGGCCACCGCGGGGTACCCGAGCAGCGACGAAGACCCGGGTGAGCGCACCAGCAACGCGGCCACCACCACCAGCGCCGCCAGCACCAGGCCCATCGTCACCCGGTTGGCCAGCTTTTGCAAGCCCCGCAGCAACTCGACCTCGTCGAAGGCGCGGACATTGATCTGGAACTTGCCATCGGCCAGTAGCTCCATGACCCGGTTGAGCCGACCGGGAAACTGCTCGGCAAAGTCCTTGGCGTCAAGCAGGGCAGTGAAGGCGCCTCCAGACGACGCCCGCACCTGGCCGCGCAAGATGTCGGAGGTGTGGGCCCGGATGGCCCTACTCGGGTCGAAGTCGGCATCGAGGGCCACTGCCACCTGGTCCAGGTTGAGCAGCGCCTTCCCGAGCATGGACAGCTCCGGCGGTAGCCGCAGCCCCCGGTCGGCCGAAGACTTGAGGAGCGCCATCACCAAGGTGCCGACGTTGAGCTCACCGATGGTGCGGTCGACGGTGGCCTCCACCAGCTCGGCCACGTCCATACCGAAGCCGCGGCGGTCGAACTCGGGCAGGGGATCGCCGAGGGTGACGGTCACCTCGGCCGCCGCCGTGCCGTCGCCGTCGCTCAGGGCGAGCAGCAGCCGGACCAGCTGCTCGCGGAGCGGCCTGGAGATCCGTGCCACCATCCCCACGTCGACCAGCGCCAAGCGCCCGTCGTCGGTCAGCAGCACGTTGCCCGGGTGGGGGTCGGCGTGGAAGAAACCTTCGACCAGGATCTGGCGCAGGTAGGCCTGAAACAGCTGGTCGGCCAGCCGCCGGCCGTCGATCTCGAGCCGCCGCAACGGGCCCAGGTCGGTCACCTTGCGACCGGGCAGGTAGTCCATGGTCAGCACCACCGTGGTGGTGTAGTCCGGGACCGGTTCGGGGACCACGAGAGCGTCGAAGGGCGCCACGATCTGGCGAAGCCGCACCAGGTTGGCCGCCTCCCGCCGGTAGTCCAGCTCCGCCTCGAGGGAGCGGCGGAACTGGTCGAGCATGTCACCAAACCCGTAGCGCCGCCCAGCCTCGGTGTGCTCGTCGGCAACGTGGGCCAGGTCCGCCAGCACCTCCATGTCCTCTGCAATCTGCTGGCGAATGCCCGGCCGCTGCACCTTGACGACAACTTGGCGGCCGCTGCGTAGTTGGGCGCGATGCACCTGGCCGAGGGAGGCCGACGCCAAGGGCTCGAGGTCGAAGGAGGCGAAAGCCTTGGAGATGCGCACGCCAAGCTCCTCCTCGATGATCCGCTCCACTTCCTCAGCCGGGAAGGGGGCCACCTGATCCTGCAAGCGGCTCAGGGCGGCGGCGTAGGGGGCCGAGACCAGGTCGGCGCGGGTCGATAGCAGCTGTCCCAGCTTGATGAACGTTGGGCCCATGGCCTCGAGGTCGGTGGTCAACTCGTCAGCAGAGGCGGTGGCTTCCTCCTCCTCGGCCTCGTCGAGGCAGGCGTCAAGGCCCGCGTGGCGAACCAGGCGCCGCCCGCCGTGACGCGCGAGGAGTCGGGCGACGTCGCTATAGCGCCGCAAGTGCTGAACTCGACGTGACAAGACCATTTTCCCGGCTCTTACCCGTTCGGTGGGCGGCGCAACCGGGTCGTGGGGACCGTTTGGAAAAAGGAAATCCCGGAAAAAAAACCCTGGTGACGGCCTCATTGCCGGGACGCGGCAGGGACATCAGGCAGTGACCAGGTTGCGCCACGTCGACTGCTCTGAGCCTGGGTGGACCCGCCGGCGCTGTGGGCGCGGCTTTGTCTATTTCGACGAGCACGACCGGCGCCTGGAGACCGAGGCGGTGGCCCGCATACGGGCGCTGGCCATTCCGCCGGCGTGGACTCAGGTATGGATCTGCTCCCGACCGAACGGCCACCTGCAGGCCACCGGCTGGGACGCTGCGGGCCGCAAGCAGTACCTGTACCACCCAGCCTGGCGAGTGCAGCGCGACCGCGACAAGTTCGACCACATGCTCGTCTTCGCCCGGTCCCTACCCAACCTGAGGACCCAGGTCCGCGGCGACCTCGACAGCGGAGACCTGACGCGCGAGCAGGTGCTGGCCTGCGCCGCTCATCTGCTTGACATCGGTTTCTTCCGGATCGGCTCGGAGGGCTACGCCGAGGACAATCACACCTACGGGCTGGCCACGATGTTGAAGTCCCACGTCCGGGTCATGGGCGACACGGTGGTGTTCGACTACCCGGCCAAGGGTTCCAAACGCCGGGTGCAGTCGGTCGTCGATCCCGTCGTCAGCACCATTGTGAGCCGGCTCAAATCACGCCGGGGCGGCGGCCAGGAGTTGCTGGCCTTCCGGGGGCCGGCGTCTGGGTCACGAGGCCGGTGGATCGACGTCACCTCCGAGGACATCAACGACTATCTGAAGGCGGCCACCGGCGTGGCCTGCTCGGCTAAGGACTTCCGAACGTGGAACGCCACCGTCCTGGCCGCGGTGGCACTGGCGGTGGGGGCCCCGGCCGCCAGCCCCCGCACCCGGGCCCGTCGGGTGCGAGCGGCGGTGGACGAGGTGGCCCACTACCTCGGCAACACTCCCGCCGTCGCCCGCGCCTCCTACATCGACCGCCGGGTGATCGACCGGTACCTGGCGGGCGACGCCATCGTCGTGCCCCTGAGTGCCTTCGGCCGCCCAACGGAGCCGGGCGGCCTGTGTATACAGGGCCCGATCGAAGAAGCGGTCTTGGCCTTGCTCGAGGACTGCCAACCTCCCTTGGCGGCGTGACCGTCACGGGAGGAAGGCCCGCCCCCGGCGGTCAGGAGCCGGGCACCGGGGGGGAGGAGCCGGGCACCGGCGGCGGCAGCCACGGCACCGGCGTGCGGACGGAGGCCCGCCAATGGTGGCCAGGCCTGATTTCCGGGGCGTCGGACGTCGACCCGACGACGGTGGCCACTATCGCCGTCGTCGGCTCCACGACGGTCTACGGGCTGTCGTGGCTGACGCTGCTGGTGTTCCCGATGCTGGCGATCGTCCAGGCGATCAGCACCCATCTCGGGGTCGTGACCCATGACGACTTGCAGCGTTGCGCCCGCCGCCATTTTGGGCGTCCAGCCCGGCTGGTGCTGCTGGTCTCCGTCGTGGCGGTGGCGACGGTCACCGTGGGCGCTGACCTGAGCGGCGGCGCTGCCGCCCTCAGCATCCTGTTCGGCACGGGGCCCTCGCTGTTGGTGGTGCCAGTGGCGATCGTCGCGGTCGTGCTGATCACCACCGGCTCCTATCAGCGGCTGGAGGGCTTCCTCCGGGTTGCGGTGCTGTCGCTGTTCGCCTACGTGGTGGCGCTCTTTCTGGTGCATGTGGACTGGGCCGCGGTGCTGCGGTCGACGGTGATCCCCACGATGCGGTGGAACAACGATTGGACCTCGGGGGCCTTGGCCCTGATCGGCACCACGCTCACCAGCTACGTGTTCGTGTGGCAGACGATCGAGGACCGCGAGGACGCCCCGGACCTGGAGGTGCTGCCTCGTCGTCGCCGAGGAGCGACGGCAGGCATGGCCGTTGGGGTGCTGTCGTTTTGGTCCATCCTCATCGTCACCGGCGCCACCTTGGGAACGCACCACCGGAGAGTAGAGACCGCAGAGCAGGCGGCCCAAGCGCTGCGGCCGGTCGCCGGTTCGGCCGCCACCACGCTGTTCGCCATTGGGCTCCTGGCATCGGCGCTGGTGGCGTTGCCGGTCATCATGGCGACCTGCGGTGTCATGGTCGGTTCGGAGTTCGGCTTCGGCACCGGCCTCTCGAAGTCCTTCCGTGAGGTGCCCCGCTTCCATGCTGTGGTCGTGGCGGTGGCCGCAATCGGATGCGGGATCGCGCTGAGCGGCGTGTCGCCGATCCGCTTGCTGTTCGTGTCGGGGATCCTGGCCGGCTTCGGCACGCCCGTGGCGCTAATCGCCTTGCTCGTTGCCGCGTCGAACGGCCGGGTGATGCACCACCATCCGATTTCGATGCCGCTGCGGGTGGGCGGCTGGGCCGTGACCACGGTGGTGACCGCCGCCTGCGGGTTGTTCGTCGCCCAACAGGTGCATCTCTTCTAAAGCGACTGACCTGTGCCGCGGCGTGCGCGTCGCCATTTCCCTCGGGGCGACGGGAGGGGGCGCCCCGGGGTATTTTTCCCGCATTTTTCAAACTGCGGCGCCCGACACCGCAGATCCAGCTCGCAGCCGCGCGATGGCAGCCAGCACGTCGGCCACGGTGATCTCGAGGAGGCCGGGGTCCACCCGCCGGCCGTGGGGGTCGCCGCGCCGGCCGGCCCAGAGGGCGATGTGTTGGCGCCGATCCGGTGGCGGGCCCCACTCGGCCGGCGGGACGGGACCGAACAGCACCACCGACGGCCTTCCGAGGGCGGTCGCCAGGTGGGCCACCCCGGTGTCGCCGGAGAGGACCAAACCCGCCGAGGCCACCACGCCCGCCAGGCCGACAAGGTCGGTGGCCCCGGCCAGGCACGCCGAGGAGTCGAGGCCGGCGCGCCGGGCGATGCTCTGCACCCGCCGCAGATCGGCCTCGGAGCCGGTGAGGGCGACAGGGTGGCCGGCTTCTGTTTCCGCCCGAGCCACCGCCGCCCACCGCTCGGGCGGCCACCGCCGGGCGCCGAACGCGGCCGAGGAATGGATGACCGTAGCGCCGAGTGGTGCCAGCTTGGGGTGAGGTGGCGGCGGTGGCGCTAGATCGAGACGGCCGGGGTCGGCCGGGATGCCGCTCTCGTCCAAGAGGCGGCACCACCGGTGGACCTCGTGCTCGCCCGGCCGCCACGCGGGACCGGCCGTGCCGGTGACGGCATCGGCGAAGGCGATGAGACGCTCCGGGCCCGCCGCCAGCAAGGCCTGGTGGCTCTCGGGGCCGCGGCCGTGCAGGTTCACCATCAGAGCGGCTCCGTGGACCACGTCGGGGAGGGGTGCGAGCGAGGCCAGCGGCACCACACGGTCGGCTACGCCGGCGTACCCCGCGAAGTCGACGAGGCCGGGGTGGGTCACGAGTGTCAGCCGGGCGCCTGGGTAGCTGTCGCGCAGCGCCCGCAGCGCCGGGAGGCCGGTGAGGAAGTCGCCGAGACCCAGCGCCCGCAGGGCCACTACGTCGACGGGTTTGGCTAGGGCCAGGACGGCTCCCTCGACGGGGTGACGACCAGCTCCCGAAGTTCGCATCCCGGCGGCTGGCACAGGGCGAAAAGGACGGCGGCGGCGACGTCGCCCGGTTGGTTGAGCTGGGCGTCGGGCCCCGGCCGGTACTTCTCGTCGCGGCCGTCGAAGAAGGCGGTGCGCATCCCGCCCGGCGCCAGCAGGGTCACGCCGATCTGTCCCGCCAGTTCCTGGGCCAGGGCCCGGGTCAGGCCCACGATGCCGAACTTGCTGGCGCAGTAGGCGCTGGCTTCGGGGAGGGCCCGCAAGCCAAGCGTTGAGGCCACCGTCACCACCGTGCCGTGGTTGCCGGCCAGGGTGGGGAGGGCGGCGCGGATGACCGCCGCCGTCCCGAGGAGGTTCACCTCGACCACCCGGTCCCACTCCTCGCCGGGGATGTCGGCGAGCGCCCCGCACGCGTCCATGCCGGCGGCGGTAACCACGCCGTCGAGGCCGCCGGCGGCGTCCGCCATAGCCACCACGGCCGCTTCCGCCCGCCGCCGGTCGGCGAGGTCGACCAGTTCGTAGGCGACGTCCTGCGCCGGAGGCCGCCGATCGAGGCACAGAGGGGTGCCGCCAGCGCCGGCGACGGCGTCGATCACCGCCGCCCCGAGCCCGGAGGCACCGCCGGTGACGAGCACCGTGCCGGGCCGTGATCGACCGTTAGTGGATGGTGTGGGCATGGCGGATCGCCTCCTCGAGGACATGGGTCGTCGAGCGACCGGGAACACAGGGCAAGACCACCGCTTGGCCGCCCCACTCGGCGAGGACGGCGGCCTCGGGCAGCGTGGCGGCCGAGTAGTCGGCCCCCTTCACGAAGACATCGGGCCGCAGCCGGCGCAGCAGTGGGATCGGGGTGTCGTCGTCGAAGATCTGCACCTCGTCCACGCAGGTGAGCGCCGAGAGGAGCGCCCGGCGGTCTGTTTCGGGCTGCAACGGTCGACCCGGCCCCTTCAGCCGCCGCACCGAGCGGTCCGAGTTCAGGCACACGACCAGCCGGTCGCCGAGCGCCCGCGCTGCCTGCAGCAGGGCGACGTGGCCGGCGTGGAGGATGTCGAAGCAGCCGCCGGTGGCCACGATCACCTCACCGTTGCTGTCCTGGCGGGTGTTCTCGTGGCGGGCAGGGCTGGAAAAATGCGGCGTCCCCCTCGGGTTCGTCACCCCGACCGATGCCGCGCCTCCCGACGCCACGAAGGCGGCCGCCGACTCGACGGCGTCGTGGACCGCCTCGGACAGCACGGCACCGTGTGCCAGGGCCGTCACGGCCGCGGCGGCGAAGCTGTCCCCGGCCCCGCAGGCATTGCCGGCGCTCGGCTCGGCCGGGGCCACGACAAGGGGCGGCTCGTCGATCCCGGTCACGAGGAGCGCGCCCTGGGGGCCCAGAGTTACCGCCACCCCGGCGGCGCCGATCTCAGTCAAAAGGCGGCGGCCGGCGGCGGTGACCTCGGCCCAGGAAGCGCCGGGGACCAGGCCGGCCTCGGCTCGGTTGGGGGACAGGAGCTGGACCCCGGGGACCGGGGCGGCGCCTGCGGGGTGGGGATCCCACACCACTGGCAGGCGACGCCCGCGGCTCGCCAGGTCTGCCAGCGCCGCCCGCACGGTCGGCTGTGCGGTGACGCCGCGGCCGTAGTCGGAGACGAGAACGGCGGCGGCGTCGGCCACGGCGGCCCGGGCCTCGTCGGTCATCGCTCCCACCCGGGGCGAGGCGGCGCTGCAATCGAGGCGGACCAGCACCTGGCCGCCGGTTCCGACACGGACCTTCTCGGTGGTTGGGGCGTCGGCGCCCAGATCGACGACCGCCACCCCGTGGTCGGCCAGCAACTCTCGCAGCCGGGCACCCCCGGCATCGGGGGCCAGGGCCGTGACCAGAGTGACGGGCCGCTGGCCGCGGGCGAGGAGCACTGCGGCCAGGCCGGCGCCTCCGGGCCGGGCCCGTTCCTGCACCGATTCCAGGACCGGGGCCGCGGCGTCGGGGCACAACCGCCGGGCCTGGCCGACCAGATCCCGGTCGAGCAGGCAGTCGCCCACGACGGTGATGGCGCCCGTCACGGGCAGACCCGTTCGTCGAAAAGCTGGCACAGCAGGTGGACGACCACGAGGTGCACCTCTTGGACGGTGGCCGTCTCCGAGCTGTCCACCACCAGCGCCTCGTCGGCGGCGTCGGCCAACGGGTTGGGTGCCGACCCAGTGACGGCCCAGCTGCGCAGGCCCATATTGCGGGCGGCGGCCACCGCCGCCACCACGTTGGCGCTTCGGCCCGAGGTGGACAGGGCAAGGAGGATGTCCCCCGGGCGACCGTGGGCCCGAACCTGACGGGCGAAGATTTCGTCGGCGCCGTAGTCGTTGGCCAGGGCGGTGATGGTGGACGTGTCCGCATGGAGGGCGAGGGCGCTGAACGGCTGGCGCTCGGAGCAGTAGCGGCCGACCAGCTCGGAGGTCAGGTGCTGCGCCTGGGCGGCGCTGCCGCCATTGCCGACCGCCAGCAGCCGACCGCCGCCGGTCAGGACCTCGGCCAGGGTCGCCGCCCACCGAGGCAGGGGGCCCAGATCCGCCTCGAGCCCGTCCAGCGCCTGGGTGAGGGCGCGCAGGTGAGTACCCGCGGTTGGCGGGACGAGGGGGAGGATGCGTGCTTCGGTCACGGCTGGAGACGGGCAAGTCGGGCGCCGGTCACCGGAGGGGAGATGGCGGTCATGGGTGATTCGGGCGCCGGTCATCGGGGGCTCAGCGCGGGGAGGGGGCGAGGGAGGGTCACCCGCTGGTAGGCGCGGCCGGTGGCTCGGGCGATGCGGTCCCAGCGGTACCGGTCCCGCGCCCGTTCCGCCGCCGCCTGGCCCATGGCCGTTCGGGTTGCGGGCCGGGCCAGCAGCCAGTTGAGGGCGAGGGCCAAGATGGTGGGTGCCCGGGGCGGGATGAGCAGGCCGGTGACCCCGTCGACGATGGTGTCGAGATGGCCTCCGACGGCGGTGGCGATCACCGGGACCCCGCACGCCTGGGCCTCCAGGACCACCATGCCGAAGGGCTCATACCACGGCGCGCAGACCACGACATCGGCGGAACGCAGCACGCCGGGCACCGCTCGCCGATCGACCGAGCCCAGAAACCTCACCCGATCGCTGACCTGGTAGAGGCGGGCCAGGTCATGCAGCCGGGCGACCTCGGGGTCGTCGGCCAACTCCTCTTCGGGCGCCCCGCCGGCGACGACCAACTCGGTGTCAGGCACCGCGGCCAGCGCCTCGATCACATTGCCGATCCCTTTGCGTTCGACCAGGCGGCTGACCACGACGACCCGGTGGCGCCGGCGCCTGGGATAGCTCGATGTCGCGGCGACCAAGGGTGAGAACGTGTCCGTGTCGACGCCGCACGGCACCACCGTGATCCGGCGCCGATCGGCACCCAGGCGCGTGAGCTCGAAGACTTCGTCGGTGCAGGTGGCGATGATTCGCGGCACCCGCTCGATGATCGAGCGTTCGCTCGATGCCCGCTCCGGGGGGCTGGTGTCCTTGGCGCCCTGGTGGCGGCGCTTGACGTTGCCGAGGGCGTGGAAGGTCTGCACCACCGGCAGCCCCAGTGGCTCGGCGGCCGCCAGCGCGGCCCATCCGGACATCCAGAAGTGGGCGTGGACCACGTCTGGCCGCTCGGCGCTCCAGGATTGGGCCAGGTGTCGGGCGAAGGGTTGCATGTAGGGAACCAGGTGATCCTTGGGTATCGCCTCGGGGGGGCCGGCGTCGACGTGATTGACGAGCACCCCGTCGGCCATCTGCACCACCGGTGGCTCGTGCGGGGACTGGCGGCGAGTGTGGACCACCACCTCGGTGCCCTGGCGGGCCAACGCCCGGGCCAGCTCGGCCACGTGGACGTTTTGACCGCCGGCGTCGGTGCCGCCGAGGGTGGACAGCGGGTTGGCATGCTCGGAGACCATTGCCACCCTCATGCCGCCACCTCGGCGAACACGTTGTTCCAGTCCCGGGTGAAGCGGTCCAGGCCGAAACGAGCCAGGGCTGCAGCCCGGGCGCACTTGCCCATCTCAGCCGCCGCGTCGGCGTCGGCGGCCAGCCAGCGCAGCGCCTCGACCAGTACCTCTCGGTCGCAGGAGACGACACCGGCATCGGGGGGCACGGCGTCGGCTACCGCCGTGGTGGCCAGCGCCACGACCGGCAGGCCGAGGTGCATCGCTTCCAGGAGGGACAGGCCGAGCGACGTCCACCGCACCGGGTGGAGGTACATGCGGCGGCGGGCCATCTCCCGGTGCAGTTCTCGCTGGTGCAGGTCGTGTCCGCCGATCTCCTCGGTTTTCATGCCGAAGAGGTCGATGGCTATGCCCGAGTGGCGGGACAGGGCGGGCAGCAGGTCGGTACCGGTGACCCGGTGGCGACGGACCGGTTCGTTAATCACCGCCACCGCCCGGTCCAGCTCGCCGGTGGCCCGGTAGCCGGGGTCGATCACACCATGTTCGACAACCCTGGTGGGCGCGTTGCCGGAGTCCCAGAACAGCTGGTTGAACGCACTCACATGGACCACGGGAACGGCCGACTGGTCGGCCATGGGATGGCGGAGATCGTTGATCGGCCCTTGGGGGGCGTTGTGTTCCAAGTAGATCGCGGGGATGTCGTGGCCGGGCCGGCGACCGCCCAACCACGCCTCGGCCAGCACCAGTTCTTCGGGCCGTTGCAGGACGACCAGGTCGACATCGGCGTGCGATGCTTCGGCCGGCTGGATCGCCTTGGCATTGGCGGGCCAGTCCCAGGTGTCCGCCCGGCCCCGCCCGTAGGGGCCGCCGCCTGGGAGCCGGGGCAGGAGAAAGGTGTGGCCGGTCTCGAGAAGAGCCGTCTGGTAGGAGCCGTGAACGTGCCACATGAAGATCCGCAAGGTCCGTTCAGGTGCCATCAAGCGACCGCCTCGGCTGATTGGGCCGGCTGGTGGGCGGGGGCCAGCTTCTCGACGGCGGCCACCACCTCGCCAGTGCTGACCGATGAGGTGCACGGCTGGCCCGGGAACGGGCAGATGCGGCTGCGGCAGTGGCGGCAGGCAATGGCCTGGTCGCCCAGGATGACCGAGGGCACCCGCCACGGCCGCCAGCTCTCGAGGGCAACGGTGGGCGCGAAGACCGATACCACTGGAGTTCCTACCGCCGCCGCCAGGTGGACCGGCCCGGTGTTGCCGGCTATCAGGACGCCGGCGCCGGCGACCACCTGGGCCAGTGTCGCCACGTCGGTGCGGCCCACCAGGTTGAGAACCTTGCCCGGCCCCGTGGACTTGAGCGGGGGTGCGCCGGCTGGTGGCCAGTCTCCGGCGGTCCCGGTGATCACGACCCGCCAGCCGGCCGCGGCCAGCGCCGGCACCACCTCGGCGGCCAGCATCGGCGGCAGGGCACGGGCGGCGACGGACGCACCGGGATGGACGACCACGTAGCTGGGCCGCCAGTCGTCGACGTCGCCAACGTCGCCAACGTCGCCAACGGGGCGGCGAGGGTCGCCTCGGCCAGGTGCAAGGATCGACAGCCGACCGTCGTCGCCCGGGGGCAGGTGGTAGCCCAGGGTGGCGACCAGCGAGAGGTTCCGCTCCACTTCATGACAGTGGTCCTCGATCCGGTGGCGGACATCGAGCAGGGTCCCCGGGTAATCGTCGCTGACGGCGGCGATGCATCCGACTCCGGCCAGGCGCAGCAACAGGGCGAGTGGCAGGGGGGACTGGTGGAATGAGGTGAAGATGACCGCCTGGTCGATAGCGAGGCGCCGAACGTCCTCCACCAGCTGAGCCACCGATTCGGGGCGCAGCGGCGCTGGCGGGTCGACGATCCAGGCCGCCTCGAAGGTGAGGATCCGCCCGACATGGGGCAGCAGCCGGGCCGCGTCGGCGCTGCCGGGGCGGCACAGGTAGACCACCTCCGAGCCACTGGCGGCAACCGCCCGCACGGCGGGCCCGGTGAGCAGCACGTCGCCGTGGTTGTCCAGCCGAGCCAGGAGGACCCGCATCATCGAACCCCGAGCAGGAGACGGACGGCGGCGTCGAGGTCGGCTGCCACCTCGGGAGCCGCTGCCACTTCTTCGGGCCGGGTGGCGGCGGTGGGCACCAAGATCCCTCGGGCGCCTGCCGCCTGGGCGGCCTGGACATCGGCGCCGATGTCGCCTACCACCGCGAGATCGGTGGGCGCCACGCCAAGCGCTGACGCCGCCTGCAGGACGAGCCCTGGGGCGGGCTTGCGGCAGCCGCAGTGGTCGTCCGCCACGTGGGGGCACACGAACCACGGGCCGACGGGGCCGAGCAGATTCTCGATGCGGCGGTTGACCTGCTCGACCTGGTCCTCGGTGATCAGGCCCTGGCCGACCCCGCTCTGGTTGGAGACGACCGCGGTCGGGATTCCGGCAGCCCGTAGCCGCCTCAGCGCCCGGCGGGCCGAGGGCGTCGGGACCACAAGGTCGGGGTCGCCGTTGTAGGGCACGTCGGCGACCAGGGTTCCGTCCCGATCGAACAGCACCGCCGCCGGTGGCACCACCCGGGGACGCAACCGGGCCGGCAGCGTGGCCCAGCCGGCCAACCAGTAGGTGGTGGCCGCCAACGGGAGGGCCACGCTGGTGGCCACCATGGCGGCGACCTCTCGGGAGTCCGCGGGACCCGGTGCGATGCGGGCCGCAGCCAACTCGGCGGTGCCCGCGAACCACAGGGCGCCCGACGCGGCCGCCAGGCGGCGGCGGTGCGCGACCAGGGCTCCGACGGTGCCCACGGCGGCCGCGGCCACCGCCAGGTGGCGGCCCCGTCGGCCTCGCGGAACCCCCGTCCGTTCTCGCCACCGGCGACCGTACAGGGCACGCAGCACGACGTCGTCGGCGTTGCCCGCCTGGCGGGCCACGCTGATCCACCACGGTGCCGGGGGCACCGGGTGGGTCACTGTTCTCGATCCCTTTGTCAGCCGCCAGCCGGCGTCCCGAACCCGGGTGGCCAGGTCGGCGTCTTCCCGGTAGGCACGGGGAAAGCGCTCGTCGAAGCCGCCGACGGTCGCCAGCGCCACCCGCTGGTAGGCCATGTCGGCGGTGATCCAGTCCGCCGACCCGAGGCCGGCCACGTCGCGCTCGAAGTCGGTGGGACGCCGGTGCCTCGGCAAGGGGACCGACACCCGCCCCTGGCTGCCACCAACGTCGACGCCGGTCGCAGCCAAATCGGTCCGCAAGGCGTCGAACCAACCCGGCTCGGGGACCACGTCGTCATCGAGGAACGCAACCCACTCGGCGCCTCGACAGCGCCAACCAACGTTGCGGGCCGCGGCCGGACCCCGGCCCCCGGACCGCACCACCTCGATGCCACGAGGCAGCTCGAGAGGCGCAGAGGGCGAGCGGCGGTCGTCGACGACGAGCACGCGCGAGAGGCAACCCGAGAGCGCCGCCAGCAGCGTTGCCAGGGACGGCCTGCCGATCGTGGGTATGACGATGTCCACCGCCTCGGGTGCCACCGCGGCGGTCATTGGCCGGCCCGCCGGATCAGGAAGGGACCGATGCACAGCGCGTCGATGGGCGCTGACCCGAAGCACTCCAGGGCGTCGCGGGGATCGTCCACCATGGGCCGGCCGGCAGTGTTGAAGCTGGTGTTGACCAGCACCGGCAGCCCACTGCGGCGAGTGAAGCCGTCGAGCAAGCGGCCGAGGAGCTCTTCGGTGGCCCGGTCGACGGTCTGGATGCGGGCCGTGCCGTCGACGTGAACCGCGGCCGGCAACCGGGGCGCCCACGCCGGGGTCACCCGGTGGGTAAAGAGCATGTACGGGCTCGGCACGGGGCCGTCGAAGATTTCGGCGGCTCGGTCGGCCAGGACCATGGGCGCGACAGGCCGGAACTGCTCACGCCCTTTGACCTCGTTTAGCCGCTCCACGTTGCCGGCGTGCCCCGGGTGGGCCAGGAGGCTGCGGTGGCCGAGCGCCCGGGGGCCGAACTCGCTACGCCCCTGGAACCAGCCCACAATGCCGTTGGCGGCCAGAATCTCGGCGGCCGCCTCGGCGATGTCGGGCGGGCGGCGGTAGGGAATTCGGGCGGCCTGCAGGCTGGCCTCGAGCTCCGCGTCGCCGAAACCGCGGCCGAGGTCCACGCCTTGGAGCGGGGCGACCCGGTCGCCAAGGGCGTGGGCGCAGTACAAGGCGGCCCCGAGCGCCGTCCCCGCGTCGCCCGCCGCTGGTTGGGCCCAGACGGTCTCGAACGGCCCCTGCTCGGCCAGGCGGCTGTTGGCCACGCAGTTCAGGGCCACCCCGCCGGCAATGGTGAGGACCCGGTCGCCGGTTTCGCGGAACAACCATCCCGCCAGTTCCAGAAGGACCTCTTCGAGGCGCGCTTGGACGCTGGCCGCCAGATTGGCGTGCTCCGGCTGCACCGCATCGCCGGGCGCCCGGCGCTTCGTCAGCGCCGCCCAGTCCATCGCCTCGACAGCAAAGCCGCCGTCCCCCGTGGTCTTCACTCGTTGTCGTAGCTCGCCGAGCATGGTGGCCTCGCCGTAGGCGGCGAGGGCCATCACCTTGTACTCGTCGCAGGAGCGCAGGAAGCCCAAGTGCTCGGTCGCTTCCTCGTACCACAGTCCGAGGGAGTGGGGGAGGTCCTGGGACGCCAGGACCTCGAGGGCTCCGCCTCGCGCACGCCCGGCAAGGGAGGAGGCGCGCTCGCCGCGACCGTCGAGTACCAGGACGCTGGAGTCCTCGAAGGGTGCCGCCAGGTGGGCCGAGGCGGCGTGGGCCACGTGATGGGGCACGAAGCGCACCACGTCAGGGTCGACGCCGCCAAGTGCGCTACCAAGGAAACGCGGCGCCCTGCTGGCATACAAGGTCCGCAGCGGCTCCCACTCGTCGACTGTCAGGTCCTCCCCGACGGGTGCCGCCAAGGCGGGATCGTACGAGTAGGCCACTGCGTCGAGGTCGCTCGGATCGCAGTGCGCCTCCTGGAGACACCAGCGGGCTGCCGCCTCGGGCAGTTCCCACGCCGAGAACGGCACCGGGCGCTTGCCGTGCTTGCGTCGGGAGAATCGTTCCTCTTCTGCGGCCGCCACCACCTTGCCGTCAACGACCAGCGCCGCCGCCGGGTCGTGGAAGACCGCGTTGATACCGAGAACTTGCACCCAACATCCCTCGTCCACCGGCTCGCGCCCCCCTACCGCTTTAAGGGGACTCAGCCACGTCCTACCCCCCAGCCTTAGAGCCAAACAACAATAAGAAAAGCACACGCGTGACATTTCTGGGTCATAGTTGGCGCTGCCGTGGCGGTGCCCGGGCCAAGCTTGCGGCCTGCCTAGTGAAGGTGCGCCAATCGTTTGGAACCGAGAAGCCCGGGGAAGGGATGCCGCGACCCGTCTGAATAGGGACGGCCACGGTTCGTTTACTGGCGGAGGTTGTCAACGATGAAAGCGGTTGTGTATCGCGGGCCGTATTCGATCCACGTCGAGGACGTGCCGGAGCCGACCATCGAAGACCCCCAGGACGTCATCGTGCGGCTCACCACGACAAATATCTGCGGGTCCGACTTGCACATGTACGAGGGCCGGACCAGCGTTGAGTCCGGCAAAGTGCTCGGCCACGAAAATACCGGCATCGTGGAAGCAGTGGGTTCGGCGGTAAAGTGGTTCGAGCCGGGCGACCGTGTGTCGGTGCCGTTCAACATCTCCTGCGGCACATGTCCGAACTGTGTGGCTGGCTGGACGTCGTTCTGCCTCAGTACCAACCCGACCCCGGGGGTCGACGGCGCGGCCTATGGGTATGCCAACATGGGACCCTATCAAGGCGGTCAAGCCGAACTGCTGCGGGTGCCGTATGCCGACTTCAACCTGCTGCCCCTCCCCGAAGGCCGTGACTTCGAAAACGACTTTGCCCTCCTTTCCGATATTTTTCCCACCGGCTTTCACGGCTGCGTCCTGGCGGGCGTGAGCGCCGGGGACTCCGTCGCCGTGTTCGGCGCCGGACCCGTCGGCCTGATGGCTGCCCACAGTGCGTTCCTCCTGGGAGCGGCCCGCGTGTTTGTGGCCGACAAGGAACCCGACCGCCTCCGGCTGGCCTCCAAGTTCGGTGCGGACCCTATTGACATTTCACGGGGCGATCCTGTCGAGCAGATCGTCGAGGCCAACGGTGGCTCCCCGGTCGATCGGGGAGTGGAGGCGGTCGGCTACCAGGCGCACGACCCCACCGGCGAGGAGCACCCGGCTTTGGTGTTGGACAACCTGGTCTCGGTGGTGCGCAGCACGGGCGGCATCGGCGTGGTCGGCGTCTATATGCCGGAGGACCCCAAGGCGGCGACGGGGCCTGCCAAGGAGGGCCGTATCGACTGGCAGTACGGCACCTTTTTCAGCAAGGGCCAGCAGATGGGTACCGGTCAATGCCCGGTCAAGCGATACAACCGAAAGCTTCGCGACCTGATCGTTGCCGGCCGGGCCACTCCGGGCAGCATCGTGTCCCACGAACTCGACCTGATCGAGGCACCGGGGGCGTACGAGAGCTTCGACAGGCGCGAGGACGGCTGGACCAAGGTCCTGCTGCACCCCTAGACCAACCGAATACAGAGAGGAGCAAACATGGCGGACAAAGATATCGTCGAGTTGTTGCTGGCGGATCACAAGGAGGCGGAGTCCCTCCTTGGCAAGATCGGACAATCGTCGGTTGACCAGTCGAAGTTGTTCGACGACCTGGTATCGGCACTGGTGGCCCACGAAGTGGCCGAGGAAGAAGTGGTCTACCCGGTCGTGCGCTCCTCGGTGCCCAACGGAGACCAGGTGGCCGAACCTCGCATCGCGGAGCAGCAAAAGGCGGAGGAACTACTGGCCAAAATGGAGACGATGGACCGGCACAGCAGCCAATTCGCGACGTCGATGGCCACTTTGAAAAAAGAAGCCCTGGCCCATGCCCAGAGCGAGGAGCAGCACGTGTTCCCGAAGCTGCGTGAATCCGTGAGCGAGGACCGGCGGGCGCAGTTGGCGACTGCCTACCGGGCTGCCAAGGCGGCGGCACCGACCCATCCGCACCCGGGCGCTCCCAATACGCCTCCGGGCAACGTGGCCGTCGGTTCTATCGCCGCTGTTGGCGATCGGGTCCGCGATGCCGCACGAACGGCGATGGAGAAGATTCACGCCGGGCACTGACATCTGACGAAGGAAGATGATCGGCCGGCGCCCGGCGGGAGCGATGAAGTGCTCCTGGCGGCCGCCGGCCGGTTCGCGAAGTGGCGGCGGGCTGGGCTAGCTGGGCCATGCCGCCGGACCGCCGTGCCGTGCGGGGCCGCGTCGGGTAGCGGGCCGGCTGGAGCTCAACACGGCCATAACTTGACGCGGTTAACGCAAGTGCAGGGCGTGATACAGGGTGTCGCAAAATGGGGTGTTCCTGAAGAGCGACGACGGGCAGGTTGACGGCGGACGGTCACAGTCCTGTGTACATCTGTGGCTCTTGGTGCCACTTTCGACCGAAATCCCCACTGTTTGGTCACCAGGTGCCACAAAAGTCACCAAGACTGTGTCCGCAGCGGGCGGTGGGTGATGCCACCACGCGGGACGGTGTCCGGGTCCCGCCCGCGGCCCAGCAACAAGTAATGCGACAGCCTCTATAGCGCCCTCCACTTGCGTTAGGGCTGTTAAGTAAGCTGCGCCGGTTGCCCGGGCCGGCCTCAACCGCTCCATCCGCAACCCCGGATTGGGGGCAGCTGCTGCGGTACGTCGCGTCCCAAGCGCCATCCATCGCAACCTGGCCCGCTTGCAGGACCGATCTGGCCCAGTGCGACCTATCTGTCCACAGGGCCCTCTAGTGAGCGGGCTCGTCCGGTGGCCAGTCGCCTCCGGACTGCGTCAGTCGATTGCCGACCCGGCGAACGCCGTCGGTCGTCGAGGCCTGTGGCCCCGGCTGCAGCCGGTGCCCTGCACCCTCGGCGGGAAACAGATCGACTCGTATGGCGCCCTGGTCCGCCATCGCCTCGGCCGCGGACCGAGCCCGGTCGGCCGGCGCGTTGACGCCCACGGTCACCCCACCCTCGCTCGTCGTCGGTACGGCCGGACCGGGTGCGCCGAGCCCGGCGCCGATGATGAAGCCAATGGTGGCACCTGCGGCGGCGCCGATCAGCCCGTAGGCGAGGAGTCGCCAACTGAGTGCCCAGCTGCCGAGCGGGATCAGCGCCACCAGCAATCCCACGACTGCGCCGATGGCCCCAGCCAGCACGACCGTGCCGTACATGGCCTTGCGGGCGGGGCCCGGGATGGCCGCCGTCAGCGGCCCGGCAGTGGCCCCGTCCATCTCCTCTTGCATCTCGTGCATCAACATCCCGCGTTCGTCCTGCCCCTGGCTGATGCCAACCGTCGCCGCGTCAGCACCTGCACTCACTGCGGCGCGCGCTGCCTCGCGGGCAGCGGCATCGCTCGGGAACACCGCCACAATTCGTTTCATGGATTGCGCTTCCGCCATTGGCCACCTCGATTCGTCGAGCCAATCCTCACCTGAGGTGATACCCGCGGGGCCGACCCTGGTACCCGTTTGAAGTCAACAGGTTCCGGGTAGGCGCGGCCTGCCAGAGAACATCGGCACGGCCAAAGAACATCGGCACGGGTAGCGACAAGTTTGGCGGCAAGGCGCGGGATGGTCGAGAACAACTGGGAAGCTCGGCTCACTCATTGGCCCCTGTCGCGCGGGCGCGACTTCCGTCCTCTCGTTGTCGTCGCCGTGGCGGCCATCGCGGGGATGCTTTTCACCCGTCCCGGCACCGTCCGAGCGCTGCCCCTGGCTGCCGCTGCCTCTCGCGCCCCAGCGGCTCCCCGCGACGCGGGCACCTCCACCGGCCGTGAAGTCTTTCTCCGGGACTGTGCGGTTTGCCACGGGGCCGACGCCCAGGGCACCAGCTTCGCCCCGTCGCTCCAGGGCGTGGGGACGGCGTCGGTCGACTACTGGGTGAGCACCGGGCGCATGCCGCTGTACGCCAGCACCCGGCCCGCCAAGTCACCGGAGAACCAACCTCCGCCGGGCCAGCGGCTCCCGGATCCCGACGTCCAACCGCACGCCGGCCCGGCCGCCTACCCGGCACCGGTGATCAAGGACCTCGAGGCCTACATCGCCACCATCGCCCCGGGTGGGCCGCCGATCCCCACCGTCAACCTGGCAGGCACCGACCTGGGCACGGGCGGGGAGTTGTACCGCTTGCAATGCGCCGCCTGTCACTCCTGGTCGGGCGTCGGCGGCGCCCTCTACCAGCGGGCGGCGCCCAGCGTGCAGGGGGCGACGCCAACCGAGATCGCCGAAGCCATCGAAACCGGGCCTGACCAGATGCCGACGTTCGGGCCGCCCGCCATTCCGGCCGGCCAGCTGAACGACGTCGTGGCCTACGTCCGCTATCTCGACCACCCGAAGAGCCCCGGCGGTAACCCGCTGTGGTTCATCGGCCCCGTCGCCGAAGGCGGCATCGCCATCCTCGTCGGCCTGGCCGCACTCCTCTTGATCTGCCGATGGATCGGCGACCGATCGTGACCCTGGCGGGCGGGACCCTTCCTCCCAAGGATTCCGTGCCCCCGCCCACCGGGGGCACGCCATCGCGCCGCGGGCCGCTCGGCGAGGGCCGCCACGAACGGCGCGATGCGGAGTTGATCTCCGCCAGCTTCCTGGTGGCGGCAGCGGCGGCCGTCGGATTGGCGGTCGTGTACTCGCGGGGGGGCCAGCCGCAGCTCGAAGGGCTCCTCCTGGCCGCAGGGGCCGGAGGTTTCGCGGTGGGCATGGTCACCTGGGCACACCGGCTTTTACCACAGGGTCCCGAGTCCGAGCCGCGGCAGATCTTCGCCCACCCGGAGCCGTCGTCGGACGAAGAGACCTTCGAGGAGGACCTGCGGCGGGGGGGCGCCATCACTCGGCGGCGCCTGATCCTGCGCAGCCTCGGTGCGTCGGCGGTGGCCTTCGGCGTGGCCCTCCTGTTCCCGCTGCGCTCGCTCGGCCCAAGCCCGAGTGACGCCGAGCTGGACGACACCCCTTGGTCGCCTGGGAAGCGGCTGGTCAACGTCGACGGGAGCCCGGTCTACGCCAGCCAGGTTCCGATGAACGGCCTGGTCACCGTCTTTCCCGACGGCGCCGTCAACTCCGAGACAGGCCAGGCGGTGCTGGTGCGGGTCGATCCCAGCCTCATCACGGCGCCGCCCGGCCGCCAGGGGTGGGCGCCGGAGGGCCTGGTGGCCTATTCCAAGGTCTGCACCCACGCCGGCTGCCCGGTGGGGCTCTACGAGGCCGGTTCCCACCAGCTGTTGTGTCCCTGCCACCAGTCGACCTTCGACGTCCTCAACGGTGCCAAGCCGATCTTCGGGCCGGCGGCCCAGCCGCTCCCGCAGCTGCCGCTGACGGTGGGTGAGGACGGGGTGGTGCGTGCCCAGGGCGGCTTCAGCCAGCCGCCCGGCCCGTCGTTCTGGAATCGCCGCCAGTGAACCGGCCGCAGACGAACCGGCGGAGGTTGGCACTTGCGGCCATCGGTGTGCCCCTGTCCGGGCTGCTGCTCGCCAGTTGCAACAGCCGAGCCCCCAACATGCTGCACACCGCGGGCAGCGAATCAAAGAGCATCGCGGGACTGTGGTGGCTCATGTTCGCGATGGGCGCAGCCGTCTACGCCATCGTGGCCGGTTTCATCATCTGGGCCTTTCTTCGGGGGCGACGGGGTACCGGCGAAGGCAAGGTGAGCGACGACGCGTGGATCGTGTGGGGTGGCATCGGGGCGCCGATCGTGATCCTCGCCGTCCTGGCGGTGGCCACAGTGCATGTGACCGCGTCACTCCGGAAGCCCTCGACGGACGCGCTGCAGCTCGAGGTCAGCGCCAAGGACTGGTGGTGGTCGGTCGACTACACGGCCTCCGGCGTCGTCACCGCCAACGAGATCCACCTTCCAGCCGGCCAGCCGGTGGCCATCGGGCTCGACTCGGACAACGTGATCCACAGCTTCTGGGTGCCGCAGTTGGCCGGGAAAATGGACGTGATCCCCGGCCAGCACAACATCCTGCGGTTCACGCCGGAGAAGGTCGGTACCTACCGGGGCGAGTGCGCCGAGTTTTGCGGCATCGAGCACGCCCGGATGGGCTTCTTGGTCATGGTGCAGACGCCGAAGGATTTCCAAACCTGGCTGATCAACCACGAGCAGCCGCCGCTGCCGCCCGACGGTGAGGCTGAAGCCGAAGGCC
>JBOGGN010000344.1:0-10960 GCA_050744165.1 Acidimicrobiales bacterium | reverse complement strand
CAGATGTTGTCGCTGCGGCGAGAAAGGCGGCTTCGAGGCGCGGGCCTCTTCTCCGATCAACTAAAAGTCGGGCTCGGCGGTTGGAATTGTGAGGATTCGCCAACTCACGCCGGCTTATGGGCGATGGTGGTTCGTAGGTGCTCGAGGAAGGCGTCCTTGTCGGTGAACGCCGGGATCGTCCCCTCAGTTACGCCTCGGCTGGTTTCCTCGACCAGGCGGGCGATGTAGTCCTCGCCCACTTCGGCGATCCAGCGGTCGAGCTGGTCGAATGTCGCGGACTCGTCGTGCGCTGCCATCAACCCACCGGTAGCGCGTGGCATGGCGTCCGAAACATTGTGAAATCGAATCACAAGCGGGGGCTACAGCGTGAGTCCGTTCACGGCGCTCCCTTCCGGACCAGGCGACGGACCCCGCTGTCGCCTCTTAGTTGGACCGATCGCAGTTAGGGAGCGCGGGTGCGTGGGGGTAGACGAAGCAGATGACGCTCAATGACGCCTGGTCAGCAATCACATCGGTTCAAGGATGCGTTCGACGATTCTTGTTCTGCGAAGAAATGTATTGGCGTCGTCGAGTTCAACGAGCCAGGCCTTCTTCAATAACAACCGGCTTGGTCGGACAATAGTCCCGGTTCGCCCGCGCAGGAGTAGACCACGAATCCTCACCCGGTCACCGACGTGGAAGGTTATGGTGTCCCCGTACTTTCAGACGAAGGTTCGTCGGCATGGTAGTGCTCGCAACGCCTACCCGGACCTCTTCGACGACGTCCCCCGGGCCGAGGTCCGCCGGGCCTTTCTCAGTCCCGACGGCGCCAACCCCTGCGCCTAACTAAAGGGCCTCCACCCGAACCTGCTCGGGCGCCCAGATCGGCTCCTCGGTCGACCAGGGGAAGTTGATCCACGTGTCGGTGCGTTTGTAGACGTACTCGCAGTCGATGACCGAGCGGGGCTTCTGGTACAGCACGGCGCAGCGGGCCTCGCTGACATGGCTCTCGATGACGCTGTGCACCAGCTCCAGGGTGCGCCCGGTGTCGGCGACGTCGTCGGCCACCAGTACCCGCAGCCCAGTGATGTCGACCACGTCCAGCGTCGGCGGCAGCATCACCGGCATGTCGATGCGCTCGTCGATGCCGGTGTAGAACTCGACGTTCATGGCGAAGCAGTTCTTCACCGACAGGGCGTAGGCCAGGGCGCCCGCCACCGCCAGGCCGCCCCGGGCGATGGCGAGCACGAGGTCGGGCCGGAATCCGCTGTCGGCGACCATCTGGGCCAGCGCCCGGCTGGCCTCGCCGAACCCGGCCCACGTCATCACCTCCCGCTCGGGCGACGTCGTTGCCTCCATGGGGAAAAAGGTAGCCGCCTCGCGCCAGGGCTCAACATACCCGTGGGTCCCTCCCGGTTGGGCGGGCGCCGCTTCCTTTGCCTGCGCCAGCAGGACCGGTTGCGTCCACTCGATCGGCCGTGGAACCCGCCGGCCCCGCCCAGCGTTTCAGGTACATGGGGTCGGCCCCAATGCGAAGGCGCTCCCAGTGCACCGCCATGGCGATGGCGTGTGTGGCGCTGGCCTGCTTGGTTCCCGCACCCCGCCGGGTGGCGGGCCGATCCACACCCGCCACTCAGGACGCGAGGGTGGCAATCCACTCGTCGGTCGTCACGACCTCCGCCTGCCGGGGGAAGACCTTGTCCAGCAGCACCCGATGGACCTCAGGGTCGGCGTCGAGGCAGCCGTCCCGGAGCACCGTCAGCTGGTAGTCAAGATCGGCCGCCTGGCGAAGGGTCGACAGGACCACGCCACTGGTCGCGATGCCGGCCAGCACCAGCCACCCGACCTGACGAGAGCGGAGCACCACGTCGAGGTCGCTGCCGCAAAAGGCGCTGATCCGCTTCTTGACGACAACCACATCGACTGGGTGGGGCGCTACGACAGGGTGGACCTGGGTGGCGAAATCGTCGACGCCCATACCGCCGCGGGCCGGCACCGCCGAAAAAACCCTGTTAGCGGCGCTGATCTCGGGCGCTCCCGCTCGGAACCCGACCCGCACGTACACGACCAGCAGGCCAGCGTCCCGGGCGGCCGCGGTCGCCTTCTCGAGGCGTTCGAGCAGCGGTGCGGCGGCGTCGGGGTACCGCTCGACGATGCCGTTCTGGACGTCCATGACCAACAAGGCGGCAGTGACCATGGTTCATCGTCGCCGACCACCGGGCAGGGTTCAACCGAACCCCGCCGGTTTGACCGCCAGGATGTTCAACTGAAGCACGTCGCCAGGATGGGCGACCCTCGACATTGCCCGGTCCCGACACCGGGTTCACCCCCTCGACGTCGAGCCCCGACAGTGACGCACGAACTGGCGGCGCCAGAACGCGCTATAGCGCGCTCAGGCGCCGCCAGTTCCGTCCTCGCCGTCGCCCGGCACGTCGATGGGCCCGGGTGGCCGGTCTTTTGTTGGCTTACTGCGGAGCGTGGGGCACCAGGTTGATGTCCCAGAGCACCCGCTCCAGAAGTGCCCCGGCCTCGATGGCGCCGTAGCGCAGCGGCCGCTCGGCGGTGACGCAGGACGCCAGAGGACCGAGCACGAACCAGGGCGCCGGGTGGCAAAACTGCACCACCGAGTACCGGTCACCGACCGGCCCCGGCCCCTCGGGCGCCACCACCCGGTGGAGCCCGGCGGGGATCCGGCCGTTGGTCAGGCGTTCCAGCATGATTCCGCTGTTGATGATCATGCGGCCGGGTGGGGCCGCGATGTCGGCCCAACCGTCAGAGGTCAGGAGCTGGAGCCCGGGACCGCTGGCGCGAGGAAGGGCGGTGATCAGGTTGATATCGGTGTGAGGAGCGGCCCATATGTGCCCCGGTTCAGGGGCAGTGGCCATGGGTGGGTAATGGATGGCCCGGGTCAAGGTGGTGCCGTCGGCGAGCAGGTCGTCGAAGAACGACTCACGGCAGCCGAGTCCCACCGCCACGATGCGCAGAAACCGTCGCTGAAGGTCGAGGATCCGCCGGTGGAAGGTGGTCAGCACCTTGGCGATGCCGGGCACGTCGCCGTCGGGCAGGACCTGGTCGTGGTACTGGGCCGGGTACCGGCGGCGCAGCGGGTGGGCCGGATCCAAGTCGGTGCTCCAGTTGAGCATCTCCTTCCAGTCCGCCTGGTCGGCGCCAGCGGCGGTCTCGACCAGGAGGCCGGTGTAACCGGTCTGGCCGTGACTTCGGGGAGCCACCCACCGGCCCTTGACCGACGCCGGCAGGGCGAAGAAGGCCGCCAGCATGCCGTAGGCCTCGTCCAGCAGGTCCTCGGGGACGTCGTGGGAGGTGGTGACGAAGCCGGTGCCGAGGCTGCGCAGCACCCCGTCGACCGCCGCCCGGCGGGCGGCGCCGTCCCCACGCTCGAAGGCCAGCAGGTCGACGTCGAGGACCTCGGCGGCCACGGTCATAGGTCCTCCCCGCCGAGGGCGATGTCTTGGGGCCGCACCGGGACCCGGGCCAGCGCCTTGCCGGTGGCGGCGCGCAGCGCGGCCACGATGGCGGGCGTCGAGGAAATGGTGGGTGGCTCGCCGACACCCTTGGCTCCGAAGGGCGCACCGGGCTCAGGGATCTCGATCAAGGTGGCGACGACCTCGGGCATGTCGAGGGCGGTGGGGATCAGGTAGTCGGTGAACGACGGGTTGAGGATGCGCCCCTCGCGCAGCGTCAGCTCCTCCATGGTCGCCAGACCCAGGCCTTGGGCGATGCCGCCTTCGATCTGGCCCAGGACCTGGAGTGGGTTGAGGGCCCGTCCCACATCCTGGCCCGTCACCACTTGCACGACGCGCACCAGACCCAGGTCGGGGTCGACATCGACCACCGCCCGGTGGGCGGCGCACACCAGGGACACGTGGGCGTCGCCCTGGCCGTCGGCGTCGAGGGGGTGGGTCAGGCGGTGGTGGTACTCGACGGTCTCCTCGAACACCTCGCCGGGAGCCGCCTCGGCCACCGCCAGGTCGAGCACGCCGTCGGCGGAGATGATCCGGTTCTCGTGGATGTCCAGTGTCGCCGGATCGAGGCCGTACCTTTGGCCCACATGGGCGAGGACGGCGTGGCGCACCGCCCGGCACGCCTTTTCCACCGCCCCGCCCGACATCCAGGTCTGGCGGCTGGCGGAGCTGCTGCCAGCCGAGCCGATCGAGGTGTCGGCTGGCGCCAAGAGCACGTCGTCGACGCCGAGGACGCTGCGGGCGATCTGCTGGGCCACGGTGACGAACCCCTGGCCGACTTCGGCGGCAGCGCAGGTGACCGTGGCCAGCCCGTCCGCCAGCCGGCATCGGGCGGCGGAGCCGTCCATGTACCCCTCGGCGTACATGAGGTTTTTGAATCCGACCGCGAAGCCGACGCCCCGGCGCACGTGGCCGCCGTCGGCGGTTCGTCCCGCACCGCCGGGCCGGGTCATGGGTTGCGACGCCCACGCCGGGGGCGGGGGCAGGGGCAGGGCGGCGGCCCCGCGGATGCACTCCGCCACCGGGAGGCTGCCGTCGATCTTCTGGCCGGTGAGCAGGGCGTCGCCGGAGGCAAGGGCATTTCGGAGCCGGATCTCGACGGGGTCGAGGCCGCACGCCGCGGCCAGCTTGTCCATCTGGGCTTCGTGGGCGAAGCAGACCTGCACCGCACCGAAGCCCCGCATGGCACCACAGGGCGGGTTGTTGGTCCGCACCCCGACGGCGTCGACGTGGGCGTTGTCAACCTTGTAAGGGCCGGCGCTGAAGCAGGCGGCGTTGGCCACCACGTGGTAGCTGGAGGAGCGATAAGCGCCGCCGTCGAGCAGAATCCGTGCCTCGAACGACACCAGCTGCCCCTCGGGCGACGCCGAATGGCGCATCCAGATCCGGGCCGGGTGCCGGTGGACGTGGCCGAGGAACGACTCCTCCCGGCTGTAGACGATCTTTACCGGCCGGCCGGTGCGCTGGGCGAGGAGGCAGGCGTGGATCTGGAGGCTGACATCCTCGCGTGCCCCGAAGGCGCCGCCGACGCCGCCGAGGGAGAGCCGGACCTTGTCGGGCGGGAGTCCCAGGCACTCGGCCACTTGCAGCTGGTCGTTGTGCAGCCACTGCGTGGAGACGATCAGGTCCATGCCGCCGTCCTCGGACGGGATCGCCAGGCCCGCCTCGGGGCCCATGAAAGCCTGGTCCTGCATGCCGACTTCGTAGTTGCCCTCGACGATCACCGGTCCTCGCAGGGAGGCGTCGCCGCGGCGGATGACGAGGTGACGGAACACGTTGCCGTCGGGGTGAATCGGGGCCGCCGTGGCTGCCAGGGCGGGGTCGAGCAAAGCCGGAAGTGGTGCATACGAGACGACGATGGCGGCACACGCCCGGCGGGCTGTCTCGGGGTGGTCGGCGGCCACCGCGGCCACCGGCTCGCCGACGTAGCGGACGACGTCCACGGCGAACACCGGCTGGTCGCGATGATCCAGGCCGTAGTTGACCGACGCCGGCAGGTCGGCGGCCGTCACCACCGCCCGCACCCCGGGGATCTGGAGGGCGGCGGAGACGTCGATGGCGGTGATCCGGGCCGACGGATGGGGGGAGCGCAGTGTTCGACCCCACAGCATCCCCTCGGCCCAGAGGTCACCGGAGAAGGCGAACTCCCCCCGGACTTTCGGCCCGCCGTCGGGGCGCGGGGCATTTTCCCCGATGCGCCCCGCGGAGAGCACAGCCGCGGTGACGGTGTCGGTCACGAGCCCAGTGCGGCCCGCGGCGACCCCGGCCGCGGTGAGGTGTCGGTCATGAGCGCGAGGTGCTGGCCGCGGCGCGCTGGGCGGCAGCCAGGATGCGGCCGTAACCGGTGCAGCGGCACAGGTTGCCGGAGATGGCCTCCCGTACCTCGAGGTCACTCGGGTCGGGGGTGCGGGCCAGCAGGTCGGTCAACGCCACGACCAAGCCGGGGGTGCAGAAGCCGCACTGCACTGCGCCCTCGGCCAGAAACCCGTCCTGGACGGCGTTGAACTCGCCTCGGTCCGGTTGCAGGCCCTCGACGGTGGTGATCTCGGCACCGACCGCCGAGGCGGCCAGCACCAGGCAGGCGCACACCAAGGACCCGTCGATGATCACCGAGCAAGACCCGCACTCGCCCTGTTCGCAGCCGGCCTTCGAACCTGGAAGGTCGAGACGTTCCCGAAGGACGTACAGCAGGCTCTCGCCCAACCAGGCATCGGCGACGTCGTGGGCCGCGCCGTTGACGGTGAGGGTGTAGGGGCCGCTCACGCCGCCGCCCCTCCCGCGTAGGGGTGCTCACGCCGCCGCCGCCCTCCCGCGTCGGGGGCGCTCATGCAGCCGCGCCTCCGGCGTCGGCGGCCAGGCCGGTGAGCGCCTGGGCGGCAGAGCGCTGAGCGAGCACGGCGACCGCGTGGCGGCGATAGGCAGCGGTGCCTCGATGGTCGTCGATGGGTCTGGCGGCCTCCGTTACCAGGCGTCCGAAGGTGGCCAGATCGGCGTCGGAAGCGCAGGCCGCGCCCGGGTCGGGGGATTCCAGACGATCCCAGTCGATGGCCGCTGCCAGCCAAGCCTCGGCTTCGGTCGCTCGGATGGGCACCGGTCCTACCGAGCCCAGGGCGCAGCGCACGCCGCGGCCGGCCCCGTCGATCACGAGCGCCAGGTTGGCCACCGCAATGACCATGGCGTTGCGGACGCCCACCTTGCGGAACTCCTGGTGGCCGTCGACGAGGGGGATGCGCACGGCGACGATCAGCTCGCCCGGCTGGAGGGCGTTTCGCTTGGGCCCGGTGACGAACTCGGCCATCGGTACTTCACGGACGCCGTCGGGACCAGCCACCTCGACGACGGCCTCCAGCGCCGCCAGCACCGGCAGGGTGTCACCCGCCGGGGACGCGGTACCCAGGTTGCCGCCGATAGTGCCGGCGTTGCGGATCTGGGGCGAGCCCACCGTCCGGGCGGCCTGGGCCAGCGCCGCCAGCAGCCCCGCCAGGGGCTCCTCGAGCAGCTCTGTGTAGGTCACCGCAGCCCCGAGCCGCACGAGGCCGCGCGCGGGACGGCCGCCGATGCCGGGCTCGCCCTCGGCGCCCCCCGGGTCGCCCATCCCAACCCGTTGCCATCCCCGCAGCTCGCTGACTCGCCGCAGCGACACGACCGTGTCGGGCCGGCGATGCCCAGCGTTGACCTCGACCATAAAGTCGGTGCCACCTGCCAGGATTTGGGCGCCGGGCGTGGCGAGGGCAGCGACCGCCTCAGCGATTGAGGTTGGAAACAACACCGGCATCCCGCCAAGCGTACGGGTTGCTCCCCGAGAATGGCCTCCCACATCCAACACACCCATTAGGGCTCGCCCAAATGGCGGGGTCGACGGCGATCAACTTGCGGCCAGTTTCTTGCGCTTTGTACGCGAGGAGTTGCGCGAGTCGCCCGGCGTCGTCGATGGACAGGTTGACGCCGCCCTGGGCGAGCCCGGAGCTAACTTAACGGCCCTAACACAAGTGCAGGGCGTCAGAGCGCCCTGCACTTGTGTTAGGGCCGTTAAGTCATGGCCTTGCCAAGGAGGTCTTTAGCGAGTTGGTCAGCCATAGCGGCGACCCGCGAGCCATCATCGCCGAGCGGGCCTGGGCTCGAAAACGCCGTGGCCGTCGGGGCGGGCGGCGGGCGGCGGGCCGGGAGACCATGTTGGCGATTGCCAGGTCCTCGCGGACTATCAGGTCGTAGCGCTCGACCAGGCGCGCGATAGGCGGTGCACGAGGTCGGCCCGGCAGCGGGTCACCTGGCCCTCTCCAACCTCTCCAACACCCCGTTAGTGTTCGGCGGTGGCTGCAACGTTGCTGCGCGGCGGAGTGGTGCTCCCCATGACCGGCCCCAAGGTGGCGTACGACCCGGGTTCGGTGCTCATCGACGGCGTGCACATTGTGGCCGTGGGCCCGCAGGCGGAGCTGGATGCCGACCCCCGAGCGTCGGCCGAGCGCGAGGTCGAGGTGGTCGACGTGGCCGGCCATGCCGTGATCCCGGGCCTGCACAACTGCCACCTTCACAGCGGCCTCCTGCGGGGAACCGCGGAGTCGCTGTCGCTGTGGGACTGGCTGAAGACCTACGTCGACCCCGCCCACCGTGCTCTCACCCCTGAAATCGCGGCCGTGGCGTCGCGCCAGTGTTACGCCGAGAGCCTGCTCGCGGGGACGACGTCGGTCATGGACATGTGGCGCTTCATGGAGGGCTCGGCCGCCGTGGCCGAGGAGCTGGGCATCCGGGCCACCCTGGTGCCGTACGTGGCCGACGCTCCGGGCTACGACTATTTCGAGACCCTCGCCTCCAACCGCCGGCTCCTGGAGAGCCACCGCAGCACCGCGCACGGCCGGGTCCGCACCTGGGTCGGCCTCGAGCATCTCTTCTACTGCACCCCCGCCGCCTTCACCGCGGCGTCCAAGATGGCCGAGGAGTTCGACACCGGGCTGCACACCCACTCGTCGGAGACGATCTGGGAAGTGCAGGAGTCAGAGGCCCGGTTCGGGTGCCGTCCCATTGAGGAGCTGTTCCGCCGCCGCGCCCTTGGCCCTCGCACGGTGATCGCCCACTGCGTCTGGCTCGACGACCGCGAGATCGAGTTGCTGGCCCAGACCGGGGCGGCGGTGGCCCACTGCCCGTGCTCCAACATGAAGCTGTCATCGGGCCCGGCCCGCATCGGCGCCCTCCGCGGGGCAGGGGTCACCGTCGGCCTCGGCAGCGACGGCGAGAAGGAGAACAACAACCTCGACCTGCTCGAGGAGATGAAGTTCGCGTCCCTGCTGCAGAAGGTCTCAACGCTGGACCCGACTTCCGGCGATCCCTGGGACGTGCTGGCCATGGCCACCATCGACGGCGCCCGGGCGCTGCACCTCGACGACTTCACCGGCTCCCTAGAACCCGGGAAGCGGGCCGACATCGTCACCGTCGACCTCGGCGGCTTGCACACCACCCCGGTCCTTCACGGGGCGGACTTCAACGTGGCCGCCCATTTGGTGTTCTCCTCCTGCGGCCACGACGTCCGCGACGTATGGGTCGACGGACGCCGCCTGGTCAGCGGCGGCATTCCCCAGACCTTCGACCCCGCCCGAGTCCGGGACGAGGCCCAGGCGGCAGCGGAGGAGCTGTTCGCTCGCCGGGCCGCACTCCCACCCCGCTGAGCGCCGGCTAAGGGCAGCGCGGGCGGGAGCGGGCAACCCGGTCGCACCCCCAGCCCACTGAGCGCCGCACGGGCAGCGCGGGCGGGAGCGGGCAACCCGGTCGCCTTTTTCCCACCTGAAAGGTTCGAGACAGCCGAAAGCAACCGCGCGGTGGCCCCTCAACGGCCCCCTAGGGGTTACCATTCGCGCGTCGGGACATCGATCGGGTGCAGCCAGGGGGGTATGCCGGCGCTGCCGCCGCTCGATGCGGTACGCCCAAGGGGATGGTCAGTCGGCAGCCAGGGAAGGGGACATGGACATGGGGCATAAGGGGTTTTCGGGAGGGGCGGGGATGGACCGTCGAGCCTTCCTGCGGGGCGGCGCCAAGCTGCTCGGAGGGGCGGCGCTCGTCAGCGTGGCCGGTCCAGGCTTACTCGACGCGTGCAGCGCCAAATCGACCCACGCGGCCGCCGGCAGCCTGGGCACGCTGAACTTCAATCTGCCCTGGATCCCCGACGTGGAGTCGGGCGGCGAGTTCGTGGCCAAGGCCAAGGGCTACTACACCCAGCAGGGTTTCTCGGGTGTCAACCTGATCCCCGCGGGCCCCAACGCGACCCCGCAGGAAACAGTCGTGCTGACCGGCAAGGCCCTGGTCGCGGTCACCTCGCTTGACTCGACGGCGGCGTCCATCCAGAAGGGCAACCCCCTCAAGGTCATCGGCACCCAGTACCAGAAGAACCCGTTCTGCATCATGTCCCGGGCTTCTAACCCGCTGAACACGCCCCAGGATATGATCGGCAAGAAGATCGGGGTGCAGTCGGTCAACGACGCCGTGTGGGCCGCCTTTCTGCAGGCCAACAACATCCAGATGTCGCAGGTCAAGACCCAGGTGGTCAGCTTCGACCCGACGCCGCTGGCCCAGGGCCAGGTGGACGGCTGGTTCTCCTTCATCACCAACGAGCCCATCGCCCTCGGCCTGCAGGGCGTCCAGACCCACACCTTCCTCCTCGCCGACTACAACTACCCCGAGATCGGCAACGTCTACATCGCCACCGCGGACTCCATCAAGAACAACCTCGGCAAGGTGAAGGCATGCCTCACGGCGGAGATCATCGCCTGGAAGGAGTGCATCTCGAACCCCAACGAAGCCGCCATGACGACACTGGCGCAGTTCCCGAGCGCCGGGAGCCTGCCGGCCCAGCAACAGCAGTCGGTGGCCCAGAACAAGCTCATCGTCATCGGCGACGCCGTGGACCACGGCCTCTTCTACATCACCCCGGCGACCCAGACCACCAACTGCCACACCCTCGGCCTCGGCGGCACCACGGTCACCCCGAGCCAGGTCTTCGACATGTCGGTGCTCGACGCCATCTACTCGGCGCAGTCCTCGCTCAAGTCCATCCCGGCCCTGGGCACGATCTAAACCGGGAGGCCGTCGGTCGTGGCCGTCAGTTCCCGGGCGGAGAAGTCAACGGATACAACAGAGGGAAAAAGCCCCGCCACTCCCGCCCCCGCCCCCACGCCGGCGAAGGCGGCCGGTGCCGGCATCCGCATCGAACACCTGGGAAAGGTGTTTCGGCTGGGCCGTACCAGCGTCACCGCGCTGGAGGACGTCAACCTGACCACGCCCGAGGGCGGGTTCTTGACCTTGCTCGGGCCGTCGGGCTGCGGCAAGTCCACGGTCCTGCGGATCCTCGCCGATCTGGAGCAGCCCAGCTCCGGGCAGGCCTTCATCCACGGCGAGGCGCCGTCGGTCGTGCGCCGCAACCATCACTTGGGCATCGCCTTCCAGGACTCGGCCCTCCTGCCGTGGCGGTCGGTGCAGGCCAACATCCGCCTCCCCTTGGAGGTGAGCGGGCT
>JBOGGN010000343.1:0-53711 GCA_050744165.1 Acidimicrobiales bacterium | reverse complement strand
ATTTCCGCCAACCGCTTCCAGCGGCTGGACCTGGAGTCCACCCGCGCCGCCCTTGGCTACGAGCCGCCCGACGATGCGTGGACCTTCGCCGACACCGGGCCGACGGCGGTGGCGGACCGAGGTGGCGGCGGTCCTTGGCGGAAGCGACGGGAAGCGCCCAGACGGCACGGGCGCTAACTCGCCTCGCGAGTGGGTGCAGTGGGAACGCTTGTTTCCTACTGGGGAACGAGGGCGCCCCGCACACCAGCAGCACGTGACCTCACCGTCTGTCCATGTGCGCCTCGCTTACGGGCGACGGGCGATGTAACGACCCCACCCGGGCTCGCCTCGCGGCTCGCCGCCGGCGGCCACCACCCGGCCCCGGGAGATGACAAGGTCCGGCCACCCGAGCACCTCGCCGGGACCGACTCCGTCCCGGTCCTGCTCGGGCAACCCCCCTGACTGCGGACTTCCCGCCCGGGGCGCCAGGGACGCCTGGGGCGCCCGGGGCGCCCGGGGCGCCAGGTCGGCGTAGGGCGAATGGTCGACCCGCATATGCAAAGCGCCCGCGTCAAGCCGCTGGCGCCGCGCCGGGTTCCACACGACGACGTCGGCATCAGCCGCCACCCGCAGCGACCCTTTGGCGGGCCACAATCCGAACGTGCGGGCCGGGGCCTCGGCGCACAGGCGCACCCAGTCGGCAGCCTTCAGCCGGCCGGCGGCGACGCCGCGCCAGAGGAGGGCCAGGCGTGTTTCCACTCCCGGCAGGCCGCCTGGGATTTCGGTGAAGTCGGCGAATCCTTCGGGCCGCCCGGCGGTCCCCGCTCGCCGATCGGCGAGGTTGAATGGGCAGTGATCGGTCGCCACCGTGTGCAGCGTCCCCCGGGCCAGCCCCTCCCACAACTCCTCGGCATGCCAGGGATCACGCAGCGGGGGCGTACAGACGTAGTTCTCACCGTCGGGACCGGCGAGGCGCGCCGTGTCCAGGTACAGGTACTGGGGACACGTCTCGCCGAGGGCCGCGACCCCCCGTTCCTGGCCCTCACGCAGCGCCTGCAACGCGGGCGCCGACGACAGGTGCACCAGGTAGACGGGCGCTTCGGCCACCTCGGCTAGGGCGATGGCCCGAGTGACCGCCTCCCCCTCCAACACCGCGGGGCGCGTGCGGGCATGCTCGAGCACTCCAGTACGCCCGGCGGCCACCGCCCGCCGCCGCAACACCTCGATGGCGCCGCCGTTCTCGCAGTGGACGGTCACCAGCCCGCCGTGGCGCTTGGCTGCGACCAAGGTCTCGAGCACGGTGGCATCGTCCACCTGAAGCAGCTGCGGGTAGGCGAGGTACAACTTGAACGAGGTAACCCCAGCCTCCACGCATCCGGCGATCACCGCCTCGCCGACCCGCTCGGTGAAGGTCATATGCAGCCCGTAGTCGACCACCGCGGGCTCCGCCCAGCGTCGCCAGGTCGCCAAGGCAACCAGCGGGTCCTCCCCGCGGTAGGCGGTGACGTAGTCGACGATGCAGGTGGTGCCCCCGACTGCGGCCGCCCGGGTGCCAGTCCAAAAGTCGTCGCTCACCCGCACCGCGCCGACCGGCAGGTGGAAATGGGTGTGCACGTCCACCCCACCGGGCACGACCAGGCATCCACGGCAGTCGACGACCTCCTCGCCGCTCGCCCGCTGGGCCCCCGCGGGCACCGAAGCAAGGTCAGGCCCTACCTCTACGACCCGCCCGCCGGCGATCCGCACGTCGGCCACGCGGGTCCCGTCGACATCGACGACGGTCCCGCCTACAAGCAGCATCACTCCTATTCTTGACCGATGACCACCCCAGTCCCGCAGCTGGTTGCGCAGATGGTCCCGCAGCGGGTCGACCAGAGTGCCTACCAGCACGCGGTCACTCGGTTCCGGGAGCAGGGCATCTCCCTGCCCACCTTCGCCCAGCTGGCCACCCCAACGCCGGCCACCGCGGCCGCCCTGTCCTCGGCCGGAGTCGACCGCAACGCCCCCGACCCCCGCAACCTGTGGCGGGTCCACTGGCACAACCACACCACCGCCGCCCGGCCCGCCTTCGCCGAGATCCCCGATCACCTGGTCGTCCCCCCGGCGCTGACCGGCGTCGAGGCCACGATCGTCCTCCTGCTGGGCAACCGCTTCCCGCTCATCGCAGCTCACAAGGTGCTGGCCGCCTACGCCTGCCTGGCGCCGCAGATCGTGACCGGCCGGTTCGACCCCACCTGGCAGCGGGCGATCTGGCCTTCCACCGGCAACTACGCCCGGGGTGGGGTGGCCATCAGCCGCCTGATGGGATGCCGGGGGATCGCCATCCTGCCCGAGAACATGAGCCGGGCCCGTTTCTCCTGGCTCGACGCCTGGGTCGCCGACCCGGCCGACATCGTCCGCACGCCGGGCTCGGAGAGCAACGTCCGGGAAATCTACGAGGCCTGCGACGCGCTGGCCGCCGACCCCGCCAACGTGGTCTTCAACCAGTTCAGCGCCTTCGCCAACCACTTGGCCCACTACCACGCAACGGGGGCAGCCGCGGCCGCGGTCTTCGAGTCAGTGGCTGCGGCCCGCCGACGTGGCGCCGGCGCGGCCGTCGGCGCCAGCGCCGGCGGAGGCCCCACCCGCCTTGCCGCCTTCGTGGCTGCCACCGGGTCCGCCGGCACCCTGGCGGCGGGCGACTACCTGAAGGAGCGCTACGGCTCGCGCACCGTCGCCGTCGAGGCCCTCGAGTGCCCGACCATGCTCTACAACGGCTTCGGCGAACACAACATTCAAGGGATCGGCGACAAGCACATTCCGTTGATACACAACGTGATGGCCACCGACGCCGTTGTGGCGGTGTCGGACCGTTCGACCGACGCCCTCGATCTGTTGTTCAACCTGGAAAAGGGCGCCGCCTTCCTGCTCGAACACGTCGGTTTGGAGCGCGCCCGCGTCTCCGCCATGGGGGACCTTGGCTTGTCCGGCCTCTGCAACCTGGTGGCGTCGATCAAGCTGGCCAAGCGCCTCGACCTCGGCCCAGACGACGTGATCGTGACGGTGGCCACTGACAGCGCGGCCCTGTATGGGGCCGAGCGCGCCTCCCGGGAGGCGGCCCACCCAGGTTGGGACCCCGCCGCGGTGTTCGCCGAGCATCTGAAGGGGGTCACCGACGACCACCTGCTCCTACTCGACGATGTCGCCCGGACCCGGATCTTCAACCTCGGCTACTTCACCTGGGTCGAGCAGCGGGGCGTTTCGCTGGCCGACTTCGAGGCCCGCCGCGATCCGGCCTTCTGGACCGGGCTCCGCGACCTGGTCCCCGAGTGGGACGCATTGATCGACGAATTCAACGCCCGGACCGGGGTTGGCGCCCCCGCGTGAGGCGGCGGAACGCCGTCACCCGCAATACCTGGGGGCGACCGGGCCTGGCGAACCGGCGGCTCGGCCTCGATTCGGAGGTGCCATGGGCTCGCCCAGCCTGCTGAGCCTTCGGTGTGAGGGCTGCGGCGCCTCGGTGCCGGTCGATTGCGGCCCGTGGCTGTGGTCGTGTCCCCGCCAGATCGACGGCGACGACATCGACCACCTCCTCGTACCGGTCGTGGACGACACCTGGATCCCCTCGATCGACCCGGCGAGCGACAACCCCTTTGTTCGCTACCGGACCCGGCTCAGCTGCTACCAGGTCTGGCGACTGGCGGGCCACGACGACGCCTCCTTCATCCAGCTGGTCGACGCGCTCGACCGCCGGGTGGCGGACGTGGCCGGGACCGGGTTCCGGACGACACCGTTGCGCCGTTTCGACGCCCTCGACGAAGCGGTGGGCGCCCGGGTGTGGGTCAAGGACGAAACCGGGAACGTGGCCGGCTCCCACAAGGGCCGCCACCTTTTCGGCATCGCCATCCTGCTGGAGGTCCTCGACCAGTTGGGCCGGGGCTCGGCAGGCGACCTCGCCATCGCAAGCTGCGGCAACGCCGCCTTGGCGGCCGCCGTGGTCGCCTCCGCCGTCGGCCGACGCCTCAGCGCCTTCGTGCCCGCCGACGCCGACCCGGCGACACTCGGCCGGCTTGGCGACCTCGGCGTCGCTGTCGAACTCTGCCCGCGGGATGGCCGGCCAGGCGACCCGTGCTACCGCTGCTTCCGCCGCGCCGTGGCCGCGGGCGCCGTGCCCTTTAGCTGCCAGGGGCCCGACAACGGCTCCTGCCTCGAAGGTGCCTCCCTGTTGGCGTGGGAGATCGTCGAGGCGCTCCCCGAGCAACCGGATCGGGTGGTGATCCAAGTTGGCGGCGGCGCCCTCGCCAGCGCCGTCGTCCGCGGCCTTCGCCGCCCCCTTCAGCGGGCGTCCCGCCAGGCGCTCCCGACCCTAGACACCGTCCAGACGGCGAGTGCCCACCCCCTTGAAAAGGCGTTGCGCCGCCTCCGGGAGGACACCGGCGTCGCCACAGACGCCGCCCGCCGCCGAAGCCGCTACATGGGCCCGTGGGAGTCTCCCCCGGCCAGCGTTGCCCGCGGCATCCTGGACGACGAGACCTACGACTGGCTGTTGCCGGCCCGAGCGATGCTCGAGACCGGCGGCACGGCGGTAGTAGCCGACGAGGCAACGCTGATCGAAGCCAACCGCCTGGCCCGCCGGACGACCGGCATCGACGTCGACGAGACCGGCACCGCCGGCCTGGCCGGCCTGCTTGTCTTGGCCCGAACCGGGCGCGTCCGATCGGACGAAGACGTTGTGGTCCTCTTCACAGGCGCCGCTGGCGCAAGAGGAACGGGAGGCTGAGGACGAGCGCGACTCTCATCGGGCATATGACCACGCGACATTTAAGGCGGTATACCGCCTTAAATGTCGCGCCCGGCCCTCACCTCCGCCCGACGAGGGCGTCTGGGCCGAGCGACGCCAGGGAGGCATGCCCGCTCAGGGCCAGCGTGAGATCGAGCTCAGCGAGCAGGCAGCGAATCGCGTGGCGCACTCCATCGGCGCCGCCGATTGCCAGGCCGTACACATAGGGACGCCCGACCAGCACGGCCCGGGCGCCCAAGGCCACGGCCTTCAGGATGTCGGCGCCGCAGCGGATGCCGGAGTCGAACAGCACCGGGGTGTCGCCCGCCACGGCCACCACGCCGGGCAGACAGTCGAGGGCCGGGCGGGCACCGTCGACTTGGCGGCCACCGTGGTTCGACACCACCACTCCCGCCACCCCAGCGTCGATCGCCAGCCGGGCGTCGTCGGGATGGCAGACACCTTTCACCAGCACTGGCAGGCGGGTCTGCTCCCGGAGCCACCCGATGTCGTCCCAGGTGAGAGCGGGGTTGCCGAACATGGCGGCCCAGTGCAGCACAGCCGCCTGCATGTCTTCCTCAGGCGCCTTGGCCAACCCCGCACAGAACGCGGGATCGGTCAGGTAGTTGGCGATGCCGAGGCCGTGCAGAAACGGGAGGTAGCCGCGTTCCAGGTCTCGCGGCCGCCACGACAGGGCCCAGGTGTCGAGAGTCACGACGATCGCCCGGAACCCGGCCCGCTCCGCCCGGCCGACGAGGCTTCGCGCCACCTCTCGGTCTTTCGGCCAGTACAGCTGGTACCAGCCGGCACCGGGCGGGTGGGCCGCGGCCAGCGTGGCGGCCACCTTTTCCATCGGGGTGCTGGCCACCGTGGACAGCACCATGGGCACGCCCATCGAGGAGGCCGCGGCGGCTACGGCCAGCTCGGCGTCGGGATGGATGATCCCGATGGCCCCGATCGGCGCCAGCAGCACCGGCGCTGCCAGCGAGGTCCCGCACAGTTCCGTGCTCAGGTCCCGGGTCACGATCCCACGCAGCATCCGGGGCACGATCTGCCAGCGCTCGAAGGCGGCCCGGTTGGCACGGGCGGTACCCTCGGTCCCCGCCGAGCCGGCTACATAGGCGAACGCCTCGGGCCGGAGCACCTGGCGGGCCGCCTCCTCCATTCCCTCGAAGGTGACCGGGAAGGGCGGCGCCTGGCCCGCCGTGCCCGCCAGGTAGAGCTCCAGCTGGAAGTCACCGAAGTGGGTCACGACCCAACAGTACGGGTCGGGCCAGGAGGCCCAGTGAGCGTCGGGGGCTCAGGCGATATCCCGCCGCCGGAAGTCCAGCGCCGCGATCAGGTAGAGCGCCGCGGTAACCACGAGCAGGTACACCACGGCCGTCCAGAAGGTGCGGGTGTTGCCATCGATGGACTGTGCCTTGCCGGTGATGAACACGACGGCGTTGGCGACGAGTAGCCACCTGGCCCACCCATGTATCAGCACGATGAACCGCTCGAGGATGACGACGTAGCCGAAGAACACGATCAAGGCGGACGCGGTGCTCCGCCCCACGGCGGCGATCGAGAACGCGATGAGGGCGATGAGGGGCACCAATGCCGTCCCGCGACCGAGGACGCCCGCCAGCGACCGCCACCAGGTACTGCTGGCCCCCATGGTGGTGCCGTGGAGAAGGGCCGCCGGCAACAGCGCCACGCCCAGTAGCACCAGGGTGGCCAGGGTGAGCACGACGCTGACGACAACGATGGCGATCGACTTGGCGGCCAGCACCCGCACCCGCCGGGACTCCCAGGTCAAGATGGTGGTGATCGTCCGATTGGGCCACTCGGCACCCATGACCGAGGCCCCGATCAGCGAGGCCAGCACGCAAAGAGGCGCCACGACCGCCTCGAAGACATTTTTCAGGCTGGTCAAATGAAATCGCGGATCGTGGACTTCTACCGTCGGCCGCGGGACACAGTTGATCGGACCGCGTGTCGCCTGCTTCTGCCCCGGCTGGCAGAACGACAATCCAGGCGGCGGCGTGACCCCGGAGGTCGCCGAGGCCTGGGCGGCCTGGACCCGAGCCTCGTACGCCGACTGTGAGATAGAGCTGGTCTTGAAGAAGGTGATCAGAGCACCGACGACGATGCCGATAGCCGCGAGGGCGAAGATCCAGCGCACCAGCCGCCGCGCCGTCACCCGACGCAACTCCCCCGCCAACAGCGCGCTCACGCCGACACCTGCTCGGTCAGTTCCAGGAACACCGACTCCAAGTCGGCCTCCTCGGGGCGCAACTCGGTCAGGTAGAGACCCTGGTCGGCCAGCGCCTTGGTAACCGTGCCCGCGTACCGCGGGTCGGCGCTGACCTTGATCAGCTCGCCCGCCAGGGTGGCGATGAACCCCACCGCGTTGAGCGCCGCCGTGCCTGCTTCGAGTTGGGTCGGCGGCAGGCGCACGAGGAGACCGAGTTCCTGTTTGCCGGCGAGCACCGATTGCACCGATCCCGCGGCAACGCAGCGGCCCCTGGACAGGATCGCCACGTTGTCGCATGTCAGACGCACCTCGCTCAGCAGGTGGCTGGATACGAAGACCGTCCTGCCCTCCCGTCCGAGGCCGATCAGGATGTCCCGGACTTCCTTTATGCCCGCCGGGTCGAGCCCGTTGGCCGGCTCGTCGAGGATCAACAGGGCCGGGTCCTTCAGCATGGCTGCCGCCAACCCGAGCCGCTGGCGCATGCCGAGCGAGAAGCCGCCGACGGGATCGTCGGCCCGCTCCTGCAGCCCCACCCTGGTAAGGGCGGCATCGACCGAGGATGCTCCGATGCGGTTCAGCCGTGCCAGGACGGCCAGGTTTTCTCGCCCGGTCAGGCCAGGAAAAAGCCCCGGTGATTCCACCAACGCCCCAATCCTGGAGATCACCGTTGCCAGCTGGTCACGAGTATCGGCCCCGAGGATCCGGCACACCCCAGAACTGGGTCGGACCAACCCGAGAAGGCAACGGATGGTGGTCGTCTTGCCAGACCCGTTGGGCCCGAGGAACCCGAAGACCCCGCCCTCGGGGACGCTCAGGTCGAGCCCGCTGAGTGCCTGCACCGGCGCCCGGCGAATCCGGCGATAACTCTTGCGCAGCCCCTCGACTTCGATGACCGCCACGAGTCCGACACGCTAGAACCTCGCCAACGAGGCTTGTGCCCGCCGCAGGCTCGCCGCGAGGTCACCGGGACAGGGTGCCACGGTCCTCCTGCCGGGATGACGCGGCGCCCAGCCGGTGTTCTACCGGACCATGAAGGTTGAGATCTGGTCCGATGTCGTCTGCCCCTGGTGCTACGTGGGGAAGCGCCGTTTCGAAGCTGCCCTGTCCGAGTTCCCCCACGCCGCCGAAGTCGAGATCCACTGGCGTTCCTTCGAGCTCGACCCTGGTGCCCCGGCCCGCCGAGAGGGACCCTACGCCGAGCGCCTAGCAACCAAGTACGGGATGACCGTGGCGCAGGCTCACAAGAGCATCGATCACATGGTCGATGTCGGGCGGGGCGAGGGAATCGACTTCAACTTCGAGATCTCCCAAGCCGGCAACACCTTCGACGCCCACCGGCTACTGCACCTGGCAGGGGCGCGCGGCCACCAGCACGACCTCAAAGACAGGCTCCTGGCGGCCACGTTCAGCGAGGGTGCGCCCATCGCTGACCGCGGCGCGCTGAAGGACCTAGCTGTCGAGGCGGGGCTCGATGCCGACGAGGTCGAGGAGGTCCTGAGCGGCGACCGGTACGCGGCCGAGGTACGGGAGGACGAGCAGCGGGCTGCGGTGCTCGGCATCACGGCGGTGCCGTTTTTCGTCTTCGAAGGCCAGTACGGGCTACCCGGCGCCCAGTCGCCCGCCGTCCTGCTTCAGGCTCTGCAGGACGTCTGGCGCCTGTCGGCGCCCCTGGAAACGCCCGAGCCCAAGCAGACGCCCGAGGCCCAGCAAACGCCCGAGTCTGAGGAAAAGCCCGGGCCGGAAGAGAGGCTCAGCGCCGAGGAGACGCCCCCAGCCGCCGAAGAGCCCGCCCCGTCCTGCGAGGGCGACTCCTGCGAGGGCGACTCCTGCGTCGTGGCGTGATCCGCCAGGTGACCGCGGAGGCGACCTACCCCCTCCGCCAGCAGGTGTTGCGCCCTCACCAACGGGTCGACGAGGTCGGGTTCCCGGGCGAGAACGACCCAGGCACCGCCCATTTCGCCGCCTTCGACGGCGGTGGGCGCATTGTCGGCATCGCCACCGCCCTCCACCAAGGCCCCGACGGCGCCATCCCCGCCGCCGATCCCGCCACGGCCGCCGACCTCGCCGGATGTTGGCGCCTGCGAGGCATGGCGGTCGACGACGATCAGCGCCACCTTGGCATCGGCGCCGCGCTCCTCGAACGCGTCGTCGACCATGTGGCCCGCCACGGCGCGACCGCGCTGTGGTGCAACGCCCGTCTCTCGGCAGCCGGCTTTTACCGGGCTGCAGGGTTGGCGCCCTGCGGCGATAGCTGGGAGGAGCCGGGCATCGGGCCCCACGTCAAGATGTGGCGGCCGATCTCCGCACCTGAACCGAACCCAGCACCGAGCCCGTCACCCTGAAGACTGCTACCGAATCGGGCGGCAGGACGAGGTCGCCTCCGGTTCGTTGCACCCCGGACTCAGACGCGGCGAGCACGTCGGCGACGTCCAGTGCCAAGCGCACGGGGGACGCCCCGAGGTTGGCCGCCACCCCGACCGCCCCCCGTCCCATGACCAGCCAGGCCTGGTCTTCGTCGAACCAGGTCCGGACCTGGTCGCGGCGCCCGTCGGACAGCTCCGGCCACCGCCGTCGCAGGGCGATCAGCTGGCGGTACCAGTCCAGCATCGCCCGGTGGTCGCCCGACTCGACCTCGGACCAGTCCAGCCGGCTGCGCTCGAAGGTGGCGGGGTCCTGGGGGTCGGGCACGTCCGAAGGGGACCAGCCGAACGAGGCGAATTCCCGCCTCCGCCCCTCGCTTACCGCCTGCCCGAGCGCCGGGTCCCGATGGTCGGTGAAGTAGAGGAACGGAGCGCTGGCGGCCCATTCCTCCCCCTGGAACAACAGCGGCACGAACGGGGACAGCAGTGTCAGCGCCGCCCCCACCTTGGCCCGGCCGGGCGAGGCGGCAGCGCGCGCCACGTCGGTGATGCGCTCCCCTCTCGCGCGGTTGCCCACCTGATCGTGGTTCTGGAGGAATACTACGAACCGTGACCCCGGCGCCCCCTCGGCCGGGCGGCCGTGGACCCGGTGCCGGAAGGGCGAATAGTCGCCGGTGTACACCCAGGCGTGGCGCAGCGCCTTGGCAACCTGCGCCAGAGTCCCGAAATCGGCGTAGTAACCGTGGCGCTCGCCGGTGAGCACGGCATGGAGGGCGTGGTGGAACTCGTCGGCCCAGACCCCATCGGCGGCCCACCCGCCGCCCTCCGGGGGCCGGATCACCCGGGGGTCGTTCAGGTCGGACTCGGCCACCACGAACAGCGGGCGGCGCTGGTTGGCGGCCAAGGCGTGGACGGCAGCGGCCACCTCCTCGACGATGTGGCACGCCGAGTCGTCCCGGATTGCGTGGACGGCGTCCAACCTGAGGCCGTCGCAGTGGTAGTCCCGCAACCACATGAGGGCGTTGTCGACGACGAACCGGCGTACGCCGCCCGAATCGGCATCGTCGAAGTTGACCGCCGATCCCCAGGGCGTCTGGTGTTTGTCGGTGAAGTAGGGCCCGAACTCGGCCAGGTAGTTTCCCGACGGACCGAGGTGGTTGTAGACCACGTCCATGACGACTCCAAGGCCGCGGGTGTGGCAGGCGTCCACCAGGCGTTTCAGGCCGTCGGGGCCACCGTAGGCGTGGTGGGGGGCGAACAGGTCGACGCCGTCGTAGCCCCAACCCCGGTCCCCAGAGAACTCGACCACCGGCAACAGCTCGATGCCGTCGACCCCGAGCGCCACCAGATGGTCGAGCCGTTCGGCGACCCCGTCGAAGCTGCCCGCGAGACTGAAGGTGCCCACGTGAAGCTCATACAGCACCGCTGACGGGTGGAAAAGACCCCGCCACGCCTTGTCAGCGTCGCTCCAGGGGAAGGTGGCATGATCGACGACCCGGCTCGGGCCGTCGACGCCTTCGGGCTGCCACGCCGACCGGGGGTCGGGGCGGACCGGTCCCCCGTCCACGGAGAATCCGTAGTCGGTCCCTGGTCCCGCCCCCTCGACCTCGGCAGCCCACCATCCACCACCGGAGGACTCCGCCGAGGCGACCGGCGCCAGGGGCCACCGCCTCCCCAAGGCGATGACCTCCACCGATGAGGCTCGCGGCGCCCAGACCGAGAAGCTCTGTCCCATCACCGTGCCCGCACCCCAGCAATCTGACGTCGCCAGAACGCGTGATCACGCGTTCTGGTGACGTCAGTTCCGGGAAAGGATGGCACCGTCACGCCGGCCTCAGCATCGGGAGAGGGTGGCACCATCACGCCGGCCTCAGTACCGCCACGGGGAACCGAGCCCACAACGCCCCCACGTCGCCCCCGGCTACCTCCGAGCCGGTCAATACGTCGACCCAGGGACCGGGCGGCAGCTCGACGGCGGTACCGCCCCACGAAAAGTCGTGGCCGCAGCGGGGGACGACGGTGACGACGCCCCCGGTCCGACAAAAGGCAACCACCCGATCGGCGCCGGCACCGGCCACCCGGAGGGCCTGATACCCCGACCCTGGTCCATACGCCGTCGCCCGTTGGCGCCGGTCGGCGAGGAGCCCCCGGATCAGCCACAGCTTGGCCGCCCCGGTCTGGTCGATCACCGGCGGCTCGCTCCCCGACGCGGCCACTTCGGCCAGTAGGCGGCGTCGCTCGGCGTAGTCGACCGGACGGCGGTTGTCGGGGTCCACCAGGCTGTAGTCCCACAGCTCGGTGCCCTGGTAAAGGTCGGCGACACCGGGGGCGGTCAGGAGGAGCGCCATCTGGACCAGGGAGTTGACCCAACCCCGCTCGACCACTCGATGTTCGGCCAGGAAGCTCTCGAGTTCGGCCACGAACCAGGCGTCACCGACGACGCCAGCCACAAAGGACCCGACGGCGTCGTCGTAGGTCCCATCCGCCGATGTCCACGACGTGTGGACCTTGGCCTCCTTGGTGGCCTTTTCCATGTAGGCCTGGAGCCGGCCGACTTCGATGGGCCAGGTCCCGACCAGCGTCTGGTAGAGCAGGTACTCGTCCTCGCGCCCGGGCGCCTCGTCGTGGCGATAGCGGGCGTTGTGGGCCGCCCACCGGCCCGCCGCCCAGCGCCAGGGTTGGGGAATCTCGCTGAGCACGTCGATGCGGGCCCGGGCGTCGGGACCCCGCTTGGTGTCGTGGGTCGCGAGGGTCAGCTGGGTCCGAGGCCAGTGCTCGGCCGCATGTGCGCAGTGGGCATGCCACCGGGGCACCGCATTACCAACCCGCGCTGGGCTGCCGCCCACCTCGTTCAGGGAGACCAGCCGGAGGTAGCGATAGAAGGCGGTGTCCTCGACCCCTTTGGCCATGACCGGTGGGCTCAGCTGCTGGAAACGGGCCGTCAACTCGCGCTCGCTGTCACCGGGGTGCTCCAGCCGGAGGAGCTCGCCGAGGAAGGCGAACAGCTCGGGGTCCACATCGGGCCGGCGCGCCGTCGCCGCGGCCACCGCGGCCGCCACCGCGTCCGCGTCCGCGTCCGACTCAGGCGACCCGGGCCGGGCGTAGGTCCGATACACGTCGAAGGCGGCCAGCAGCGCCATCAGGGCGGCCCGCAACTCCCGGCGGGTGAAGTCCCGCTGCCGGCGATGTCGTTCGCAGACCTGGGCCAGCAGGCTGGTGAGCCGGGCTACCTCGGCCGCCAGCTCGTCGCGCATGATCTGCAGCTTGGAGTCGCGAACCACCTCCTCGTAGTCGGCCGGGTAGCCGACGAAGGCGTTGTACGCGTCTGTCAGCGCCGCCAGCTGGTCCTCGTCCACGAACAACTCGTTGACCCGGTTCAAGAAGTCGTAGCCGGTGGTGCCGGCCACCGGCCAGCCGTCGGGGAGCGACTCGTCGTGGGCGAGGATCTTTTCCACCACTACCCACGCGCCGCCGCTAGCCCGAGCGAGGCGTTCCAGGTACCCGGCAGGGTCTCGCAGGCCGTCGACGTGATCGACCCGCAGGCCGCCCACCAGCCGCCCTGACACCAGCTCAAGGATGAGCCGATGGGTGTCCTCGAAGACCGGCTCGTCTTCGACCCGCAGGCCGGCAAGGGTCTCGATGTTGAAAAACCGGCGGTAGTCGAGCTCCTCGGAAGCGGTCCGCCAGAAAGCGATCCGGTAGTTCTGGCGCTGTAACAGACCGTCGAGGCGGTCGGGGTCGCCGCTGATCGCCTTCGCCTCGGCGTCGAGGGCGGTGGCCACCTCTGGATGGCTGTCCGCCAGCCGCCGAAGGCGATCCTGCAGGACCCGGCTGTCGCGCTGGCGTTCGGCTGCCAGATCGGGATCGACGATCAGGGCGTGCGGGAGATCGCCGAACTCCAGCCCCAGGGCGGCCAGGTCGATGGCCGCCTGGCCGTGTCCGTCCGAGTCCAGCCGGGCCGCCACGGCGGCCAACAGGAGGTCGATCGTCCGCGGGGACACCGGGAGGGTGTGGTCGTAATAGCGGACCACGAAGGTCCCGCCCTCCCGTTCGACCGAGATTTCGCCGGCCTCCAACACCCGGCCGTAGTGGTCGCCGAGGATGGGCACCAAGACGCTGCCGGTGAGTTTGCGCTCGGGTGAGTCCCAGTCGATGTCGAAGTACCGGGCGAAGGGGCTGGACGGGCCGTTGGCCAGCACGTCCCACCACCACCGGTTGTCGCGCCCGTCGAGGGCCATGTGGTTGGGCACGATGTCGAGCACCAGCCCGAGGCCGAGGGACCTCGTCCGATGCGCCACCTCGGCGAAGCCCTCGGCCCCGCCCAGCTCCGCATTGATCCGTTGCGGATCGATCACGTCGTAGCCGTGGGTGCTCCCAGCGGCCGCCTGAAGCGAGGGAGACAGGTAGGCATGGCTCACCCCGAGCGCGGCCATGTAGTCGGCGATGCCGGCCAGGTCGGCAAAGGCGAAGCCGGCGTGCAACTGCACCCGGTACGTCGCCGAGGGGGCCTCGTCAGTGTTCACCGAGGCTGCCCTACCCGGCACTGGACCGCGCTACCCACGGCGTTTAAGAGGGCGGGGCAGTGGCGATAGTGGAAGGTGTCCGTGTGAGCCCACAGCCCGCGTACCCGCGCAGCGCCGAATCCCATGAGGTGACCGCCAACAGCGTGCTGGAGTTGCACGCCCGACGCACCGGGTGGCTGCCGAGCCTCCCCGTGCCCGTCGACGCCATCGTCAGCCAAACCTACGGCCTGAAGGTGACCTGGGCGGACGTGGCCGAAACCCGCGACGAGCGGATCCTTGGCGTCCTCGAACCCCGGGCCGGGATCATCGCCTTCAACCGGCGCCACCGGGACGTTTTGTCAGCGGTGGTCGGGCCGGGGCGCTTCACGCTGGCCCACGAGTTGGCGCACTGGCTCTACGACGCAGACCGGGAGAGCCTGCTGTTCGACCACCCGGTGTTCTGCCGCCGGCTGGCCGAAGGCGATCCCCGCCAGGTCCGCGAAGACAACGCCAACCGGTTGGCCGCCGCCTTGTTGCTCCCCGGGACGCTGGTGCGCGGCGCCCTTGGGCTGTCCCCGACCCTGCCCTCGAACCGGCCCGGTCTGTCCCGGCGAACGCTGGATGCTTCGGTGCTCAACGCCAAGGCCAAGCAGTGGGGGGTGTCCCGCCAGACGCTGCGCCTGCGGCTGGAGGGTTTGGGGCTCGGCTGGTGCCTTCCGGCTCCAACGCGGTGAGAACGCCAGGGGTTCTCAGGCGGTGAGGACGATGGCCGCGTCGGGCTCGATGACGCGGAAGGTGAAGCTCTCTTCGAAATACAGCCGGACCTCGTTCTCGTTGTGGCTCAGGTAGCCGATGGAGATGTCCTGGCCGCACTCGAAGGCGAAGTCGCCGCCGCGCTGGCTCACCACCACGGCGCCGGTGAGGCCGGAGGTGCGGACCACCGGGCCACCCACGATCTTGGCGAGGTGGTCCATCAGCAGGTCGCCGGATTCGCTCGTTTCCAGGATCTCGGTGTAGGCCGCGGGGCTCACGGCCAACCCGTAGGGGCCGCCGATCCCACTGCCGAGGAGCCGGTTGATGGCCTCCGAGACGCGGCCCGGGTAGGCCCGGACCTCCTCGCCGAGGGCGATCGCGGGGTGCGATGAGCGGTCGATGATTCCGGTCAGGTCGGCGGCTCCGTAGCCGTAGAAGACGGCGGTGTTCTCGGCCACCGCGATGCGGGCCGCGGCCGCATCCAGCTCCGGGAACTCGAGGTCCTCGGCGCCCCGGTCGGCATCGGCCAGCTCGTCGCGCGACACGACGAAGTCCGAGCGCAGCTCGACTAGTGGCAGCACCCGGCGGGTGGCGGCGGAGACCCCGTCGGCGGGGCCGTCGACGAAGTCGACCCGCCCGAGCGAGGTGGCCGAATGGGTCCACCCATGGGGGCCGCCGAAATCGACCAGCTTGCGGGCCGCCAGGTAGGTGCTCAGCCGGGGCTTGGCCTCCTCCTCGATTGCCTTCCAGCCGGTGTCGCTGATCGGGGCGAGACCCCGCAGCAGATGGTTCATGACTCCTCCTGTCGTGTGCCGCCCAAGCCCAATGACCCCTCACCCGCTGACCCCGCTGCCGACCCGGCCGGGTCTTCGGAGCCGCCCGCCATGGCCGCCGCCTCGATCTCGGTAATGGGCCCCTCGGTGAACAGGTACTGCCGTAGCACCGCGTCCAGCTTCGGATCGCGCCGCCGCAACCACTCCAGGACCATGGCGGCGTGCTCTTTCTCCTCGTCCCGGTTGTGGGCCAGCACCGCGGCCAGGCTGGGATCCTTGGTCGCCTTCACCCGCTGGTCGTACCAGTCGACGGCCTCCAACTCCTCCATCAACGAGGTGATGGCCCGGTGGTGGTCGATGGTCGCCTCGTCGAGCCACTCGACCGGTTCGTGCAGGCCCTCGCTGGCCATGGGGAAGCCTCCCGTCAGTTGCCTCAGTTGCCTCAGTTGCCTCGGTGGCCGCGGTTGACGCGTGAACCGGGCTGCGGTCTGTGTCGCCCTTTATATCCCGTGGGCACGGCATCATCACCTCCAAGGGCCTTTCCTGAAAGACTTGGAGGTATGAATCGGCCACCGCCGTGGATGCGGCCCGCCGTCAGCGGCCGCCAGTCACCGGCGATGCACAAGATCTACGTCCGCCGCCGCATCGCCGCCGGTGTGGTTGTGGCCGTCGTGATCCTGCTGATCATCTTCCTGTTGACCCGTATCGGAGGCGGTGGAAAGAGCCACGTCGCCACCGGCAACAAGGGGACCTCCACCACCCGCGGGGTGGCCACCACCACGACCACCCTCCCCATGCGCCCGGTGGCCATGCTCGCCAGCTGGCATTTGCCGCTGGCCCTCTCCCGTGAGGTGGCACTCCCGATCAACAACGAGATCGGCATCTTCGGCGGCCTGTCGACCTCGGGCATCAACGGGCGCGTCTACGAGATCGACGCGTCCAGCGGCCAAGCGACCTCGCTCGGTTCCATGCCGACCGGGGTGCGCGACGCCGCGGGGGCGGTGATCGGGAGCAGCTACTACGTCTTCGGGGGGATGACCCGCTCCGCCGCCACCACGGACGTCCAGCAGTTCACCTTTGCCAACTCGACGACCATGGCAGGCTCGGTGGTCGGCAGCCTTCCGGCCAAGCGGAGCGAAATGGAGAGTGCGAGCGCCAATGGCCGCGTGCTCCTGGTGGGCGGTTTCGACGGTTCCAGCTACCTCACGAGCGTCGTCAGCAGCACCGACGGCATGAACTTCACCGTCGCCGCCCAGCTCAGCCCGGCGGTGCGCTACGCGGCCGTCGCCGTGCTCAACGAGACGATGTACGTGATCGGCGGTGAGATCGGACCCAACGCCGCCGACGCCACTGCGGTGCAGGCCATCAACCTGACCTCGGGCACCGTGACCCAACTAACCCCGCTGCCCCAAGGGTTGTCGCACGCGGTGGCGGTAACGCTGAACAACACGATCTACGTGCTCGGCGGGCGCAGCGGCGGGCACGCCATCGCCACGATCAACCAGTTTCAACCATCGACCGGGGCGTTGGAGCCGGTGGGATCGCTCCCCGTGGCAAGCTCCGACATGGGCGCCGTGGTCATCGGCCAGGGCGCCTACCTGCTCGGGGGCGAGAACGACAGCGGCACGCCGTCGACCGATGTGGTCGCGGTGACCTTGACCAGCACCCCGGCGCCGGCCACGCTGCCGACCACTTCATCGACCCGGGCCACGACCGCCACCACCCAGCGCACCACCCCTCCGCCGACGACCCGGTCGACCACCCCCGCGACTACCCCGACGACCGCCAAGGCCACGACCACCTCGACCCGGGCGACCACGACGACAACCCAGGCGTCGGGCACCACGTCGAGCACGTGATCCGCCACATCGTGCTCATGGCCACCAACGAGGCCTCGACGCCGGAGGCGGTGGCCGAGGTCCGCGCTGCCTTGGCGACCCTGGACGCGCCAGGGCGGGCCTCGTTCACCATGGGGCCGGACCTCGGGCTGCGCCCTGGCAACTTCGACGTTGCCTTGGTTGCCGACTTCGAGGACGAGGCCGCCTTCTTGGCCTACGACGCCGACACGGAGCACGACCGGATCCGACGGGAGATGATCGCACCCATCACGGTGCGCTTGGAGCGCTGCCAGTTCCACCTCTGAGAGCCGCCAAATCCACAGTATTTGGCGGGTTTTCCTCCGGTTTTCCTCTGGCTCCCCACAGGGACGGCTCCCTACAGTCGGAGTTGAGCAGAGCCTCCGGGGAGGCGTCATGACGGTGACCGGCCTGAGCGGGACGGATCTGAGGAGCATCGATACCCAAGTCGGCTATCTCTTCGCGATGGTGAGCGAGGGACTGGCGGCGGCCACGGCGGCGTTTCTGTCGGGGGACCGCGACGCCGCCCGCGACCTTTCGGCCAATGACCACCACGTCGACGAGCTCCAGCTGGAGATCGAGCGGCTGGTGTTCCGGGAGGTGATCGACCACCACGCCCTCAGCCGGGACGAGCTCGCCCACCTGCTGCAGGTCATGCAGATCGTGCCCGAGTTGGAGCGCAGCGGCGACTTGGTGGAGCACATAGCGCTGCGGACCCCCCAGGACCTGGCCCAGGTCATCTCCCCCCGCTGCCGAGGCCTCATCCAGCAGATGGGGGCCATTGCGGTCGAGATGTGGCACACCGCCGCCACCGCCTTCCGAGAGCGGGACCCAGCCGCCGCCGCCCGGCTGCGACTGCGCGACGACGACCTCGACGACCTCCATGTGACGCTGACGTCGGAACTGGCGGCCGTGGCCCTCCCGGTGCCGGTGGCCATCGAGATGGGGCTGGTGGCACGGTTCTTCGAGCGCCTCGGCGACCACGCCGTCAACGTCAGCCGGCGGGTGGCGCTGCGATGACGACCCTCGGCGACCGGCGCTCGGTGGCCCCGCCGGAATGGCTGCCACCGCTGCAGCACCAGATCGAGCGGGCTCGCTTTCTGCTGTGTGAGGGCGGGGAAAATTCCTCGCCCCACCCGGCCCGCGCCGGTCAGGCGGAACAGGCCTTGCGCCAGGCCAGCGAGGGCCTGGTGGTGGCGCTGGACACCCTCGGGGTCGAAACGCCCATCGGCTGGCGGCTCCACCAGCTGCGCAGCCGCCTCGACGCGCATCTGCTGGCGGCCAGCGCCCTGGCCGACGCCGACGCGGGCAACGCCATGATCTCCGTGCTCCGGCGCTCGCTCGACCTGCTGGGCCCGGAGCTGGAGGCGCTCGCAGCGCTGGGCGCGCTGGGCGACGGCGTCCTTCTCTGAGGCCCGCGGGACGGGGGCGCTCGGACGGGCGCGGCGCCGGTGCCGGCGCGCCGAGGAAACTCGTTTCGGTAGGCCCCTGTAGTTAGATAGTCTTACTATGTGACGAGCGAAGCAGTTGCGGTCGACGGGCTGCGCAAGAACTACGGCGACTTCGAGGCAGTGAAGGGGGTCAGCTTCGACGTGGCTCCGGGCGAGACCTTCGGGTTCCTCGGGCCCAATGGCGCGGGCAAGTCCACCACCATCTCCATGTTGTGCACCCTGATCAAGCCTTCGGGGGGCAGAGCGCTGGTGGACGGCTGCGACATCGTGGCCGAGCGCACGGAGGTGCGGCGGCGCATCGGCCTGGTGTTCCAGGACACGACGCTCGACGACTACCTGACCGCCCAGGAGAACCTGCAGTTCCACGCCGAGCTGTACGGGGTGCGCAAGGAGCTGACCGTCCCCCGCATCGAGAAGGTCCTGAAGATGGTGGGACTCTGGGACCGTCGCGCGAGCATCGTGCGCACCTTCTCAGGAGGCATGAAACGCCGCCTCGAGATCGGCCGGGGCCTCCTCCACTCCCCCCGCGTTTTGTTCCTGGACGAACCCACGGTGGGCCTCGATCCGCAGACCCGGGTCAACATCTGGGACTACATCAACGAGCTGAAAGGCCAGGAGACCATCACCATCTTCCTGACCACCCACTACATGGACGAGGCGGAAAACTGCGACCGCATCGCCATCATCGACCACGGCGAGATCGTTCGCATCGACACCCCGGCAGCGCTGAAGGCCAGTGTCGGCCAGGACCGGGTGGAGCTGCATACCGCCGACGACGCGGCGGCCATCGCCGCCCTCGGGGACCATTTCGGCCTGCTGGCCACGATGAGCGAGGGCGCGGTGACCTTCCACGTGGCCAACGGCGAGGAGTTCGTGCCCCGGCTGTTCTCCGAACTGGGGCTCGGTATCCAGTCGGTGCGGGTCAGCCGGCCCACCCTCGACGACGTGTTCATGAACTACACCGGCCGCACCATCCGAGACGCCGAGGCCTCGGGCAACGAGCGGCTGCGGGCCAATCCCATGATTCGGATGCGGAGGTAGACAGACCACATGGCGATTTCCACCGAACGCACGAGCGCCGGCCCGGGCACGCCCGCCAGCAACGGCGCCGGCGCCTCGCCCGGCCTCGACGTCATGGCCGTGGCGGTGGCTGGCGGCCGCTTCCAGGACGACCTGCGGGCCGTGAAGATGGTCTGGAAACGCGAGCTCATCCGCTACGCCCGCAACCGCATCCGGATCGTGACCTCGCTGGCCCAGCCCGTGCTGTTCCTGTTCGTGCTGGGCTCGGGGCTCTCCCCCATCGTGTCGTCCTCCTCGGGCCCCCACGTGAGCTTCGTGACCTTCATGTTTCCGGGCGTGATTGCCATGACGATCTTGTTCACCGCCATCTTCTCGGCGGTGTCGATCGTCTGGGACCGGGAGTTCGGCTTCCTGCGGGAGATGATGGTGGCCCCGGTGCGCCGGGGCGCCCTGGTCACGGGGAAGACCCTCGGGGGGGCCACGGTGGCCACCTCCCAGGGCATCATCATGCTGCTGCTGGGCCCCATCGCCGGCGTCCCGTTCAACATGGTGACGCTGGTCGAGATGGTCCTGCTCATGGTGCTGTGCTCCTTGATGTTGACCGCTATCGGCGTGGTGGCGGCCAGCCGCATGCAGCAGGTGGAGTCCTTCCAGGTGGTCATGCAGCTGTTCGTGCTGCCCATGTTCTTCCTGGCCGGGGCCATCTTCCCCCTCACCGGCCTGCCGACGTGGCTGTCGATCCTGACCAAGGTGGACCCCCTGGCCTACATCGTCGACCCCATGCGCCGGGCGGTGTTCGACCACCTGAACGTATCCAAGGCGGCCGTCGCCAAGTTCAGCCCCGGCCTGCACTGGGGCAGCTGGAAGCTCCCGGTGTGGCCGGAGTTGGCGATCGTGGTGGCCATCACCTTCGGCTGCTTGTGGGTGGCGGTGGCCATGTTTTCCAAGCAGGACTAGGCAGGACCAGCGGGTGGGTCGGATAACCCGCGGCGGGACGCGACCCACCCCAGCGCCGGCCGGTTGGGGGGGGATCGCAGCCTGCTCGCTAGGCTCGCCCCGATGCCGCGCTGCGCCCTCATCACCGGGATTTCCGGACAGGACGGCTCGTACTTGGCCGAGTTGCTGCTGGCCAAGGGCTACGAGGTCCACGGAATCGTCCGCCGCTCGTCCAGCTTCAACCGCCACCGCATCGACCATCTCGGCCATGGCGCCGACTCGCCGCTCAAGTTGCACTACGGCGACCTGTCCGACGCCGTCGGGCTGGTCAACCTGGTGCGGGACATCCAACCCGACGAGATCTACAACCTGGGCGCCCAGAGCCACGTGGCGATCAGCTTCGAGGTGCCGGACTACACCGGCGAGGTCACCGGCCTCGGCGCCGTGCGGTTGCTGGAGGCCATCCACGCGTCTGGAGTCGACGCCCGCTTCTACCAGGCTTCGTCGTCGGAGATGTTCGGCTCGGCGGCCCCGCCCCAGTCGGAGGCGACGCCGTTTCACCCCCGCAGCCCCTACGCCTCGGCCAAGGTCTTCGCCTACCACACCACGGTCAACTTCCGTGAGTCCTACGACATGTTCACGGTCAACGGCATCCTCTTCAACCACGAGAGCCCCCGCCGGGGCGAAAACTTCGTGACCCGCAAGATCTCCCTCGGCGTAGCCCGCATCGCCTGCGGACTGCAGGACCAGCTGCGCCTCGGTTCCCTCGACCCCAAACGGGACTGGGGCTACGCACCCGAATACGTCGAGGCGATGTGGCGCATGCTGCAGCACGACAAGCCTGGGGACTACGTGGTGGCGACCGGCGAGACCCACAGCGTCCGCGACTTCTGCGTCTGCGCCTTCGGCCACGTGGGCCTGGACTGGGAGAAGTACGTCACGGTCGACCCGGCCTACGTCCGCCCGGCCGAGGTCAACTACCTCCTCGGGGACCCCTCGCACGCCGAGCGGGAACTCGGGTGGCGGGCCGAGACCCGCTTCGACCAGCTGGTGCAGATCATGGTGGACGCCGACATCGCCGCCGTCGAGGCGGCAAATCCGGTGCGCCGGGCCTAGCGCCGGTGGTCGGGGCAATCAGTCCTGAGCCCTAGGCTCGGGCTGTGAGCCCACTGTGAGTGCGCCCCCGTCCCGACTCGCCGGCCTCCGGGAGGCGGCCAAGGAGGCGATGCCGATCGGAACCCGCCGCCGCGACACCATCACCGCGGCCTTGCGCCTCGGCCGGGTCGGTCGGGCCGTGGGCCGGGATGTGGCTGCGCTGGCCCACCACGGTGACCAGCTGATGGACGCCGCCGGCGAGCTGTTGCGGGCGGCGGGCGTGCCCGTGCCTGCGCTGCCCTACCCGCTGTGGCTGGCCGGCCATCGCCTGCGCAACGGCGCCGGGCGCCGGCAGCTGGGCGCCGCCAAGGGCGCCGAGGCGGTGCCGGTCAGTGTCGTCGTGGTGGGAAGCAGTGGGAAAAGTGCCTCGACCCGCCCCTCCCACGCCTCACTTCGCCAGCAAGCCTGGCCCGCCACCGACCTGGCGGTCGCCGCCGGCGGCTGGACCGAGGCGTCCCGCCGAGCCGTGGAAGGCCCCGACCGCGGGTTCGTCGTCTTCGTGCGCCCCGGCGACGTCCTGGAGCCCGACCTGGCAGCCCGCATCGCCGAAGTCGCCGGGCGCGACCCACTGGTCGACCTGGTGTACTGGGACGACGACCTCTTGGGCAGGGGCGGCATGCCGATTTCGCCGCGCTTCCGGCCCGGGTGGTCCCCGGAGACCCTGCTCGGGGCCAACTACCTGGGCCGGAGCTTCGCGATCCGGCGCCGGGCCCTGCGGGCCGCTGGCGGCTTGACGCCCATACAGGAGGGTGCCCCCGAGGGCGGTGAGGCCGGTATCCCGGGCAGTGCGCCCAGCGCCGCGCCCGACGGCGTCGGGGTCGGTGGCCCGGGTAGTGCGCCCAGCGGCGCCGCGCCCGACGGCGGTGAAGAGTGCCTTTGGGACCTGCTCCTCCGGTCCCGGTTCGGCGTCGAGCAGGTGGCCCGGCTGCCCCTGGTGCTGGCGCATGTGGCCGACCGGGCCGACGAGGTCACCGAGGCCGGGATGGCGGCGGTGCGCCGGCACCTGGACGCAGCCGGGCTGCCGGCAACCGTGGAGGGGTGGCAGGGAATGGCCAGGGTGCGCTGGTACCCGGACCAGTGGCCGGTGGTGAGCATCGTCATCCCCACCCGCCACAACCGGTCGCTCCTCGAACGATGCTTCGCGACGCTGCGGACCACCGACTATCCCGAGGTCGAGGTGGTCGTGATCGACAACGGCGGCCGGACCGAGGAACGGGAGGCGTGGTACCGGGCCCAGGGCCGCTCCCTCGACCTCCGGGTGGAGTGGTGGGAGGAGGAGCCGTTCAACTACTCGGCGGTCAACAACGCCGGGGCCAAGATGGCCAAGGGCCAGGTGCTGGTGTTCCTGAACGACGACACCGAAGCCATCGACCCGGGATGGCTGCGGGAGATGGTGTCGTGGGCGCTGCGGCCCGAGATCGGCGTGGTGGGCATGCAGCTGCTCGACGAGTCCGGCGCCATCCAGCACGGCGGAGTGGTGCTCGGCATGCACGGGCTGGCCGAGCACCTGTTTCAGGGCATGGCCGCAGGCTCGCCGTCGCTGATCGGGCCGACCACCTGGTACCGCAACACGCTGTCGGCCACCGGGGCCTGCGTTGCCATCGAGCGCTCGTTGCTCGACGACGTCGGCGGCTTCGACGAGCGTTTCCAGCTGTGCGGCAGCGACGTCGCCCTCGGCCTGGACACGGTGCTCTCCGGCAGGCGCAACGTCTGTCTGCCCTTCGGGATGGTCCGCCACCTCGAGGGAGCCACCCGGCGCAACTTCGTGCCCACCGCCGACCTGTTCATCAGCTACTGGCGTTACCAGAGCTGGATCCTTGGCGGCGACCCCTATTTCTCGCCCAACCTGTCGCTGTTCAGCTCCGAGCCCAAGCTGCGCCCGGCGGGCGAGGTCAGCCCCCGGCAGCGCCTCGGCGTGGTCATCGGCCGCAACCTGGAGGCCTACCGCCAGCGTGACGACGAGGCCGAGACCCGCCGCATGGCGACCATTTGCCGGGCGCCGGCGGCCGCGGTGGTCGCCAATCACGCCCTTCGGCGGGCCCGCCTCGACGTCGGCACCGTGAACTGGTTTCTCCCCGACATCGACAGCCCCTTCTACGGCGGGGTCAACACGGCGCTGCGCATCGCCGACCACCTGGCCCGCCACCACGGCGTTGACAACCGGTTCGTGTTGTGGAGCGATCCCAACGAGGCCTATATCCGAGCCGCCCTGGCCGCCGCCTTCCCCCGGCTGGCGGGTAGCACCATCGTGTTCCACGACCAGCCGACCGCAGGGTCCCTCGCCGCGGCTCCGTCCTGCGACGTGGCCGTCGCCACCCAGTGGGTCACCGCCTACTCGGTCACCAACTTCGAACGGGCGGCGCGCAAGGCGTACCTGATCCAGGACCTGGAGCCGCTGTTCTACCCCGCGGGCACACTGTTCGCCCTGGCCGAGGCGACCTACCGGATGGGACTGCTCGGCATCTGCAACACCACGGCGCTCGAAGCCGTCTACCGGGAGCGGTATGGGGGGCGGGGCAAGGCATTTTCCCCCAGTGTCGACCGCACCGTGTTCCACCCCCGCGGCCGCCGCTCCCACGGCCGGGGGGAGCCGGTCACCGTGTTCCTGTACTCCCGGCCCGGCCACTGGCGTAACTGTTGGGAGCTGGCATCGGTGGCGCTGGCCGAGGTCAAGGCCCGATTCGGGGACCGGGTGAGGATCGTGACCGCGGGCTCCTGGGCCCGGCCCGAGGACCTGGGCAGCGGCGTCACCCACCTGGGGCTGCTCGACTACCGGGCCACCGGCAACCTGTACCGCACCTGCGACATCGGCATCGCCCTCACCGTCTCCGAGCACCCGTCCTACCTGCCGCTGGAGCTGATGGCCTCGGGGGTGGCGGTGATCAGCTTCGACAAGCAAGCGTTCTCATGGCTCTTGCGGGACGGGGAGAACTGCCTGCGGGTGGCGCCCAACGTCGACGGGCTGGTCGAGGCCATCGAGCTGCTGGTCGACGACCCCGAGCTCCGGGGCCAGCTGACCAAGCAGGCGCTGACGGACATCGACCGGGACTTCTCCGACTGGGATGCCAGCCTGGCCCGTATCTACGACTACCTGTGCGACCCGGAGGGCGGCGCCCGCGGGGGTCGCTAAGGGAGCTGGCTGTGACCGATCTGCAGGTAGGCCAACCGGCGCATCTCGGCTCGGCCCCGGGCCACGCTGTCGAGGATCAGACCGCACGTCAGGCATATGAAGGCCACGATCTGCAAGGCGGCCGCCAAGATGGCCGTCGGGAACCGGGGCACCAGTCCGGTATGGACATAGGTGTCGACGACGGGCAGGCCGAGCGCCAAGGCGGCGACGGTGAGCAGGAGGAAGAACACGCCGAAAAAGCGGGCCGGGTGCATTTCCTTGAACAAACGGAGAGACACGCCGAGGATGCGGAAGCCGTCGTGCCAGGTGCGCAGCTTGCTGTCCGAACCGTCGACCCGGCTGCGGTAGGTGCCGTCCACCTCGGCACAAGCCGCCTGGAGTTGCACGGCGTGGGCCGTGAGCTCGGTCTCGATCTCGAAACCCTTGGCGTGGACCGGAAGCGATTTGACCAGCCGCCGGCTGAGGGCCCGGTAACCCGAAAACACGTCGGTGAAATGGCCGCCGAACAGCATGCGGATGCCCTTGGAAAAAAGGACGTTTCCCGCGGTGTGGCCCCGAGGAAAGGCGTGGTCGTCGTCGACGTCGGGACGGCGGCAGGCGACCACCATGTCGAGCTGGTGGTCCACCAGCATCTGCACCATTGACGGCGCCAGCGCGGGATCGTAGGTGTCGTCGCCGTCGACCAGCAGGTAGACCTCGGCGTCGACGTCGGCGAACATCCTCCGGATGACGTTGCCCTTGCCGGGACGAGGCTCGCGGCGCACGACGGCCCCAGCCCGCTCGGCGACCGCCGCCGTCTTGTCGGTCGACCCGTTGTCATACACGAAAATGCCGGCCTCGGGCAGGGCGTGGCGGAAGCCGGCCACGACCCGGGCCACCGTCGATTCCTCGTTGAGACAAGGGATCAACACCGCCACGCCGGCCCCATCCCCGGCCAGCTGCGGCGGCCCAACCGGGTCGCTCATTGACGCCACGACGGGGTGGCGCTCGACCGGGGACGGTGGCCGGGAGACGGTTTGGACGGCGTTGGCAGGTGCCGCGGAGCCCTCCATCTGAGCGGAAACGGTGCTGGGAGCAGGCTGTCCTTGCGCCAAGTCGTCTCGTACGCTCACTGCCCTCCCCCGCGCTGCCGAGTGCCGTCCGGATGACCTGAAAAGCGACTGTAGCCGCAAGCCGCCCGCCCGGACATGAAGCAGGGACCGGCGGGACGGGAACTGCTAAAACAGCCCGGTCATGGGTGCCACCGGGGACAGCACCGGGGACGTCCCTGGATCCGCGCCGATGGGCGGCTTCGGGCGTGTCGTCGCCGCCGTCGCCAGCCTGTGGCGGCGGCACCCGGAGCTCGGCGCGGGCGCGGCGCTCATCCTCGTGGTGGTCCTAGCCAACGCCGCCTCGCTCGGGCACGTGATCGACCAGAATCCTCTCCACCAGGTGAGCGGCCTCGGCGTCACCGTCCGGTCCGGAGCGGCACCGGGGCTCGACACCATCGACCCGAACTCCGGATTCACCACCCAGGCCCTCGGGCACCTCGCGGCTACGGACTGGCTGCACGGAACGGTCCCCTGGTGGAACCACTACGAGGGGGTCGGGGCGCCGCTGGCGGGCGAGATGCAGTCGGCGGCGATGTTTCCGCTGGTCGTCCTGCTGGCCTTGGCCAACGGCCTGCTCTACCTCCATCTCCTCCTGGAGATCGTGACGGGGCTGGCCACCTTGCTCCTGCTGCGCCGCCTCGGCGCCGGCCGCTGGGCGGCGTTCGCCGGTGCCGCCGCCTTCTCCGTCAACGGCACCTTTGCCTGGTTGGGGCATGCGCCGGTCAACCCGATCGCCTTTCTCCCGCTGCTCTTGCTCGGCGTCGAACTGATCTATGGCTCCGTCGACCACGGGGGCTCCGGGTGGCTTCTGGTGGCGGTGGCGCTGGCCCTGTCGTTGTACGCCGGCTTTCCCGAGACCGCCTACATCGACGGCCTCCTGGTGGCCGTCTGGGTTGGCGTGCGGGCCGTCCAGGTGGCTCGCCAGGAGGGGGGCCGCGGCCCCGGCGCGGCCGTGGTCGCCTTCGTCGGCCGGGTGGCCACGGGGGCGGTGGCCGGGGTCCTCTTGGCAGCGCCGGTTCTGGTCGCGTTCGTGGACTACCTGGGCGGGGCCACCACCGCCCACAGCGGTACCTTCGCCCACGCCTCATTGGTCAAGGCGGCGGCCCCGATGACCGTCCTGCCGTACGTCTACGGACCGATTTTCGGCTTCTACGGCTACGACGGGTCGGGGAGGCTGGCCGCCGCCTGGGGCAGCATCGGGGGCTTCACGACACTCGCCGTGGTCCTGCTCGCCGTGGTGGGACTGGCCGGCCGCCGCCACCGGGGGCTGCGGGTGGCGCTCGGCCTGTGGGTCGTGGTGTGCCTCAGCCGGACCTTCGGGCTGTCACCGGCCGTGACGCTCATGAATCTCCTGCCCCAAATGGCCAACGTGGCGTTCTACCGCTACGCCCCGCCGTCGTGGGAGCTGGCCCTCGTCGTCTTGGCCGCCCTTGGGCTGGAGGACATCGTCCAGCGAGAAGTCAGCACGCTGTGGCTGCTCATCGGGGGCAGCCTCGCATTGCTCATGTGCGTCGCCTCGGGTGCCCTGGCGTTGCCGCTGGTGCACCATTTGGCTGGGGCGCCGCACCACCGGGCGTGGGCTCTCGGGTCGGCCGGGTGGGGGGTGGCGGTCATCGTGGTGGGCGTGGCCATCGCCTTGGTGCCCAAGGCGGCGGTGCGCGCCGCCGGCTTGGCGCTGGTGGTCGTGGTCGACGCGCTCGTGATGTTCGTCGTGCCGCAGCTGTCGGCGCCCCGGTCGACGACGTTCGATTCGGCGCCGATCGTCTTCCTGAAAGCCCATATGGGGTCGTACCGGCTGTTCAGTCTGGGGCCGCTGCTGCCCAATTATGGGTCCTATTTCGGCCTCGCCAGCGTCAACATCAACGACATCCCGATTCCGAAGAAGTGGGCCGATTACATCACCGCGAGTCTCGACGGGAATGTCAATCCCATCCTGTTCACCGGCACCACGACCCTGGACTCCGCGGGGCCTTCGCCGGCCCAGGAATTCGTCGACCATGCCAGCAACTTCGAAGCCGTCGGCGTGAAATACGTGCTGGTCCAAGCGGGCGTCACGCTGCCTGCGCCGTCGCCGGGTGCGCAGCCGGTTGCCCTGCAGGTGGTCTACTCCGACCCGCAGGTGCAGATCCTGGCGCTGCCCGACCCGTCGCCGTACTTCTCCGAGCCGACGGGGGCCTGCGAGCTGCACGCCGCGGGCCGGGACCGGGTGGTGGCGCAGTGCCCGTCGGCGACGATGCTGGAGCGCCAGGAGCTGTCGATGCCGGGATGGCGGGCGACCGTTGATGGCCGGGCGGCGCCGATCCGGCAAGCCGGCGCCCTTTTCCAGCAGGTTTCTCTGCCGGCGGGGACCTCGACGGTCCAGTTCGACTTCCAACCGCCCCACACGACCTTGGCGTTGGTGGCCTTCGGGGCCGGGATTCTGCTGTTGGGCGCCGGCGGCGCTACCGAGATTGCAGGCCGTCGTCGCCAGCGAAGTCGGGGGCGTCGCGGCGCGTCTTTGGTCACAACTCCTCGGCGAAGCTCCCCTCTTGGCGGCCGAAGACGACCAAGGCCACCAGGAACAGACCGGCCGAGAAGGCGATCACGACCAGGAGCTGCCAGAGGTACCACCACTGGCCGGCGTGGGCCGGAAGGACCGGGACACGCTGGTGCCCGGCCCCGAAAGGCTCCGGTGTCCGGTAGATCGCCCTCTGGAATGTGAGCACGATGGGCGTCACCGGGTTGAGCCTGTAGACATCGAAAAACAGATGTATCCAAACGGAGCTACGGGCGGTAATCCGGTCGGCGACGGTGCGGTACGCGTAGACGATGGGCGTGGCCCAAAACCAGATCTGAAGCGCGATCTCGAGCATGTGCTGGGTGTCGCGCAGCTTCACGTTGATGGCCGCCAGCAGGATCCCGAGCGCCCCGGCCAAGAGCAGCGCCGCCACCAAGGCGGGCACCAGGAGCCACAGATAGGCAAAGTCCGGGACGTAACGGAACACCCCGAGGAAAATGACGAGCACCACGAGCTGCAGGCAGAAGTGCACCAGCGCCGCCCCCACCGACGCCAAGGGCAAGGTCTCACGGGGGAAGGCGACCTTTTTCACGATGCCGCTGTTGGCCACGATCGAGCTGCAGGCCGCCATGAGACCGTTCTGGAAAATGTTCCAGATCAGGATCCCGGAGATGAGCAGAATGGCGAAATAGGGGATGCCGTTCTTCAGAACGATCTGGAAGACGACGTAGAAGACCACCAGGCTGGTGGCCGGGTTCACCATCGACCAGACGAAGCCGAGGATGCTGTTCTTGTACTTGACCTTCAACTCCTTGCGAGTCATCCCGACCAGGAGTTGGCGGTACGACCAGATGTCCTGCAGCCGCCGGCGCAACCCCACCTTGGCGGAGACGACCCGGACGCCGGTCGATTCGATGTCGGCTTGGTCGGTGTCGGTCATGTGGCTCACAATGCCAGCCGGAACAGGTGGTGGCGGTCAAAGTTGAGGTTGTAATAGGGATCGCGCTCGTCGTCCTGGCGCCAGCGGGCCTGGAAGGTCCCAGGGTCCTCGGCATGTTCGTAGCCGGCCCGGCTGGCCCCTTCCACATGGACGAGGCGGGCGTAGGGCGTATACACCACTTGGTAGCCGGCCTGGCGGATGCGCAGGCAGATGTCGACATCGTTGTAGGCCACCCGCATCCGTTCGTCGTTGCCCCCGACGGCCCGGTACACGCTCGGGCGGATCATGGTGCAGGCGCCGGTCACCGCCGAGCAGTCTCGCGTCATCTCGCCGAGGCCCCAGAAGCCCCGGTGGTCCACATTGGTGGCGGTCCCCATGGCGCCCACAATGATCCCCTCGTGCTGGGGCCGGCCGTCGGCCAGGTACAGGCGGCAACCCACGGCGCCCACTTCGGGACGCATGCCGTGCTCGAGGAGCGCCTCGATCCAGTCACCGTCGATCACCTCGGTGTCGTTGTTGAGGAACAGGAAGGCGTCGCACTCCACGACCACGGCCGCCAGGTTGAGCATGCGGGCGTAGTTGAACACCGCCGGGTAGCGAACCACCCGGTCGGGTGCCGTCGCCAGGTACGCCAGCGTGGCCGGATCCCGACTCTCGTTGTCGATAACGACGATCTCGTAGTTGGCGTAGGTCGTCTTCTGGCGGATGCTGGTGATGCAGCGCTTGAGCAGCTCGGCCCGGTCCCGGGTGGGGATGATGACGGCGACGCGGGGGGTGCCGGGGATGGCGTAACGGGTGCGGTAGACGCCGGTGATGGCGCCGTCGCCGACGGTGCCGGTCTGGCCGCGGCGGGCCAAGGCCTCGCCGAGCGCCAACTTGGCCGCCTCGAAGGCGTAGGGCTTGGCGTCGGGCACTGCCGCCGCCGACCCCGGCACCATCCGCCAGCTGTACAGCGGCTCGGGGATGTGGCTGATCCGATCGGTCGCCTCCACCAGCCGCAGCACCAGGTCATGGTCCTGGCTCCCGTCGAAGCCGCTGCGGAAGCCGCCGACCTTGTCGAGCAGCGACTTGCGGACCACCAGCAGGTGGCAGACGTAGTTGGTCGACGAAAGCAGGTTGGGGGACCAGTCGGGCTTGAAGAAGGGTGAACACAGCTGCCCCGCCTGGTCGAGCTTGTCCTCGTCGGAGTAGAGGACGTCGAGGCTCGGGTCGGCGTTGAGCCACCGGGCGACCTGGGCCAGGGCGTGCGGCTTCAGCACGTCGTCGTGGTCCAAGAAGGTGACGTAGTCGCCGCTGGCGAGGGCCACGCCGGCGTTGGAGGCACCCGCGATGCCCGACTGGCCCGCCAGGGTGACCAGGCGCACCTTGGGGTGGCGGGCGGCCCGGGCGAGGACGGCCTTGGTCTCGGCGCGCGTCGAGTTGTCGTCGGCCAGGCACAGCTCCCAGTTGCCGTAAAGCTGGTGGAGGACCGAGTCGATGGCAGCTTCGAGGACGTCGGCGTCGGTGTTGTAGACCGGTGTCACGACCGAGATGGTCGGCCGGAACTTCAGGGCGGCCACCTCGGCGGCGATGTCGGACAGGGCCGCCGGTGTCGGGCCTCGGGTGCGACACCACAGGCGGTAGCCATCCACCTCGTCGATGCGCTCGGGTACCGACGGGGGGACACGGCCAGGGCGGTCGGCGGGGCGCAGAGCCGGTCTCCCAGCGCGCCACGGCACGCCGGCGGGGGGCGCCACGCCCGCGGCTTTTTGGGCAGCGGGCTTGAAAAGGGCGGCAGCCCGCCGGGTATCGGCAGCCGGCCGGGCTCGCACGCCGAGTTCCCTGAGGGCGCTACCAAGGCGCGCCTCGAACGAGGAGCAACCATAGAGGTCGCCCGTCAGCGCCGAGAGAGCGACTCGCTGCGCCTGCCACCGGGCCGCATCATGGTGGAGCTGCCAGGCGGCGTCGACCATATCGAGGCAATCGTCACGGATGACCGGAGTTGCCCCGTCCCCTCGGGACAGACCGGGAGCGGCAAAAGAGGTGGTGACGACCGGCGTCCCGGCGCAGAGGGCCGCCCACAAGACGGCGCCGGCACCGAGACCGGACCGGTAGGGGGCGAGGACCACCCGTGCCCTGGCGAACGCACCGACGCCGCCGTCGTCTCCGGCCTCGACAAGCTCGACGCCAGGCCGGGCGGCCAGGCGGACCAACCCGGGAGACGGCCGGTCGGCAACGAGGGCCAGTGTCAAGTCAGGCCCGTGGGTGAGCAGGCGGGGGAAAATCACCTCGACGGCGAGCGCCGCCGCGTCCTCGTGGCCGGCAACCACATCAGCCCCCGGGCCAGCCAGCACCGCCAGGCCCCATCGCTGATCGAACCCGCGGCCAAACCCGGGATCGGGTTGGACCGGGCGGGGCAAGAGCACCGGCTCCTCCATGGTGGATCGACCGGCTCGCCGCAGCGCCATCGGGGTGCCCGCCCAGACGCGATCAAAATCCCGGAGCAGCTCCGATGTCCGGACGGCAGCGGTGTCGATGGCGTGCTGGTGACCGTCGCGTTCGCGATGGGGTGTCAGCGGCAGCCCGGATGCGATCATCTGGTCAGGGAGCGCGTTGGTCCAGAGCACCTTGGCGGCCTGCGGCTGGCTGGCCAGCGCCGGCCCCGCCAAACCAGAGGCCAGGCCGCCGTCGGTGACGATCACTCGCGCGAAGCGGTAGGCGCGCCGGGCGAACCAGGCGCGCCAGTCCGCGGGACCGGTCTCCACGTCGACGCCGCACGCCCGCAGCCGGGCCGCGGCGACGGCGTTGGTGAGGGTTTCGCTGCACGCGACGGCGATGGGGCCGCTGTCGAAGGTCCCTGCCAGGGAGTCGATCAGCTCGTTAAGCCCGCCGTCGGACCACGGGGTGGGCTGCCCGCTCAGATCGGCACACACCACCAAGGTCCCGCCTGTTTCTTCGTGGCGCCAGCACGAGGCGGCCATGGAGAGGGCGGGGTCCGGGCCGGCGGCGCTGGCGCGGTCGGCGGCCTCGTGGAAGGTCACCCGCCAGGACGGGTCCACCACAATGCGGTGGCCGAGACGCTCGAGTTGGCCGAGAACTGTCGTGGCCAGCACGGCGGCATCATCGACGGCCGGGTCCACAACGAGGTCTGAGACCAACGAACGGCGCACCGCGAAGTTGCCGAATCGAGTGCCCGCGACGGCCCGCACCACCCGGTACTCCGAACGCCGCGGTGAGTCGCCCTCGCCCCGGGACCGCAGGCCTCCCGCTGCGTCGCGCACCGCCCCCGCCTCGCAAAGCGCCCCGTCGGCGCCAAGGACCACCGGCACGACGGCGGCGATGTCGGCATCGGCGTCGAGCAACTCGGCGGCGGCCCCGACGGTGCCGATGGCGGCGTCGGTGGCGGTGGAGGCGTCGGGGCCGGTGGAGGCGTCGGGGCCGGTGGAGGCGTCGGTGCCGGCGCCGGCGGCCAGCACCACGATGGCGGGACCCATCGAGATGTCGGCAGTGCGCATGAGGGCGGCACCGAGGGGCAGCGAGTTGAACCCAGCAGGACGGTCGGATTCCCGCGTTTGGGTCTCGGCCCGAGGATCGAAGCATCGCCCTGGCCTCAGGACAGGCGCCAAGGGCGACTTGCCGTCCTCTTTTCCTACGCCCCGCGGGGCGGTGTCTCCACCCGGTGTCACTGGCTGCGAGCGCGGACCCGTCCGTAGAAGTCGCGGGCCGGTCCGATGACCTTCATCGTGCGGGTGGCCATCAGCGCCGTCAGCCGGGCCTCGGCCTCTGCCTGAGCGGCTTTTGCCCGTTCCAGGTTTTCCTCCGCTTGGCGCCGGAATGCTTCGGCGTGGTCGGCGAAGGCCAGCCGCTCGGCAGCCATCCGCTCCTGGAGACCGGCGTAGGCCCCCTCCAATGCGGCCAGGCGACCGGGCAAGGAGGCGGTGGCGATGGGAGGCTCCTCGGCGCGGCGCCGCTCGGCGGCCGCCTCCTCGACCAGTGCCGCCACCTCGTCGATCCGGCGGTCGAGCTCGGCCTCGATCCGCTGCTGCGCGGCCGCCGCCACCGCGGCGCTCGGAGCCTGGGCCAGCGTGGCGGCGATGTCCCCCGGTGCCCGGACGACCGCATCACGCACCCCGGCAGCTCGGACGACAGCGTCGAAGCGGTGATCGTCGGCCAGGTCGAGGCCCGCGCAGGGCCGTCCGAAGGCGAGCGCCAGGGTCATCAGGCTGGGCGAGCTGGTGACCACGGCATCGGCGCAGGCGACCGCGGCGATCATGTCGACGACCCCGGCATCGATAGGTATTGGTGTCGCCGGTGGCTGGAGAAGGCCGACCAAATCGTTGGCGAAGCTGGCGTCGTCATCGACCAGTTTCGACTCGACGACGGCGCAGCGAGCATCGAGCTCGGCCGAGAGCGCGTTCAGTGCCTGGGCGACGGCGGGGATGCTGTCGCCGATTCGACGGTCACCTTGGACCACGATCACCCGCCCGAAGGGTGGGAACCACTTCATGAGTCGCAGGTAGGTGCCCCGGTGGCGGAGCAGATCCGGGGAGAACAGCCGGCCCACCAGGAACAGAAGGTCCGGGATGAGTGCGCCCCCGTCGGGCCCCGGGTCGGAATCATCCCCGATCAGATGGGGATCGGACGCGGCAACGTATCGGTGCTGGAGCACCGAGCGGCGAATGGCGGCGATGTCGGGCTGCGAGTGGGCCACCGTGTCGACGCCCAGGTACAGCACCGGACACGACGTCTCGGCGTCGGGGCCGAGCCCCTGGGCCAAGGCTGTGTCCAGCCGTACCAGGCGCTCGGGTTGTTCGTCCCAGGGGTATGCGGAGGGAGGCACCCCCAAGCAGCCGGTGACGACCACGGCGTCCAACTCGGCCGCCAACTGGGCGGAGCGGGCCTCGTCCCACGGCCCGAGCGGTTCGACGACCTGGCCGCTGTCGACGCGCAACTGGGCGGTCACCGGCGCGAAGCAGCGGATCGTCGAGCCGGGCAACCGCCGGCCCAACTCGGTCCGCAGAATCCTCGGCAGCAGGGCCGAGCGAATGTCTTCGAGGCCAAAGTGGCCCCAAACTCCGACCTGGGCGGCCGGTGCCGCGGCCTGGCCGGAGAGAGCATTGACGGTGCGTCGGAGCCGGGCGATGACCGCCTTCTGGGCCGCGTTCTCCTCGTACATCCGACGCAGGCCGGGAGAGCTGTCGACAGGAATGGCCTTGACGACGAACTGGTAGGTCCGACCTTCGGGGTCGTGATTGAGCCGGGCGAGGACACCGGGGGGCACCTCGTCGCGGGCCACGGGAATCTCGGTGTCGAAGAAGTCCGCCGTCGTCCGCCGGAAGTCGACCGGCACCAGGCCGGCGTCCGAGAACAGAGCCTCCACCGTCGTCCGGGTGAAGAATCGAACGTGGGTCGAGTCGAGCAGCCCTCGGTCGCTGTAGTCGAACTTCCCGTTCAAGAGTGACAGGCGCACGGCACCGTGGGCCACGTTGGGGATCGAGACGACGACGAAGCCGTCGTCGACCAGCAACGCCAGGCTCGATCGAAGCACGGACAGGGGATCGCTCAGGTGCTCGAGGACGTCGCCGAACACCACCACGTCAAAGGCACCAGGGTCAAAGGCCTGGCCAAGTTCGAGCGTCTCCAGGTCGCCCACCACCAGCTCCTTCAGCACCGGGCGGGCCTCCTCGGCGGCCGCGGGGTCCACCTCGACACCCGAGACGGTGCACCCCTGGGCGATCAGGGCGCGGGCTAGGTAGCCGGTCGCGCAGCCCACGTCCAGGACCCGCTTGTCGTTGCCGACGAGCTCCAGCATGAGCGCATGGCTGGTGTTGGCCTCGGCGGGGTTGATCTCGGTGTCGTACTTCACCGCTGCCCCTTCGGGCGGCCTGTCAGGCTGGTCACCACGGACAACCTACAGATAGAACGGCGACCTCCAAGTGGGATGGCAACCTACAAGTGCGATGGGTCACGCGGGGCCGGTAGGGGGGCGGAGGCTGATGCCGTGGAGACGGAGGAGCTGGTGTGCACCGTGATCTTGGGGGGCATGTGGACCAGTCCTGAGGCTCGCCACGGGTTCATCACTTCAAATCGGTACTTCAACTCGTGCCAGTCGTACACGGTGCCCTCGTCGGCGGTCGTCAGCCCGATGGTCACCGAATAGGTGCCGTCGAGCAGGGGCACGCTCGGGAACTCGAAGACGAACTCCCCGGGCCCCTCGTAGACCTCGGGCTCGACCGGATACCAGATGTTGTTGGCCGCGAACAGAAGCTTGCCGTCATCGCCGTACGCGGCCACCCCGGCGATCAGGTCCGCCACCCGTTCCCGGGCGTAGTAGCCGATACGCAGCGTCATCGGCTCACCCGGGAAGAGGTAGTGCCTCGAAGGATCGGCCGGGTACTCGATCTGGACCCCCGTAATCTCGACTGCGGTGGACTTGGTGGCGTGCTTGGCGGGACGGCCGTCCTCCGCTGCGGTCTCCTCGCCAGCATTGTCACTGCCACCTTCACCGTCGGCCGCGGCCAACTGCGCCCCCAGCTCTGCTGCCACCCGAGCCGCGTCGGTGTCGGCTTGGCGCTGGAGGAGGTGCTCTCGGAACGACCGGATCGCCTCGCCGGGTGTGCCCACCTCGACCAAGCGGCCCTGATCGAGCACCGCCGCCCGGCGGCAGATCTGGCGCACCATGTCGGAGGCGTGGGTCACCAACATGATGGTCCGGCCTTCACGCTGGAACTGGCGGACGCGATCGAGGCACTTGCGCTGGAACAGCTCGTCGCCGACGGAGAGAACCTCATCAACAATCAGGATCTCGGGGTCCATGTGCACCGCAACCGCGAAGCCGAGTCGGACATACATGCCCGACGAGTAGTACTTCACCTGGTTGTCAATGAACGGCTCCAACTCGGCGAACGCCACGATCTCGTCAAAGCGCTGATCGATCTGGCGGTTGGACATACCGAGGAGCGAAGCGTTCAAATAGACGTTCTCACGCCCGGTCAGATCGGGGTGGAAGCCGGCGCCCAGCTCCAGGAGAGCGGCAACCCGGCCCCGGGTGCGGATCTCGCCCTCCGTCGGGCGCAGTATCCCGGTAATGCACTTGAGCAGAGTGGATTTGCCCGACCCGTTGTGCCCCAACAGCCCGAAGGTCTCGCCTTGCTCGACCTCGAAGCTGACGTCATCCAACGCCAAGAAGTCGTCGTAGGGGACGTGACCCAAATGCAGCGCCCGCTCCTTGAACGAGGTATAGCGCTCGTGGTATAAGCGGAAGTGTTTGGAGACGCTGCGGACGTCGATGGCCGGCGCCATCTCAGCGTGGCCTGCGGACCCCTGGCGTCGCTCCAGCTTCGCTGTGAGCTGGCGACGCCGTCGCTCGGATCAGGTCGCCTTGGCTAGGGCAAGGCTGGTGAGCGGCATCCACACAGTCGGAGGCTACCAGCCGCCTTGGCGGGCGCGGTAGCGTCGCCGGGATGAGGGACACGGGCTTCGGCCTCGACGTGGCCGTCGTCGGCGGTTGCGGCCATGTCGGTCTGCCGCTGGCGTTGGCCTTCGCCGACCGAGGGTTGGCGGTGGGGATAGTCGACATCGATCCGGCCAAGGTGGCCGAGGTCCGCGGCGGGCAGATGCCCTTCGATGAACCGGGAGCAGAGGAGGCTCTGGTCCGAGCTCTCGACGGTGGCCTTGAGTTGTCCACTGACGCTTCCCTGGTCAGTCGGGCCGAGCACGTGGTCGTGGTAGTGGGGACACCCATCGACGAGCACCTCAACCCCTCGCCCGAGGTCGTGCCGCGCGCGGTGATCGACTTGTGCCCGTGGCTCCGGTCAGGCCAGCTGCTGGTACTGCGCTCGACGGTCTATCCCGGGGTGACGGCCATGGTCGAGCGCGAGGTAGCCAAGCGCGCCCCCGGTGTCGATGTCGTGTTCTGCCCCGAGCGCATCGCCGAAGGCCGGGCCCTTGACGAGCTGTTCCGGCTGCCCCAACTGGTCTCCGGCCGAGACGACCAGGCGGTAAGCCGGGCCGAAAAGCTCTTTGCCCAGCTGACCGCCGACACCGTGCGCCTCACCCCCGAGGAAGCTGAGTTGGCCAAGCTGTTCACCAACACCTGGCGTTACCTCAAGTTCGCGGTCGCCAACCAGCTGTACATGATCGCCAACAACTACGGCCTCGATTACGAGCGAATACGTTCGGCGCTGGCCTTCGATTATCCCCGGGCCGCCGATTTGCCGTCCGCGGGCCTGGCGGCCGGTCCCTGCCTGCTCAAGGACACCATGCAGCTGGCCGCCTTCAACAACAACAATTTCGTCCTCGGCCACGCCGCCATGATGATCAACGAGGGCCTGCCGCTGTATCTGGCCGACCGTATCGAACAACGCTACGGACTGGGTGACCGGACCATCGGCATCCTTGGAATGTCGTTCAAGGCCGAGTCCGACGACATCCGGGCAAGTCTTAGCTACAAGCTGAAGCGCATCCTGCGGTTTAAGGCCAAAGAAGTGCTGTGCACTGATCCCTATGTCCGGGACGATCCCGATCTGACGCCGCTCGATGTCGTCCTCGACCGCTGCGACCTCCTGGTGATCGGCGCCCCGCACCGTTGCTATCGCGACCTCGATGCCCACCAGCCGGTGGTTGACGTGTGGAACCTGTTCGGCCGCGGCGTGCAAGTGTGAAACCTCGCGTTTCGGTCATCGTCACCGCCTACAACGAGGCCGAGGGAATTGTCACCTGCCTCGACCGCATTTTCGAGGCGGTAGCCCTGCCGTGCGAGATCATGGTGATCTACGACTCGGCCGACGACTCGACGGCTCCCTACGTCGAAAAATATGCCGAAAATGAGCCCCGGCTGCGGGGTCTCGTCAACGACTACGGGCGAGGGCCGGCCAAGGCCATCCGGTACGGCTTCGACCACGCGCTGGCCGACGTCGTGGTTGTCACCATGGCCGACGGTTGCGACGATCCGCAGCAGATCGACCAGCTCTGCCGGCTGGTCGAGCGGGGTGTCGTCATCGCGGCTGCCTCCCGCTACGCCCTGAGCGGTCAGCAGGTGGGTGGCCCGGTGGTCAAGGAATTCTTGTCGCGCATGGCCGGGCTGTCGCTCCACTACGTGGCCAGAATCGGCACCCGCGATGCCACCAACTCGTTCAAGGCCTACTCCCGCAAGTTCGTCGAGGACGTCGGCATCGAGTCTGACGCCGGCTTCGAGGTGGGCTTGGAGTTGGTGGCCAAGGCGCGGCGGCTGCGGTTGCCCATCGCCGAGGTGCCGACCATCTGGCTCGACCGGACCACCGGGTTCTCGAACTTCAAGATCGTGCAGTGGCTTCCCCGTTACCTTCGATGGTACGCCTTTGCTTTCGGGCCTCGCTTGACGCTCGAACAACTGCGACAGAAGACTCGCGAACTCAAATGAGCTGAGTCGGCGCCCCGTCCCGGGCACCCTGGCGGGCAGTGTGGCCGGAGGGCTCGAGAGCAGCCACTAGGGTTTGTTTGGATGCCCCCGCCGGACGAGCTGGGCGACGGCGACACCATGGCGTTGCCGGTCCGGCAAAGAGCTCGCAGGACCGGAGGACGGCGCCGACTCGGCGCCTCCGTGGACCCCCGTTTCCATCGCGGAGGCAGCGCCGGCGAGGGAAACGGCCGGGGTGTTCTCCAAACGCGCTGGCGCCCCGACGTCGACCGATGGGTCGTGGCGGCGCACGTTGCGACCTTGATGGGCGGCCTGATCGCCCTGGCCGCGGTGGACCGCAACCAATGGTTTTTCGGCGACGACTGGGAGTTTCTCGTCGATCGCGGCCTTTCGCACGCCATGTTGGGCCTGTGGACTCCGCACAACGAACACTGGACGACCCTGCCGATCCTGCTCTACCGGGCGTTGTTCACCGTCTTCGGCGTCCGCACCTACTGGCCCTATGTCGGCGTCCTCATCCTGATCCACCTGCTGGTGACGACGCTCTTGTGGCGGGTGATGTTGCGCTGCGGCGTCGCCCCTTGGGTGGCGACGGCCCTGGCGGGCATTTTCGCGGTCCTCGGCGCCGGTTCGGAGAACCTCGTGTGGGCCTTCCAAATCTGCTTCGTGGGATCCGTCTTTTTCGGCCTGATAGCCCTGGGCTTCAGCTATCGCGGCCGCGAAGGGATGTCGAAGTGGGACGTTCTCGCGTGGCTCGCCTTGGTGGCGGCCTTGATGTGTTCGCTCATCGGGGTCGCCATGGTGGCCGTGGCTGGGTTCGCGGTGATGCTTGGCGACCCCCGGCGGTGGCGCCAAGCGCTGCGCATCGTCAGCGTGCCCGCGGCGGTGTTCGCCGTCTGGTTCGCCCTCGCCGGCCGCAGCGGCCTCCACGGGGATCACCAGAGCTTGAGCACCGTGCTCGCCATCCCCAAGTTCGCATGGACCGCTTTGGTCAGCGCGTTCGAGCGCACCTCGGGGATTCCCGGGTCGGGGACAGTCCTGCTGGTGGCGTTGATTGGCTGGGTGATCGCCCGGTCGCCGCTGGCTCGCGAACGGGCGGCGCCCGCATTCGCGATGGCGCTCGGGACTCTCATCCTGTTCGTCGTCATCGGCCTCGGCCGCGCCGGCGGCAGCCTGAACGGAGCTCTCGCCCCGCGCTACGCCTATCTCGCCGTGGCCTTGTTGCTGCCCGTCATCGGGCTGGCGCTGACGGATCTGATCGGTCACCAGCGCAGTGCCCTGGTGCCGTTGCTGCTGGTCTTGTCACTGGTGGCGGTGACCAACGTGGACACCCTGCGGGCCGACTCCGATGCCCGCATCGCCCTCGACCAGCCGCTGGAGCGTCAGATCGTCGCCGCCGCGGCGCTGGTGGCTGGCGGTGCGCCGTTGGTCCGGTCGTACCCCGAGCCCGTGCACGATCCCAACCTCACCGCAGCCGCGCTGGCAACGATGGCTCGCCAGGGCAAGCTGCCCTCGCCCGTTCTCGGGCCGGCCGATCGCATCGCCGCCGCTGCCGCCCTGCAAGTGGGGCTCCTCCCCGCGGCGGCGGGGCCCAGCGGACCGATGCCGACCGTGACTGGGGCGCAGGTCACCGACGAGGGTGACTGCCTGAGGTTGGTCCCGGCGCAGGACCGAGCAGTCTTCTCGGTGACGGTACCGGCCGGCGGGGCGGCCGTGCAGCTCACCAGCGCCACCCCCGCGGCCATCGGGGTCCAGCTCGTCGCGGGCGGTGTCGCCGGACCGGTGGAGACCTTCCACCTCCCCGCCAACCGCCCCGAGTACCTGTCGGTGACCGCTGCCGGTGACACCGTCACCGTTCGGCTGCCGCCTACACCGCTGAGGTATTGCCGGTGACGCCCGGTGGTGCGCGCCGGGCCCGTTTGACCGTCGGCGTGTGGGCCGGGAAGACTCGGGGTCGCTGATGACGAGTCCCACCAGCCCGGCCGCCGGGTGAGCACCGTCCTGATCACAGGCGCCGCCGGCTTTATCGGTGGCTATGTGGTCGCCGAGTTGCTCGAGCGGGGATACCACGTGATCGGCTTGGACGACTTCTCCAAGTACGGCCGCGTGGCCCACTCCTTCGACGACCACCCCCGGTTCAGGCTGGTCGAGGGTGACGCCCGGCGAGTCGACGTGCTGAGCGAGCTGCTGGTCGACGCCGACCACTTCATCGCCGGGGCCGCCATGATCGGCGGGATCTCCTATTTCCACACCTATGCCTACGACCTGTTGGCCACCAATGAGCGCATCATCGCCGCCTCCTGCGACGCCGCCATCGAGGCCCACCGGTCCGGCCATCTGAAGAAGATGACCTACCTCAGCTCCTCGATGGTGTACGAATCCACCGATCGTTGGCCGTCCGCCGAGGGCGACGAGCGGCGCGTTCCCCCGCCGCTCAGCTCCTACGGATTCCAGAAGCTGGCGGTCGAGTACTTCGCCAAGGCGGCCTGGGCGCAGCACGAGTTGCCGTACACCATCGTCCGGCCGTTCAACTGCGTCGGCGTCGGCGAGGGTCGGGCGCGGGGCGAACACGAGATCCTGTCGGGAAATGTGAAGCTCGCCATGAGCCACGTGGTCCCCGATCTGGTACAGAAGGTGGTCAAGGGCCAGGACCCGCTCCATGTGCTGGGCGACGGGACCCAGGTCCGTCACTACACCTACGGTGGCGATTTGGCCCGCGGCATCGTGACCACCTTGGACCACCCGGGCGCCTTGAACGAGGATTTCAACCTTTCCACGTCCACCTCGACGACCGTCCTGGAGTTGGCGGAGGTGATCTGGCACAAGGTGCGAGGGCCTGAGGTCCCCTTCCGCTGGGTCTCGGACCCACCGTTCGAACACGATGTGCAGCGACGGGTGCCGAACACCGAAAAAGCGGCCCGGGTGCTCGGCTTCGAGTCCAAGACCAGCCTTGAGGACATGCTGGACGAAGTCATTCCCTGGATCGAGGACGCCATTCGCGACGGGCGGCTGTAGACCGGAGCGGCTGGCGGGATGAGCTGGGACGGGGACAGCTACCAGCGCCGGTTCGACGACCTGGCCACAGACGGCAACGACGTCCACGGCGAGGCGGGCTTCGTCGTCGGGCTCCGGCCGGCGACGGTGCTCGACGCCGGCTGTGGCACCGGTCGGGTGGCGATCGAGCTTCATCGGCGCGGCGTCGAGGTGGTCGGCGTCGATCGCGACCCGTCGATGCTGGTCACGGCTCGGAGGCTCGCTCCCGACATCACCTGGGTCGAGGCCGACCTGGTGGATCTCAGCCTGGGCCGGACCTTTGATGTCGTCGTCATGGCCGGCAACGTGCTGCTGTTCACGCCTGCGGGGACCGAGGCGGCGGTCGTGGCGGCCTGCGCTCGCCACGTGGGCCAAGCGGGAACCCTGGTGGCGGGGTTCCAACTGGGCGTGGCTATGACCTCGGTCGCTATGACGAGCATTGCCGCCAAGCCGGCCTCGACCTGACCGCCCGGTGGTCGACCTGGGAACACGCACCTTGGCCAGGCGACCGCACGTATGCGGTGAGCGAACACCGCCGCCCGAGTCCGACGTGAGCGCTCTCGGGGGCGCCGGTAGAGAGGGGCGGCGCAATTTTCCCACCCCGGCCTGGTCCTCGGGCCGTCGTGGCGGAGCGGCCGGGTCCGGTCCTCGCTGGCCGGGGCCGTCGGGGACGCCCGGTCTAAGCTAGGCCGTGATGATGATCAGCCCGTCACCGGATGCGATGGCGGTCGTCGCCTCGGCGGGCACCAAGGATCCCTTGTGTGCGGTCATCGACATCGCCGCCTGGCGAGGCTTAGAGATTGGGCCCTTGACGAATCCCCGGGTCCGAAAAACCGATGGCCCGGTGATGTACCTCGATCACGCCTCCACCGACGAGCTCCGGGCCAAATACGCGACCAATACGCAGCTGGCGCCCACCATAAATGATCTGGTTGACGTGGACTTGGTCCAGAAGCCGTCACAGACCCTGACTGATGCCGTCGCCGGCCACGCACCATTCGACTATGTGATCGCGGCGCACGTCGTCGAGCACATTCCCGATGTCATCGGGTGGTTGCAGGAGTTGGAGGGCGTGCTCCACGTGGGCGGTGTCCTGTCATTGGTGATCCCCGACAAAAGATTTACCTTCGACGTCAACCGAGCCCCGACCGATGCCGCCGACCTGGTCGATTGTTTCTTGCGGGGGCTCCATCGTCCCTCTTTTCGACAGATCTTCGATTTCTTTTCTCGCACGACCACGATTGATGGCATGGTGGACACGCCGGGCCTGTGGGCCGGCACCGCCAACTACAACGGGGTCGTCCGCGACGATGTCAGCGACGCCATGGTCCACGCCTTCGCGATCTGCCAGCAGCAACTCACCTCTCCCTCGTTGGTCGATATCCACTGCTCGGTTCTCACGCCAGCCTCATTCTTGGACCTGTACGAGGCCTTGGTCCGGCTACGGCTGACCAGCTTCGAGGTGGCAGCATTTTTTCCGACCGCCCGCAACAGCCTGGAGTTCTTCGTAAGCCTTCGCAAAGTCGACGGCGACGACGTGCACGGGCGCCAGATGGATTCGCTGGCCCAGGCGGCGGCCGCCTTGGCGACGGCACCGGCACCCACCGTGGTGGCGGCGCCCACCACGGCGGCGGCTCGGGCCGGCCCGGCGGCGGCCCAGTCCACAACGGTGTCGGCGCCCGGCGCGGCGGCGGCTCGGCCCAACAACTCGGGAGCGATCTCGATGGAGGTCAGCAGGGACGAGCAGCGCCTCCTGTTGGCCAAGCGCAGACTCTTCACCACGGTCCGGAATTGGGTGCACCGCCGGCGCTGAAGAAGCAGGCAACGGACCCGGGGGCAGCGGGCGCCAGCCGCGCCCGCGATCAACCGTCGCCGCTTGTCTGCTTGGGGCTGGCGTTGGTCGGCTTGGTCCTGCTTGTCCTCCGGCGCCCCGACGTGCTTGGCAGCCCCAAGCTGTGGGCCGAGGACGGAGCCGTCTATATGAACGATGCCTTTCTCCGCCACGGGTACCAGACCTTCTTAGCGCCCTACAACGGCACGGTGTATCTCATCCCGCGGCTGTGGGCGTTTGCGACCACTGCGCTCCCGGTGGCACGGCTTCCGCTCTCCTACGCCCTCTTCGCCTTGGTGTTCGACGTCGCCTGCCTGGCCATCGTCCTCTCGCGACGGTTCGCGTGGCTGATTCCCTCGTTTTGGGTGCGGGCGGCGCTGTTTCTGGTGCTCATCCTGCTGCCGGGCACGTGGGAGATCTACGGGAATCTGACCAACTCGATCTGGTACGCCGGGCTGTGCCTGTTGTTGCTCAGCTTCGCCACCGACCCACGCTCCAAGCGCGGGGCAGTGGCGGAGGTCGTCGTCGCCGTCCTGTTGGCGCTCACCACCGCCGTCAGCATCATCGTGGCGCCGCTGTACCTGTTGCGGTGGTGGCGAACCCGTAGCCGCCAGGGCGTCGCCTTGGTGATCGTGGTTGGCCTCGGCGGCGCCTACCAGTTGCTCGAGACGCGGTTGCATCCTCGGGTCCAGCCTTCCTACGCCTCGGTGTCCGGCTGGGCCTACATCCGGACAATGGTGGAGCGCGTCGGGGGGACGGCGGCGCTCGGGCAATATCGGCTGGCTGCGTGGTGGCCGGGCTCGCACCCCCACCGTCACCTGGCGGCCCTGCTGCTCTCCGCCGTCATGCTCGCTGGAGTGGCGCTGCTGACGTGGTTCCTCCCCCGCCCGGCGGCGCTGGCGCTCGCCGTGGCCATGGCCATGTCGCTCGCCGCGGCCACCTTCGGCCTCGCCATTCCCTTCAGCCAGCTCGGCGACCCGCAAACCGGTGGTCGCTACTTCGTTGGCCCGGTTGTCATCTTGTGCCTGGCCCTGGCCAGTGCGGTCCCCGTTGCCCTGGCCCGGTTGCCCCGACCCGTCGGCTTTGTGGTCTTGGTTCCCGTGGCCATCCTTGCGTTCGGGGTGGTCGGCGACGCCCGGTTACGACCGATGCCTGCCATCGGCTGGACCGCCAGCGCCCGCTGCATCGCCTCCCACCGGCAGTGCCGCGTCCAGCTGGATCCGGCTGCATGGGTCGTCGTGCTCCCGCCGGTGTCGACGGCCCATTAGCTCGTGATGCCACCGGTGTCTGCTCCCGCCGGATCACCGCCATTCGACCACCGATCCGTGGCGCCGATTGGCGGTCGAGATCAGGCGGCTGTGAGCGGCCGCTCCCCGATGACCAGGAATTGCTTGCCAAAAAGGCGCCATGCCAGGGGGAACCGCAGGTAGGCGCGCACCAGCGCCGGATGGGTCTGGATGCGCCCGGTCGAGCTGAATGGCAGGAATTTCGGGTGCACCTTCAAGATCCCGAATCCGGCGCCGTAGAGGTGCTCGTTGAGGCTGCGCTCGGTCAGGATGACAGTGTGGTCGGCAAAGTCGAAATACTGGCGGGAGCAATATCGGAAGTTCGGGCCCATGACCGCGATCCGTCCCCCCGGCCGGGTGCACTCGAACATCCGTTGCAGGAATGCCGCCACCGCCTCCTGGTCGGACAGGTGCTCCAAGAAATTCGATACGAAGACGCCGTCGAAATAGTCGCGTGGGAGGTCGGCGGACATGACATCGGAGACGATCATGCGCACGCCCTGGGCGAGCGTCCCATCCTCGTGGGCGACGGCGTCGACCGCCCAGCGTTCCTTTGCCGGCGAGGCGTTGATGAACTCGCAACGGCCGGCGGCGGGGTCGAGCACCCGATCCGGTTGATTCAACCAATCGTGCAGACTCGGGGCTAAGGCGACCCAGATGTCTTCGCGACGGCTCTGCATGATGTGTCGGAACCGGTAGCGATAGATGCGCTCGTAGTTCATCGGGATGCATCACGGCCGGCCGCGGTGGCCGGTTGTCGGGCTGAGGCGCGGGCCCGGGCGCGGATGGCGCCGAGTCGCGCCCCCGCGGTGAGGGCCTCGAACAACAGGATACCCACCGAGGCAACGGCCACCAGGAATGGAACCCCTCCGAGGGTCTGGCCGCGCAGGGCTGCCGCCAGCGGCGTCCCGGCGGCGACCGCCACGCCCCCGGCCACTGCGGCCGCGCCCACGTCGACAACGACGTGGCCGGCGGTCGGAGGCGTGTCGACGGTGCCGAAGCACCCACACGTCGACAGCGGCCAGCCCCGGGCCAAGGCGGCCACGACGAAGACTCCGAAGGCGGCGTACGAGACAGCCACCGCCAAGGCCAAGACCGCCGATCCGGTCGCCGCGGCACCCAGTCCAATGACGAGCTCGGCCAGCGCAGCGGCCCGCACCTGCCACGCCCGGACCCGGAACCCGGCCGCCACCAACGCTTTGGCGGTGGTGTCCGGCCGCGCCAGCTTGGCGGCACCGGCAGCCGCCAGGAGCCCGCACACGGCCAGGTACGGACCTTCGATGACAGCGGTCATGGCCTCGGCTCCTGGCTGGCAAGGCACGGCGCGGCTACCTCGGAGGTCGTGCGGGGGCTCACCACCTGCGCACTGGCCGAGGGCTCAAGCCCACCGCGGCCGCGGGCCCTAGGCCCACCGGACCCCGTAGAGGGCGGCCGAGGGCCCTAGGCCCACCGCACCCCGTAGAGGGCGGCCGCAGGCTCAGGCCCACCGCACCCCGTAGAGGGCGGCCGCGGTCGCTGCAGCCGCCAGACCGCCAGCGGTGAGCCAGCTCGAGCGGCGCCGGGCCTCCTCGAGGCGACGGTGGACGGCGCGGAGCTGACCGGGGGCACGCACCCTGACGCCGCCGAAGATGGGCATCGCCCGCACCAGACCGAAGGCGGCGCCGACTGCGGATCCGGCCAGCGTCGCGGCGACCGGATCGGCACCTGTAGCCCAGCCCGCCTCCAGCCCGGCCAGCGACCCCATGAGGGCCATGAGGTACACCGCCGGCGTGGTGACGATGGTGACCACCCCGAGACCCAGCTGGAACCCGAATCCGGCTCCGTAGACCCATCCGCGGTAGCGGTTCAGCCAGTCTTCGTTGACCTGCCGGCGCACGCTCGGGAGGGATACCGGCACGGCTCGGATCTCGATCAGCGCCGCGGCCAGGCAACAGGCGGCGACCGCCCAGGCCAACACCACCGGCGCCGGCCGAGCAACGGCTGCCACGCCGAATCCCACCACTCCGGCGACGGAGCCGATCAGGGCACCGGCAAGCAGCGAGGACGCGAGGTAAGCGACCGCCGTGACCCACCATCGGTTGCCCTTGGCCCGCTCCCCGAGCGGATGGATGCTCGCCAGCATCGACTCGCCTCACGGGGACCACGTCGAGCGCAGCCCGGCGATGACTGCCACCGCCACGCCCACGCCGGTGACCAGGGCCGTCGGTGTCATCGATCGGGGGAACCGTTCGACGGGGCATTTGATCTCGGCGACGGGGCCCGGACGTCCGGGGAGGGGGTCTGGACGTCCGGGGGCGGGGTGTGGACGTCCGGGGAGGGCGCCTGACCCGAGGACGCGGCCTGACCGGAGAGCGGGGCCTGGTCCAGGCGAGCCGGATACAACCGAGGGTCACCGGGCACGATGCCGGCGGCCCGAAGGTCCGAGTCGATTCGACCCCCGCCCCGTTCAGCCCGCGATCCGCCCGCACCGACCGATGCCGCCGCGGGCCCGGCACCGGCGTCGGCGAGCGCCTGGTCCATGAGCGACGCCAGCTCCTGCCAGGTTCCCGCCACCCCCTCGCCCACCACCCGGCCTTCGGGACCCGAGACATAGACGAAATACGGCGCGTAGGCGACGCCATAGTCGTCCCAGGCGGCGCTCGACATGACCACTCGGATTCCGGCGGGCGACAGTGACTCGACCCGGCTGATGCTCTCCTCCCCGGCGTCATGAACCACCACCACGACCCGGGCATCGCCGGGAACGGCCAGCCGGCGCTGGCCCACGGCCTGCCAGAACGCCAGACAGGTGGTGCAGCCAGTGGTCAGGAACGCCAGCAACGTGTCATGGCGGACCGACGTGACCGGAATCCGCAGGGCGTCTCCCGAAGGGGACCGCCCCGCCAGGTCAGCCGCCACCCGGCCGTCGGACGCTGCTATGGCTCCGGCGCCGGGAAGCCCCGGCGTCGGACCCGGCGGCCGCCGACCGGGTGACCGAACACCGACGGTCCGCCCCAGCCCCGCCCCCGGGTGCCCCGGTTGGGACCCATCGTCGGCGCGGTCATTCAGATCGATCCCGAGACCGTGCAACGCCCGCAAGATATCGGCGTGGCTGCGCAGCAGTCCCGCGACGAGGACCATAAGGATGACAATGGCTACCAACTCGATAACGGCGAGCGCGGTCATCGAGAAATCACGCCGACAATCGTAGGTTCGGCCGGCATCGAGTCAGCTACGCCGGGAGCTGCAAATCGGTCCAGGCTCCGAACGGAGCGTTCGGCCCGGATTGCACCGTTGACCAGACGCTGGAATTCTGTCCCCGGACGAAGACGACCATCGCGTGGGCTCCATTCACGACCACCGCCGGATCGGAGGCGACCTGGCCACCCAATCCGAGGTCGAGCCACCCACCGAAGGGCACCGTCGGACCGGTCTGCCAGGACGTGAGCAGTCGGTCGTCGGTGGTGTGGACGAACACCTCGAGGCCACCGCTGGCCTCGGTGCCGACGGCGGCGACGCCCTTCGCAGAAGCGGGAAACGCCATGGTCAGCCATCCCCCGAAGGGTGCTCCGACGCCACTCTGCCATGACGTCAGTATCCGGCCGTCGGCTCCGGTGACGAACAACTCCATGCTGCCGTCGGACTTTTTTCCGACCGCCGGTGGGGCGCCGATCTCGCCGACCAGACCGAGATCCAGCCAACCGCCCAACGGCGAGGTGGGCCCGGCCTGCCATGACGTGAGGAGGCGGCTGTCAATGGTGTGGACGAACACCTGCAGGCCGCCGTTGGGCTGGGTGACCACCGTCGGGGGTCCGTCGGCCTCGTCGGGGAGGCCGAGGTCGAGCCACCCGCCGAACCCCGCGTAGGGCGCGGGCTGCCATGAGGTGAGCAGGCGCCCTGGAGAGGCGACGACAAAGAGTTCCATGGTCCCGTCGGCCTTGATGCCGATGGCCGGATCGCTGACCATCTCGCCGTCGAGACCTAAGTCCAGCCAACCGCCGAACCCCTTGGCCGGCGTCGCCTGCCACGAGGTGAGAAGCCGACCGTCAGTGGTACGCACGAAGACCGACATGGAGCCGTCGGGGGCAAAGCCGACCGCCGGGGTGCCGGCGGGCGTCGCTGGCAGGTTCAGGTCCTGCCAATCGACCGGGATCTGGGCTGAGATCGGGTAGGCGGTGGTCATGAGCCGCCCGGAGGAAGTGGCTGCGAACAGCTGCATGCTCGTGCCCCTGAACACAACCGCCGGTGCGAAGGCGGCCGCATCGGCCTGCTGGAGGCAAGGCGCGTTCTGGTTGGCTGTGCCGTCGTCGGTGGCGCTGCTGGTGGTGCAGGAGGAGTCGAGCAGCCACGGCGGGGTGCAGGACACCACCCGGCAGGCGATTCGCCCGCTGCAGGCGATTTCCTGGTGGCACTGCCCGTAGCGGAACTGGATGCAACCCGCCTGGTAATTGTCGCAACTGCCGAGGGCGCACCCACAGGTGGTGTTATCGCATTGCGGGCTGCAAAAGGCACTCGGGCCGCAACCGTTGCTGCAGGTCGTGCATTCCGCCAAACAATCGATGTAATAGCGGGGACCGCTGCAATAGATGGACCCGTCGGCTTTCCACCAGCCGCCGGCAAAACTGCCCACCGGGCAGGCGTTGGCCCCGTGCAGGGTGCAGCAGAACTCGGTGTAGCCGTCGCAGCACTGGGTTCCGCAACCACAATCCGACGAGCCACAACTGCATATTGTTGCGTACGCGCTCACCGGCCGCAGAATGAAGTCGGCGGGAGCGACGGCCAGCGCCGTGGCCGTCATGGCGGCCCCTTTGAGGAAGCTCCGACGGCTCGGTCCCAGGTCCAAGATGCCGGCTACCGAATCGATGAGTCTTCGTCGCATGGGAACTCAGCCTCCTGTCGGAGCGACCTGGAGCGTCTGGAGCAGCTGGTTCGGCCCCGAAAACAGTCCGGAACGACCTGGCGGGCCGGAGACAACCAGGTACAGGCAGAACGCCCGCCCGTGGTCGGCGAAGAATCGCTGGACGCCGGCCTGGCCCGGCAGCGCCCGTTGCAGCGCCCGGGGACTCAGGTCGGCTGCCGTCAGCTGGCTTGGGCGCCCGTTGCTGGCGAACAGCGCCTGGCCGGCGCTCGACCGGTGGAACTCGAGGAGGCAGAAAAAGATGTCACCGGGGAGCATCACATCGACTGCCCCGCTGCCGTAGTCGCCCCGCACCGCGGGAAGGGCGAAGTTGCCGGCATGGATCACCGGATGAGTCGTCTCGCCCGGAGCCGGCGACCGCTGGAAGATGACGGCCTCCCATCCGGGGGGCGGGCTGAGGGCGATCCCGTAGCCGCTGACCGGGGTACCGGTAATCACCCCGAGCCACCCGCCAGGTTGACGGCCACCCGTGGGGTCCCGACGACCGATCCGGGGAGGCCGAGGTCCAGCCAACCGCCGAAGGGCTGGCTGGCGGCCGGCTGCCAGGTCGTCACCACCCGGGACCCGTTAGCCTGCACGAACAGCTGCATCCCGCCACCGGCGTTCAGGGCGGCAGAAGGCGTAGAGGTGATCTGGTGGTCAAGACCGAGGTCCAGCCAGCCACCGAAGGGCTGGCCGGGAGCCGCCTGCCAGGTGGTCAGCAGCCGGTTGTCGGTCGTGGGGACCAGGAGCTGCAGGCCCCCGTTGGCGGCCGCGGCCACAGCCGGCGTCCGCCCCGCGGGGGCGGGGATCCCGAGGTCCAACCAGCCCCCGAAGGGTTGGTTGGGCGCCGACTGCCATGCCGTCACCATGCGGCCCCCGCTGATCACGGCGAACAGCGACATGGCGCCGTTTGGGCTACTCCCGACCGTGGGACCGAGGAGGATCTGCCCGTCCAGACCCAGGTCCAGCCAGCCGCCGAGGGGTTGGCCGGGAGCCGCTTGCCACGAGGTCAGCATCCGCCCGTCGGTGGTGCGCACGAAAATCTGCAGGCCTCCGTTGGCTTGGACCGCCAGCACCGGGTTGCCGGCCGCCCGGGCCGGCAGGCCGAGATCCAACCAACCGCCGAAGGCTCCGTTGGGCTGGGACTGCCACGACGTCAAGATCCGGCCACCGGTCGTGGCGACCGCCACCTGGGCGACCCCCCGGCCGTCCAGCGCGCTCGAGGCGTCTGATCCGATCTGGCCGTCCTGGCCCATATCGACCCAACCGCCGAAGGCCCGGCTGGGGCCGGCCTGCCAACTCAGCAGGAGCTGGTTGCGGGCGGTCCGGGCGAACAGCAGCAAGGCCCCACTCCGGTTGGCACCCACGGTCGGCGACCCGATGACCGCCGCGGGGACCAGCAGGCTCTGCCAGGGATCGAAGGGCCTGCCGGGAGCGTACTGCCAGGCAGTCAGCACCTGGCCCGAAGAGGTGGTGGCGAAGACCTGGAGTGACTGTGGGGGGCCGTTGCCGGCGATGGCGGTGGCGCCTGCGATGGAGTCGTTGTCGACGTTGATCGACACCCCGCCCCAGGTCTCGGAGTGCCCGCCTTGGTACTGGTGCAACCGTTGGCTCTGCGACCACAGCCCGTCGGGAATGTTGGGATCGCCGAACACGGCGGTGTTCCCATTCCACGCGGCCAGCCAGATGTCGTCGGGCAACACAACACCGGCGTTCCCCACTGCTGAGACCAGATCGGCAATCGTCGAAGAGCTGCTCCCGTAGACGCCGGCGACGTAGTTGTCGGCATGGAGCTCCGCCGTCCACGCCGAAAGGAACGCCAGGACCGTCTGGGTGCAGCTGGCGATCGTGTTGTTGTACGCCTCGGAGTCGAAATAGATGGGGGTACCCGCCCGCAGCCCCAGGTTGAGGGCCTGGGCAACGGCGTCGTCGGCCGCGGACTGACCCTGGGCGGCGGCCATGGCCGGGTTGATGGCCTGGAGCCCCGTCTGGTCGACGCACGGCGCCTGGAGGCCGACGTAGGTGGGGATGAACGACCACCCTTGTTCGGCCACCGCGGTAATCCATGCCGCCGACAGGTTGCCCCATCCGCAGGCCGCGTTGACGCCACCGAGATAGATGCCCGCGGTGCGGTAGGGCGAGCTGGCGTACCAGGTGGCCATGGTGGCCACCGACGGGGCCGCGCAGGTGTCGAAGCCCAGCGTGGGCGTTACCTGGGCAGCGGCGGCAGACCGCACCGCGCCTGCGAGCGGGGCCTGTGCGCTGGCGGCGCCGGCCGCGCGGGCAGGCCCTGTCGGGGCGGCCGGGGCCACTGGGGCGGCACTCGCCGGCGCTGCCGGGGCTGCCGGGGCCACCGGGACGGCATTCGCAGCTCGGGCTCGGGCACCCGAGGGCGGAGTGGCCTTGACCACCTTCGTCACGCCGAGCTGGGCCAGAAGCGACGAGACCTCGCTCGAGGCGACCTCGTATGACAGGGTCGCTTCAACCTGGCCGCCGGACGAGGTGGCGTCGATGCGGTGCCCGGTGGCGTCATCGACGCCGGTACCGGCGGCCGGGGCCGTCTTCGAGGGCGGCTGCAGTTGGGCCGCCGCGGTGACCCCGAGGGCCGAGGCGGGGCAGCTGGCGTTGGTCGATTGGGCGCCCAGGTACAGCGCCGAGGCATTGAACAACACGCAGTGGCTGGGGTCGCGGCTTAGGTCGACGACAGCCCAGCTGGCCGGCACCTGCACCGTTGTCCCCCGATAGGTCACCGTTTGTGTCGCGTCCGCGAGCGGGAGAGCCCCGACCGGCGAAGCCAGCACCGAAGCGACCAGGGAGCCGGCGAGCACAACGGCAGCACCCAGGAGGGTCAGGCGGTGGGTTGAGGCGGGCGCCACGCGCCCCGTCAATGCGGCATGTTCAGGTCTACAAAGGCGCTGAAAGGCTGGTTGGCGCCGGGCTGGGTCGTCACCAGGGTATCCCCCTGGGGAGTGCGGACGAAGACCGCCAGCCTCCCGCCGGACAACGTGGCGACCGCCGGATCGGATCCGATCGTCCCGTCGCCGCCCAGATCGAGGAACCCGCCGAAGGGGGCGGTGGGGCCAGACTGCCACGACGTCAACAACCTGTTGTCCGCAGTGCTGGCAAACACCTGGAGGCCGCCGTTGGTCTCGGTGGCCACCGCCGGGACGCCCACAGCCACCGCCGGGAAGCGCAGGCTGAGCCAGCCACCGAAGGGCTGGTTCGGCCCGGGCTGCCACGTCGTCAGCAAGCCGCCGCCGAAGGTCCGCACGAAGACCGACATGGCACCCGTCGAGGTCACCCCGACGGCCGGATCACCCAGCGCCAGCTGGTTCGGGCCCAGGTCCAGCCAGCCGCCGAAGGGCATCGACGGGCCCGCCTGCCACGACGTCAGCACGTCGCCGACCTTGTCGCGGGCGAAAACCTGCAGCCCGCCGTTGTGCTCGGTGACCATCGCGGGCACGCCGACGGGCGGGTTCGGGAAATTGAGACTGGTCCACGACCCGAACGGCTGGCCAGGCGCCGGCTGGACGCTGGCAAGGATCGTCCCGCTACCGTCGTCGTCCACCACGGTCATGGCGCCGGCCGAGTTGACCCCAACTGCCGGGCCGGTGAGCACGCTGCCGGTCACGCCCATCGGTACCAACCACGGAAGCGCCGGCTCGACGAGGTCCAGCCAGCCGCCGAAGGGTGACCCGGGTCCACTCTCCCAGTCGGTGAGCAGCTGGTCGCCGGTCGTCAGCAGGAACACCTGCAGGCCCCCGTTGGGCTCCGCCGCCACCGCCGGCGTGCCGACCACGACCGCCGGAACGCCCATGTCCAGCCACCCACCGAGGGGCGAGGTGGGCGAGGACTGCCAGCTGGTCAG
>JBOGGN010000342.1:0-21823 GCA_050744165.1 Acidimicrobiales bacterium | reverse complement strand
CCAAGGCCCGGGGTCGCCAGGCGGCGGCGGCCCTGGCGAAGCGGGCCCTCGGGGGCCGTAGGCGGGCCCGCCCCACCGGGGGGGACGGCCGGACCGTATGGCACTCCCTCGTGACCCGTTCGGCGGGAGCGCCATACGGCGCCGCCGCGGCCAGCCGTTCAATTGGTTCCACCCGTGGTTAGAGGCCGAGTTCTACCTAGGGCCTGAAGCCGCCGGGGCCTCGGAAGCAGATGATTCGCTCATGAGTGAATCCCAAGTGGTGACGGTCAAACAGCTGGTGAAGTCCTACGGCGGGCGCACGGTCGTCGACGGCGTCGACCTCGAGGTCGGCCGAGGCGAGATCGTGGGGCTGATCGGCGCCAACGGCGCCGGCAAGACCACCACGGTCGAGTGCATCCAGGGCCTGCGGCGCCCCGATTCGGGCAGCATCAGGGTCCTCGGGTTGGACCCTGTGGCTGACGGACCGCAGGTCCGGGGCCTGGTCGGCAGCCAGCTCCAGAGTTCCGCCCTGCCCGACCGCCTCCGGGTGGCCGAGGCAGTGCGGCTGTTCGCGGGCCACGACGACGACGCGCTGCTCGAGCAGTTCGGGTTGTCGGAGAGGCGCCGGTCGGCGTTCGCCTCCTTGAGCGGCGGCGAGCGCCAGCGGCTGTTCCTGGTGCTGGCCCTGGTCAACCGGCCCCCGCTCGTCATCCTCGACGAGCTGACACAGGGCCTCGACCCCGCCGCCCGGCGCAGCGTGTGGGCCGCGATCGACAAACTGCGCCTCGACGGCACGTCCGTGCTGCTCGTCACCCACGAACTCGACGAGGCGGAGCGGCTGTGCGACCGGGTCGTCGCCATGCGCGCCGGGCGGATCCTGGACCAAGGCAGCCCCGCGGAGCTGGTCGATCGCTACGGCGCCTGGACCGCGATCAGCTTCTCCACCGTCTCCGGCGCTGTCCCTGGGCCTCCGGCGGACGACGAGCTGGCCGCCCGCCTGGCCCGCCTCCCCGGCGTCGCCGAACTCACCCGCCAACCAGGCCGGATCACGATTACCGGCCACCGAAGCGCCATCGCCCACGTGGGCGCGGAACTGGCCCGCGCCGCCTGGATCCCACCTGACCTCTCCGTGCGCATTCCGACCCTCGACGACGCCCTCGTCAACCTGCTCGCCCCCCAACCAGAAGGAGCCATTCAATGACCACCACCGTCGGCCGCCTCGTCCGCAGCGAGCTGAAACTGATGACGAGAGAACCCCTCACCCTCACCTTCGTGTTCGTCTTCCCCGTCCTGACCATGCTGATCATCGGCGGCTCGTTCGGAACCACCCCCACCGAGGGCTTCGACTTCGTGAACCCCGCCCACTGGTACGTCGCCTCGTACCTGACGGTGGTGATCGCCGCCACCGGCCTCATCATGGTCCCCGTCCACCTGGCGTCCTACCGGGAACGGGGCGTGCTGCGGCGTTTCTCGGCCGCCGGTTTCCCCCGCTGGTCCTTTGCCCTCGCCGAACTCACCACCGGCCTGGTGGCGGTGGCCGCCGGCTCGGCGATCCTGCTGACGGTCGCGGCGCCCGTCTACGGGCTCCCGGCGACCCGCCACCTGGCGCAGGTGGTAGCCGCCTTCGGCCTCGGTGCGGTGGCCTTCGTCGCCATCGGCGTGCTGCTGGGATCGGTGCTGCCGACCGCCCGCTCCGCCCAGGCGGTGGGCTTGATCCTGTTCTTCCCCTCCTTCCTGCTCGGCGCCGGGGGCCCGCCACCCAAGGTGATGGGGTCGGTCCTGCGCGGCATCGCCGGCTGGCTCCCGCTTACCCGGGTGACCGACGCCGTGCGCGACCCGTGGCTCGGCATCGGCACCGCCGCCGGCTCCCTCGCCGTGGTGGCCGTCCTGGCGGTGGCGGCGACGGCGCTCGCCGTACGTCGCAGCGCCCTCTGAACGAACCCATGTCCACGCCGGCACCGTCCCCGATCCCCCGCCGGGCCCCCCGCCGGGCTTCGCTTGAAACCGTCGCCGAGGCCCCTCGGCTTACCATCGCCAGGGTGCTGGCCCCGAACAACGCCTTCCCCGGCCCGCCCTCGCTCGCCACCTTGGCGGGCCGGGTGGGCCTGGCGTCGCTGACCGCCTTCGTGGCCATCGGCGTCGTACTGCGGGTCGGCCACGACCCCGTCACCGTCGCCGTCGGCGGCGTGCTGGCAGTCGGCGCCGCGGTGCCCCTGTTCTTGTTCCCTTCCCGGTTCCTCTTGGCCGCTGCTGCCCTCGCCGGCGCCGGCGTGGTGATGATGGCCAACGCCGACGCCGGCGACATCGCCTGGTTCGCCCTCGCGGTGCTCGCGGCATGGTGTGTGCTGGCCGCCGGCGTCAGGCCCGGCGTGGCCTTCTGGGTGGCGACGCTGGCCACCTTCGGTGCCGAGTGGCTGTGGGCGGCGCCCGACGTTGGCTGGGCCCCCTGGATGGCCGGCGTCACGGTGACGGTGCTCGCGACCCTGCTCATCCGCCACGAGTTCGTGCTGGTCGAGCGCTTGAAGGCGGCCCAGGCGGAGCTGGCCGAGCAGTCCCGGGCGGAGGAGCGCAGCCGCATCGCCGGGGAGTTGCACGACGTACTCGCCCACAGCCTGACCGTCTCCCTATTGCACGTGACAAGCGCCCGCCTGGCGGTGGAGCACGACCCCGCCGATGCCGCCCGGGCCCTGGCCGAGGCCGAGCGCCTGGGCCGCCAGTGCTTGGCCGAAGTCCGCGCCGCGGTGGGCCTGCTCCCCGAGGGCGGGGGAATCGCCCCGCCCGTACCGGGCCTCGACCAGCTCCCCGCACTGGTGGCCGAGCATCGCTCGACGGGTGCCGCCGTCGCCTTGTCCATGGATGGAAAATGCCTCGCCGCTCCTGCCACGACCGCCTCGACGGCATACCGCATCGTGCAGGAAGCGCTGACCAACGCGGCCAAGCACGCACGCCACGCCCCCGTCGCCGTCACCCTGGCCGGGCGGGACGGCCGGCTGGACATCCGCGTTGACAGCGGCGGTCGCCCGGGCCACGGAAGCGGCATGGGCCTGCTCAGCATGACCCAGCGGGCGAAGGCGGTGGGCGGCACCTGCGACGCTGGACCCGGCGGCCACGGCTGGCTGGTGCACGCCTCCCTGCCCCTCGACGACGGCTCCGGGGACGGGGCCGTCCCGTGATCAAGGTCCTGCTGGTCGACGACCAGGAGCTAGTCCGGGCCGGCCTGCGGGGCATCCTGCGCAGTCAGTTCGGCTTCGAGATCGTCGGCGAGTGCGCCGACGGCGGCGAGGTGGCGGCCGCCGTGGCGCGCTCACAACCGAACGTCGTGCTCATGGACGTGCGCATGCCTCGGGTCGATGGGGTTACCGCCACCGCCGCTCTTCACGCTGCCTTCCCGGCGACTCCGGTCCTGGCCCTCACCACCTTCGACGACGACGAGGCACTGGCCGGGATGCTGCGGGCTGGGGCGGCCGGCTTCGTCCTGAAAGGGGTCCCGGCCGAGGACCTCCACCGGGCGGTACAGGTGGTGGCATCAGGCGGCGCCTGGCTCGATCCCGCGGTGACCGGTCGGGTCCTCGACGTCTACCGGGCGGCGCCCGCCGGCACCGGCGCGTCAGTCGAACTCGACCGGCTCACCAGCCGGGAACTCGATGTGCTGCGGCTGATCGCCCAGGGCTGGACCAACACCGAGATCGCGGCCCACCTGTTCGTCGGCGAGGGCACGGTGAAGACCCACATCAACCACGTGTTCTCCAAGCTCAACCTCCGGGACCGGGCGGCGGCGATCATCTTCGCCTTCGACCACCACCTCCTCGACCGCTGAACGACCTGCCCGTCCGGCCCGAGGCATCACCCGGCAACGGGGCGCGGCCAGGGTCGCCCGGGCGCCGGCTCCCTTCCGGGCCCGGCCCGCAGTTGCCGTGCCGCCGGGTGGTCACGACTCCCTTCCGACCCCCGCCCGCAGTTGTCGTGCCCGCGGAAACGGGCCCCGCCAACGGTTGCCGAGTCGTCCGCTGGCCACTCTTCCTTTCCGACCCCGGCTGCCGAGGCATTCTTGGCCGCGTTCGGTGAACTTGGGATGTGAAATGGTCGTACAGCTCAAGGAAGCGCGGTCAAGTTCACCAAACGCGGTCAAGTTCACCAAACGCGGTCAAGTCACCCGCCGACGCCTCCCACTCCAGCCGTCGCAGGGTGGTTACGGTGGCGCCCGGTGGCAGACGACGTCGTCCTCCCCGTGCCCAAGGTGCTCTCCGCCACCTACCTGGTGCCCACCTCGGAGCTATCCCAGGATCTGACGGCCGCAGCCAGAGCCTATCTCGCCGAGTCGGTTGTGGACCCCTTAAAGGGCTTGGTCGAACGGGTTCTCGATGGTCCGCTGTGCACCATCCGGGTGCTCTCCGACCCGCCCGAGCTCCCCATGGGCCTGCTTCGGGCGTTCGGCACAACCGATGACGACCTTCGCACGCTGAGCGTGGCGCGCCACCTCATCGCCGTACGTGTCGTTTACCGCCCGGGCTGGCCGCCCGCACACGAATGGGCGGCGCGTGTTCTGGCCACCGGCATCGCATCGTCAATCGGCGCACCTGTCCTGGACATCTTCATCCCGCGGCTCACCTCGGCCGACCGGCTGGCCAAAACCTTCCCTGACGAGCGGGGCCGGATGCGCCTGGCGGACTGGGTGTTGGTACCGCACTCCGACGGCGACAACGGAACCTGGTTGACCACTAAGGGCCTCGGTCGCTTCGGCCTCCCTGAGCTGCAAACCACCAACGTCCCGCCGCAACTGACCCAACCGTGGACGGAGGTTTTGTGCGGCCTTGCCGCGGTTCTGGTGCGCTGGTGGGCCGGCGCTACTCGGCCCGAAGAACAACCAGCGTTCGTCGAGCTACCGACCTCGGTCGAAATCCGTGGCGAGGACATCGCCGAGGCCTACGGACGCGAAGCCCCAACCGGCGCCACGGGTTCCGCCTGGGTTCGACTGGCGCTCGACCCTTCGCAGCCGTCGGAGGACAGCTTCCTTTCCGTGCTGGCACTCGAAAACTATCCGGCGTCGACCGGCGAGTTCCTCGCCCGGGTCTGCGCCGATCTCTTCGGCCACGACAACGCCGAGGTCAAACAGGCGACCGACAACGCCGCCATGGACGGGGCGATTGCGACCGCGCGGGCAGGACTCGACGCGATCCGGGACCGGTTCGTCGGCCACCAACTCGCACTTGAACAGCGCCTCATGGTCAAGTTTCGCCTTTTGGTCCCGGGCGGCGCCGAGTACCCGTGGTTGTTCGTCACCTCCTGGAAGGCAGCCGATCGAGTCCATGGCGTCAACGCCAACGACGCCGTCGGAGACCCGTCGGTCCGCATCGGAAAACCTCGCGTCGTCGCTGTCGACGACATAATCGACTGGGCCGTCTGGGTCCACGGCCCAGGCATCATCGAGGGCGGGGCCACCAACCAAGCTCTGTGCTGACCGCCTCCGGAGACACAGACCAGCGGGCACTTCTCGGCACAACACCGGGCCGCTACGCCGCCTGGAAGGCGGCATGATGACGCCCATGGAGAAGGAGCCGACCGCCGATGGAATTGTCTCACTGCTCGCCGGCGGCGATCGCCTGCGGGTCGTTGCCGCCCTCGTGCTTGGGGCCGACAACCTGACCGCCATCGCCGAAGCCACCGGGATTCCCCAGGACCGGGTCAGTCGAGCCGTCGCCCGGCTGCTGCAGGGGGGCCTGGTGGAGCAAGACCGCCACGGGTTGCGCTTTCGCGAGGAGGCCGTTCGGAGCCTCGCCCGCCGTCCTCGGCAGGAGGATCCCGAGCCTGGCGCTCAGTCCCTGCGGGCATTCGTGAAAGACGGGCGGCTGACGGCGATCCCCTCGTCACATTCCAAACGGCTGCAAATCCTCGACCTGATCGCGCAGGATTTCGAAATCGGCGTTCGCTACTCGGAGCGCGGGGTGAAAGACATCCTTCTTCGGTGGCACCCCGACTACGCCGCCCTGCGCCGCTATCTCGTCGACGAAGGATTCCTGCAGCGGCAGGGCGGCGGCGGGAGTTACTGGCGCAGCGGCGGCACGGTCGAGGTCTGAGGGCAGCTACCCCGCCCTCAACGGCGGGGCCGCCAAACCGTAGGCTCCCGAACCCGGTGGGTAATTCCTGGGTCGGCAAAGGAATGGCCTCCGACGGGGTTCGATCGGTAGGGGCCTGATGTACCTCGCCCGTCGGCCGCCCCGGCGACCCATCAAGGATGAGGCCGACCGCCCCTCCGCGGCACACCAACGGTGGTCGTGGCGGCGCGCCCTGGTGGCGCCGAACGTGGCGCTGCTCGGCATGACGAGCCTCATGACCGACGTGTCGAGCGAGATGGTGGGCTCGGTGGTGCCCCTGTTCCTCACCGCCCGGCTGGGGTTCTCCGCCCTCCAGTTCGGGGCGGCCGACGGGCTGCTCGGCGTCGTCACGGCGGCAACCGCGCTGGTCGGCGCCCTCCTGGCGGATCGTTGGCGCCGCTACCGGGAGATCGCGGGGCTCGGCTACGCAGCGTCGGCTACCTCCCGCTTGGGTCTGATCACCGCCACCGGATGGTTGCCGGTGCTCGGCTGGTTGGGTGCGGACAAGGTCGGCAAGGGGATACGGACCGGACCTCGAGACGCCCTGATATCGCTGTCGGCGCCCCCAGGGCGGGTGGGCGAGGCCTTCGGGCTACACCGCTCGCTCGACACCGGTGGTGCCCTTCTCGGACCGCTCTTGGCAGTGCTGTTGCTCAGCCTGGCTCCGGGCTCCTACGAGACGGTGTTCGTGGCCGGGTTCTTCATTGCCATAGTTGGCCTCGCCATCTTGTGGCTATTCGTCCAGAACCGCCGACCCGCTTGGCCCCCGGGCACCCGCGTCGGCATGCTCAGCCCGGTGACGGCCTTGTGGTCGTCCCGACCGTTCCGGCGGCTACTCCTTGCGACCGCCCTGCTGAGCGTGCCCGCGATCAGCGACTCGTTCTTGTTCCTCACCCTGAGCAACAAGGTCGGGCTCGACCAGCGGTGGTTCCCGCTGTTGTTCGTGGGCGAGTCGGTGTTGTTCTTGGCGCTGGCCATTCCCTGCGGCCGCTGGGCCGACCGGATCGGGGCCGGTCGGGTGCTCCTGGTGGGCCAGGCGGCGCTGGCGGCTGGCTACCTGCTGTTGATCGTGTCGGGGTCGCGTGCCGTGCTGCTCATCGGGGTGCCCGTGCTGCTCGGCGCATGGTTCGCCGCCAACAGCGGGGTGCTGGCCGCGCTGACAAGCGAGGTCGTTCCCGGTGCGGCCCGGACCACGGGCCTGGCCGCCGTCGGGCTCGTCGTCGCTGGTGGCCAGGCGCTGGCAGAGACCGGATTCGGCGACATCTGGTTGCGCTCAGGGCCGCGTCAGGCACTCATCGACGCCTTGGTTCTGCTGCTCGTCGGCGGCGTCGGCGCGTGGCTGGCGCTGCGGCCGCTACTCCGCGGGCGATTCCGGAAAAGCCCATGGCGCGGCGCCGGCGGACAACAGGCGACCGCGGAGCCGGCGACTGCAGGCCTCAGGGCAGGTGCCGCTGTGACCACCGCCGCAGGCTTGATGGCAGGTGCCGCCGTGGCCACCGACCAGACGGCCGTGTCGCCGATGTCAGCCTTCGAGCTCGAAGGCGACTCCGCGGCGCCAAGCCGGCGACGCCGGGTCGTCGCCTTCGCACTCATCACCGCCGTGTGCACCGGCGGTGCCCTCTGGGCCATCAGCCGAGGGATTGCCCACGACCGGGCAGCCTCGGCCGCATCAAGCGCTTACCTGGCGACGCTGAACGCCCGCGGCACGACGTCCGGCCACAGCGCCACCAGCCTCTCCCCCGCACTGCATCAGGCACTGGCGCAACCGCACCTGTTGGTCATCGACACGGCAGAAGGCCCCACCTTCGAGCGCCTCGAGGTCGCCAGCACGACCGACTCGAGTGGGCCCCGCATCGAGACGCCCCTCGTGTGTGAGCGCGTCTACCAACGGGCCGGCCGGGGGCTCTGCCTCACCAACAACCGCGTCAGCGACGTCCACGGCATTGAAGTCTTCGACGACGATTTCCGCGTTTTGTTCACGTTGCCACTTCCGGGACTACCGAGCCGCGCCGACGTCGCTCCCGACGGCAGGATCGGCGCCGTCACCAGCTTCGTCGACGGCGACGCCTACAACGTCGACAACTTCTCGACCCGAACCAACCTGATTGACCTCATCCACGGCCGCGTAATCGCCGACCTGGAGAGTTTCAAGATCACCAAAGGAGGCCACGCCTTCCATCCCATCGACGAGAACTTCTGGGGCGTCACCTTCGCCGCCGACTCCAACACGTTCTACGCCACCATGCGCACCGGCGGACAGTTCTATCTGATCCGCGGCGACGTCAAAACCCGTCGAGCCTTCGTGCTCCGCGCCGGCGTCGAATGCCCGTCGCTTTCCCCAGACGGGACGGAAATCGTCTACAAATCCCGTATCACTCATGGTTTCGACCCGGCCACATGGCGGCTTCACGTCCTCAACGTGAACACCCTGGTCGACCACCCCCTGGCCGAGACCCGCAACGTCGACGACCAGGCCACCTGGTTAAACGACGACGCCGTCGCCTACGGAGTGGCCGAGACCGGGCTCAACAACGGCACCACCGATGTCTGGAGCGTGGCCGCCAACGGGGGCGGGGCACCGCAGTTGGTGGCACCAGCGGCGGAATCACCGGTGGTCGTCGCACCCTCGCCATGATCCACGTGCAGTTGTGGCCCGTCCCAGCGACGCACGACAGCGAGAGTAGCGACCCGCCCTAGCTGCCTTCGAGCAACTCGTCCAGCCGATCGAGGATGGCTCGCCGGTGGGCGCCGTCGCGCTCGTGCAAGAACACCTCCACCAACTCCTCGTCGTACAGCTGGGGCAACAAAGGCATGATCTCCTCGACCCGGAGCTCGTCGTAGTCTTCGATCGGGAACGGATAGTCGCTCGGTGGCGGCTGGGGCTGCCGGCGGGGTGGCTCGCGTCGGGCCGTGGTGGCAAACGGGGCGGCGGCGCGCACGGCGGGCCGGGCCGGCGGCGGGGCTCCGGGCCCCCGGGAAGGCTGCTCGTCGCCGTGCACGTCTTCTGCAGGGCCCCGGCGGCGGGCAGGCCGCTGGTCTTCCGGTACGTCGACCGGCCCTCGGCGCCGGGAGGGACGTCGTTCGTCCGACAGGTCGACCGGGCCCCGCCGTCGAGCCGCCTGGTCGTCGTCGGGCAGGTCCATCTGACCTGTTCGCCTGGCTGACCGGCCAGGGTCGTCGGAATAGATCCGCCGCGGGCGGCGAACGGGACCCTCCACATCGTCGGGTCCCGGACCGCCGACCCGTCGGGTGGCACTGCGAGTGGGCGCCGAGGAGGAGCGGGCCGACGGGACATCGGCGGTCGCTGCCCGGCTCGACGCTCTCGGAGACGGTGGCTCCCCCTCAGACCACCGGTCGGATCGCCCGGGAACCGGTTCGTCCCGCCACTCGGACGCGACCGCGCTGCCTGTGGGGGCCCGTGGCGAGGTCCGCGACAGGACGCGAGTGTCTTCCTCTTCCGCGTCGTCGTCGATTCGCGACCGGCGGGCAGTCGTCCGGGTGCCGCTCGCTCCAGCCGCCCTGGGCCTCGACTCCGCGCCGCGCCGACCGTGCACCCGCACGCCCACCTCGTAGTCCTCGAGGTCGTCGGCCTCATCGTCGCCAAACTCCCCGCCGGTGTCGTCGCTCTCGCCTCGCATCCGCCCGGCGCGTGGTCTGACCCGGGACGGGCCGCGCCGTCGAGATGGCTGTGACAAACCCGGATCGGTGTCGTCGACGTCGGGGTCTCGGCGGCCGCTACTGGTGGCCAACAATTCCTCGTACGCCTTGTTGGCCTCACTGTCGTCGCCATCGTCGGCGTCGGTCGAGGCCTTTGGAACGTCGTCAGTCACCGCGCCGGACGACCTGGCCTTGCGGCCCCGGCCCTTGGTCACGACCACCGGGTTGGCGGCGGTCTCGGTGGTGTCGGCCAGCGAACGGGCCCAGGTCTCGCCGTCGGCGCCTTGGGCGCCGGGCCTCTTACGGGCCGAAATCAACAACCCGACGACGGCAATCAACGAGCACGCGATCGAGACGTAGATGATCGCCGAGGTGCGGGTCAGATAGCCCACCACGAGCGCGGCCGCAGCCACGATCATGAGGCCAATAGTGAAACGTGCTCCCATCGGGGTCCTATTCTTTCCGATCCGAGGCGATCATTGGTGTCTACCGGCTAGGCGGTGGTCGGAGCCGGGGGCCGCAGCCGCAGGGCGGCGGGGGCGGTTCGAGGGACGATCGGGTGTTCTGGGTCGACAGGATCGAGCCGCCGGTAGGGCTCCCCGACGGCGGGCCGGGGATCGGGTTCGCCCTTGTTGGGCCACAGGGACATGGCCCGTTCCGCCTGGGCAGTGATCGTAAGCGAGGGGTTGACGCCGAGATTGGCGGAAACGGCGGCGCCGTCGACGACGTGCAGCCCGGGGCAGCCGTACACCCGGTGATAGGGGTCAATAACGCCTGTCTCGCCGCTGTCGCCGATCACCGCCCCACCGAGGAAATGGGCGGTCATGGGGATGTTGAAAACGTCGTTCCACCCGCCGCCCGCGAAGCCGCCGATCTTGGCCGCGATGCGCCGGGCGATGTCGTGGCCAGCCGGGATCCAGGTGGGATTGGGCTCGCCGTAGCCCTGGGTCGACGTCAGCCTGCGGCGGCCGAAGAGCCCCGGCTTGGTGTAGCAAGTAATTGAGTTGTCGCGGGTCTGCATGACCAGGGCGATGATCGTCTGCTCCGACCAGTGGCGCATGCTCAGGTTGCGGATCATGGCCACCGGGTGGCGGCTCATCTCCCGCAACCAGGTCAGCTGCCGGTTGCGGCCGTTCCCATCGGCCAGCGCGGTGGTGAGAAGACCCATGGCGTTGCTGCCCTTGCCGTAGCGAACCGGCTCCACGTGGGTGTCGTCGCTCGGATGGAACGAAGAGGTAATGGCGACGCCTTTGGTGTAATCGGCGTCCGCCCTGAAGGTCCTCGCCCCGAGAATGGCCTCCGAATTGGTACGGGTCAGTTCCCCCAGCCGCGCCGACAGATCCGGCAGTTTTCCCGCGTCGCGCATGCGATGCAGCAGCCGCTGGGTGCCCATCGTGCCTGCCGCCAGGACGACGTGAGCCGCGTCAAACCGACGCATTTTCCCACCACCTGTTTTTCTACCGGTGCGAAAAGTGTCGACGTGGTACCCGCCGCCGGCCGCCGGTTGGATGGCGTGCACCGTGGTCATGGGGAAGATCTCGGCGCCCCCCTTTTCGGCCAGGTACAGGTAGTTCTCCAGGAGGGTGTTTTTGGCGCCGTGGCGGCAGCCGGTCATGCACTCGCCGCACTGGATGCAGCCCCGCCGAGGCGGCCCCGCGCCGCCGAAGAAGGGGTCCGGGACCTCGACGCCGGGATCGCCAAAAAACACCCCGACCGGCGTCGGGTGGAAGGTATCGCCCACCCCGAGATCCTCGGCGACGGCCTTCATGACCTCGTCGGAGGGGGTCATGGTGGGGTTGGTAACCGCCCCCAACATCCGCTTGGCCTGGTCATACGCGGGGGCCAGCTCGTCCCGCCAGTCGGTGATGTCGCGCCACTGCGGGTCCTGGTAGAACGGCGGCAGCGGCTCGTAGAGGGTGTTGGCGTACAGGAGGGAGCCGCCGCCCACCCCGGCGCCGGAGAGGATCATGACGTCTTTGAGCAGCGAGATGCGCTGCAAGCCGAAGCAGCCGAGCGCCGGCGCCCAGAAGAAGGAACGCACGTCCCATGAGGTCTTGGGGTAGGTCGTGGCGTCGAAACGGCGGCCCGCCTCGAGGACGGCCACCCGGTAGCCCTTCTCGGTCAGCCGGAGAGCGGCCACGCTCCCGCCGAAGCCGCTGCCGACCACGACCACGTCGTACTGGCCCTCGCCGGGCCGCTCGGTCGCCATCAGAGCTTGCATCATACGAGGCAGGAGGCTCGGCGCCGGGCATGCGGCCGTCCGCGACCCCGGCGGTACGCTCCCGAGGTGGGCCAGGTGTGGGGCATCGTGGTGGCGGCCGGTTCCGGGCGCCGCTTCGGGGGCCCGAAGCAGTTCCAGCTGCTCCATGGGCGGCGGATCGTCGATTGGTCGGTGGCGACCGCGTCGGCGGCCTGCGACCGGGTAGTGGTCGTCCTGCCGCGTGACCGGCTGGAGCCCGGGACGGTGGCAGGCGGTGCCACCCGATCCGACTCGGTACGGGCCGGACTGGCCGCGGTTCCCGACGACGCCGACATCGTGGTGGTCCACGACGCCGCCCGGCCTCTGGCGTCGGCGGATCTGTTCGCCCGCGTGATCGAGGCGGTGCGGTCGGGCGCCGACGCTGCCATTCCCGGGGTGCCGGTGACCGACACCATCAAGGCGGTCGCCGGCTCGGTCGTGGTCTCGACGGTCGAGCGGAGCACGCTGGTGGCGGTACAGACACCCCAGGCGTTTCGGGCCGCATCCCTGCGCCGGGCTCACGCCTCGGCGCCCGAGGCCAGCGACGACGCCGCCCTGATCGAGGCCGACGGCGGCGTGGTGGTGGTCGTGGCGGGCGAGGCCCGCAACCTCAAGATCACCTCGCCCGATGATCTCGCAGTGGCCGGGATGTGGCTGACTCCGACCCCATGACCGACCTCGCGAATGGGCCCGCAGCCGGCCTCCCGGTAGACCTCCGGGTCGGGATCGGCTTCGACGTCCACCCCTTTGCCGCCGAGCCCCGGGCCTTGGTGCTCGGCGGGGTCGTCCTCGAGGGCGAGCAGGGCCTGGCCGGGCACAGTGACGCCGACGTGGTGGCGCACGCCGTCGCCGACGCCCTGTTGGGCGCGGCCGGCCTGGGCGACCTCGGTTCCCATTTTCCCGACACCGACCCCGCGTGGCAGGGCGCCGACAGCCTGCGGCTGCTGGCCGAGGTCGTCCGCCTCGTGGTTGCCGAGGGGTGGAGCGTCGCCAACGCCGATTGCTCGGTGGTTCTCGAAGCTCCCCGTCTTGCGCCCCACCGCCTGGCGATGGAGGCGCGGCTGGGCGCGGTGGTCGCGGCTCGGGTCAGCGTCAAGGCCAAGCGGGCTGAGGGGCTGGGCGCGCTTGGCCGCGGCGAGGGAATCGCCTGCTATGCCGTGGCGCTGCTCCGGCGCTGAGGGGCGACCAGAGCGACACCGCCGCCCGGGGGGCCCACAGGGGGCGAACACCTTTCGGAAAGTGGTTAGGTCCATGCCCGCCTGGAGACCGGTCGGGGCCGCATCCGGGCACCCCGTTAACTGTGGTTAGCGCAGTGCCCGGATCGGAACCGCTGCGGGCCCCGAGCGGGCACGAACCTAACCAGTTTTCCAAAACTGAATTGCCCGCCGGGTCCGAGGAGCCAGCCCCGCCGGCTACGCATCGAGGTAGTGAAGCACGGCCAGGACGCGCCGGTTGTCGTCTTCAGACACCTCGAGGCCGAGCTTCAAGAAGATGTTGGCGACGTGCTTTTCCACCGCCCCTTCCCCGATCACCAGCGACTTGGCGATGGCGGCGTTGGAACGGCCTTCGGCCAGCAGGGCCAGGACGTCGCCCTCCCGCGGCGTGAGCAACCGGTCGAGCTCCCGGGCCCGCCGGGTGGCGTCGAGGAGCTGGCGCACGACTTCGGGATCGAGCGCCGTGCCACCACCGGCCACCCGGACCAGGGCCTCCACGAAGTCGGCGACGTCGGCCACCCGATCCTTCAGCAGGTAGCCCACGCCGCCCGCATTCTCGGCGAGAAGGGTGGCCGCGTAGCGGGTCTCCACGTACTGGGAGAAGACGAGGATGCCGACCTCGGGATGTTCCCGTCGCAACCGGATCGCCGCCTGCAACCCTTCGTCGGTGTGGGTCGGGGGCATCCGGATGTCGACCACCGCCACGTCCGGGTGCTGCGCAGACACGGCGACGACCAAGGCGGCGGCGTCGCCCACCGCGGCGACCACCTTATGGCCCCGCTCCTCCAGCAACCGCACCATCCCCTGGCGGAGAATGGCCGCGTCCTCGGCGATCACCACTCGCAGAGGCGTCACCTCATGCCCGCAACGGCAGCTCGACAGAGACGACCGTGGGCCCTCCGTCCGGCGAGGAGACCGAGAGCGACCCGTCGACGGCCGCCACCCGCTCCGAGAGCCCGAACAACCCCCGCCCGGCGCTCAGGTCGGCGCCCCCAATCCCGTCGTCGCCGACCTGGATCCGTAACACGCCGCCCCTCGCCCGCACGTCCACCCATGCGCGTCCGGCCTGGCTGTGGCGAGCCACGTTGGCCAGCAACTCGGCCACGGAGAAGTAGGCGATAGTCTCGATCGCCGCCGACGGGCGGCTGTCATCGGAGACCGACACCGACAAGGTGGTGGGCACGGCGCTGCGGGCCACCAGCGTCGCCAGGGCGGTGTCGAGGCCCAAGTCGAGCACGGGCGGGTGGATGCCGCGCACGATGTCCCGCAGCTCGGCCAGCGCCTCCTTGGCGTGGCTGTGGGCTGCGGCCACCAGGTCGAGCGCCCCCACGGGGTCGAAGGCGACGGCCGAGTCGTGCTCCAGCTTCTCCTTTGCCTGGCCCAGGTTCATGGCCAAGGTGGCCAACTGGGCCTGAGTGCCGTCGTGGAGGTCCCGTTCGATGCGCCGCAACCGGCTCGCCGACTCGTCGACCAGCCGGGTCCGGGCCGCCTCGAGCTGCTGGACCCGCTGCGATCCCCCGGTCGGGCCGAGCAACGCCCGCATCAGCTGGCGTTCCACCCACAGCGGTGCCCGCACCACCCATGGCGCCACCAGCAGAATCAACGCCCCGATCACCGACACCAGCAAGGCCCCTGGCCAACCGCCGATGTGGAAGCCGAAGGAAATCGGCCCGTCGCCCGATTTCGGCGGCGACACCCACCACCACAGCGGGTAGGTCAGGCTGAACAGGCCCACGCTCCAGGCAATGACACCGGCGTACAGCGTCACCCAGGCCAGGGGCAGGTTGACGACAACGAAGGCCACGGCCCGCCAGTTGGTGCCGTTGCGCAGCGCCGACTGCAGCCAGCCGAAGAACCCGGAGGCGGACTGGAACGGCGGCGGATCGGCCACCTCCTCGCCCAGCAATCGCCGCCCCAGCGCCCGGTAGATGGCGCCCTGGCGCCGGGCCATGAGCAGCGCCAGAGCCATCAACGGGAAGCCGACAAAGGTGACCACTAGCCCGGCACCGGCGGCCAGGGTCGCCACCACCAGCGCGAATCCCACCGCGGCCAGCGGGAGGCTGGCCAGGGCGTAGAGGTTGGCTGCCCAGGTCTGGCGGGTGATGGGCGCCACCAGGACCCGCGCGTACCAGGGTGGAAAATGCCCCCCACCCACCGGGCCCGGTCCACCGGAGGGGGCGAGCGGGTCTCGGCCCACACCGGCGTCGGCGGGCCCTGGGGCCTCCATCACGCCCACCGGGGCATCGTCACCGAGCACCGGCAGTGGCTCAGTGGTCGCGGCGGGCCAGGAAGACGCCGCCGACGACGAGGCTGATCCCGGCATACAACGCCATCATGGCCATGCCCACCCACGGCGACAAGACGTGCGGGGGCAGGATCACCGTCGACACCGACGACGACAAGATGGTCTCGGGGGCGAAACGGACCACGTTGCCCGGCAGGGTCGACAACAGGGCCTGCAACACAACGGTCAGGCCGACGTAGGCGGCGACCGCCCCGGCGCTGTGGCGCACGATGGTGCCGATCCCCAGTGCGAACAGCGCCATGAGGGCCACGAAGGCGCCGGTCATGACGACCGCCCGCACCGCGGTGGGATCGGCCAGGCTGGCATGGGGGGCGGGACCGAGCACCGCCTGACCGGCCAAGAAGCCGATGAAGGCCACCGCCTCGCCCGCCACCAGCGCCATCCCGGCCGCCACCGCCGCCTTGGCGGCCAGCACCGACCAACGGCGGGGGGCGGCGCACAACGTCGAGCGGATGGAGCCGCTGCTGTACTCGCCGGTGATCATCAACAAGGCGGTGATCGGCAGCAGCAAGTCGCCGAAGGCGAAGCCGATCATGCTGAGGTTGGTGGGGTCCCATGTGGCCCGGGTGGAGGCCGAGTAGTGCGACCACCGGGTACCGGACACGGCACACACCAGCACCCCGAAGCCCACCGTGAGCACCACGAAGGCGGCAAAGGTGCGGCGCACCGAGCGGACGGAAACGAGCTTGGTCCACTCGGAGCGGATCAGGTTGGGCAGGCCGTAGTGCCGGTCACGTACCGGTGTGGCCAAGGTCAGGGTGGTCATGAGCTCCTCCTGGAAGCGACGGCCGCGGGCAGAGGTGCCCGGGCCAAGGGGCGGGGGGTGAGGGTCGCCGCAGGGGCGGCGTGGTACTCGACGGCGTCGCCGGTCAGGGCCATGAACACGTCCTCCAATGACGATCGCTTCGGTGTCAGCTCCGCCAGGACGATGCCCGCCGCGGCCGCGGCCAGGGCGATCTCGACGGCGTCGCCCCCGGTGACCTCCAGGGTCCCGCTGGCAATGGCGGCGACGGTCATTGCGTTGCCGCGCAGCAGCTGCACCAGTGGGCGGCGCTCGTCGTCGTACACCGGGCGCACCCGGACCAGCTGCGGGGCCCGGGCCTCGAGCTCAGCCATGGACAGCTCGGCCACCAAGTGGCCGCGGCCGATGACCACCAGCTGGTCGGCAGTCAGCGCCATCTCGCTGATCAGGTGAGAGGACAGCAGCACCGTCCGCCCCTCGGCGGCCAGACCCCGGACCAGCTCGCGGACCCAGCGGATCCCCTCGGGGTCGAGCCCGTTGACCGGCTCGTCAAGCAGCAGGACTCCCGGGTCACCCAGCAGCGCCGCCGCGATGCCGAGGCGCTGGCCCATCCCCAGCGAGAAGGTGCCCGCCCGCTTGTGGTCCGCCGATGCCAGGCCTACCTGCTCCAGGACGACGTCCACCCGGGCGCCGGGGAGATCGTTGGCCCGGGCCAAAGCCACCAGGTGGTCGCGGGCGCTGCGCCCGGGATGGAACGCCTTGGCGTCCAAGAGCGCCCCCACCTCCCGCAAGGGCCAGTCCAGCCGACCGTAGGGCCGGCCGCCGATGGTGGCCCCGCCTCGGTCGGGACGATCGAGGCCGCAGATCAGCCGCATGGTGGTCGACTTGCCCGAACCGTTGGGCCCGAGGAAGCCGGTCACGCGGCCGGGCTGGACGCGAAAAGTAAGGTCGTCGACCACCGTCTTGTGGCCGTAACGCTTTGTCAGGCCCCGCACGTCGATCATTGGGCTCCTCCTACCGCCAGGTATTGGCACTTCGTACGGTACGAATTGCGCCTGTCGACGGGAACGGGGGTAGCCCCCGAATTGCAGTGGGGGGATAACCCCCTACGGAACCGTCGTTCTTCTCTGACGGCGGACGGCGGCAATGCCCAGCAGAACCAATCCCGCCACCAGCAGGCCGGCGAAGATTGCCGCCAAAATCCGCGGCGTCGACGAACTGGACGCGGGCACCGTGGAGTATTGGGCCATCGAACTGAAGACGTCCTGAGTCTGGGTTACGTCGTTCGCCAGTCGCGTGTCGATCCAGCCGACCGCGGCGTACTGGTTGGCCGATGCCACGCCCGGCGGTTGGAGCATCTGGTAGTTGAGGTAGACCCCGTGGGTGAGGTCGATGGAGCGATCGCTGAGCCGTTGGTTGGGCGCCCAGGTGGCCCCGTCGTCGTCGGAGTGGGTGTAGTAAAGGTCTGGGGCGAAGCCGTGCTCCAGACGGAAGTCGTACCAAACCACGTCCACCCGACCGTCGGGGGCGACGTCGATCTGGGGCGTGAACTGGGTGTTGAGGGCGACGTTGTCGTCGTCCAGCTTCACCGACGGTGTCCACGTCTGGCCGCCGTCGGTCGACCGCTGGAAAAGAACGCTGGCTTCGCCTTGCTGCTGGCCGGGACCTGCCTGATAGGCAGTCAGGAACGTCCCCTGGGGGCCGCCCTTGGGCGACCACGCCACTACCGGCCAGTACACCTGCTTGGCGGGAACACTTATGGCTGAGACTGTCCACGTTCGCCCCTGATCGGTGGACCGGGCGGCGAGGAGTTGCTGGGGCGGCGTGCTGTCGATCTCGATCGGGTAGCCGACGACCTCGACCACCCCGTTGCCGGCCGCCAGGACCGGGAAATACATGACCAGGGTGTGGGTCGTGCCGTTGACGTTGAGGGTGACCTTGGAGAATGGGTCCACGTCGACGGGACCGGCGAAGGTCGCACCGCCGTCGACTGAGGCTGCGACCATGGCTTCGGGCTGCGAGCCAGGCCCCGACTTGATCTTCGGGTGGGCCTCGTACCACCCGACGTACACCACGTCCTTGGCGCCCGAGGTGTCCACCGCCAAACCCGAGACCGTATCGTTGGTGATGTTCGGGGCCGTCTTGTCCTCGTTGTTGTCCACCATCGTGGTGGTCCATGAGTCGCCGAGGTCGGTCGAGCGGGCCAGCACCGCGTTGCTGTTGCTCCTGAGCGAACCTTGACTCTGGCCGTTGAGGGCGTAATACAGGGTGTGGTTGCGACCCCACGCCAGAAATGCCTCGGGGACACCGGCATTGGCAGAGGTGCACAGCGGGAGCGAAGGCGGCGATGGCAAATGGGGAAGGAAGTGCCACGAAGCTCCGCCGTCGGTCGAGCGGATCAGGTAGCACACCCGGGTCAGCAGATCGGCCGTGGCGGCCACGATGACACGAGGATTGTCCGGGTCAGCCAGCATGTACGGCCCACTGAAGGCTCTGGCGGGCGCGGGATCACCCTTGGTGATCCTCACCGCCGAGGTGACCGTCGCCGCCTTGCCCTGAGCCGAGAAGGTTGCCGGCGTGACGGGACTGTCGGCTCGGGCCGAGAAGGTTGCCGGCGTGACGGGACTGTCGGCTCGGGCCAGGCCACCCGATGCCAGGACGGTGACGGCGATCGACGCCGCTGCCACAAACTGCTTGCTCCACCGAGGCGCAGCCATCGATCGATTCTCCTTGGATCAGGCTTCTCAAAACCCTGAGGCGGCTCAGGTGACGATTTCAGGCTCCCGCCGCCGCGAGCGGGACAGAGCGAAGGAGACCAAACCGCCGAGGAAGACCCCCATGCAGGCCACCGCGATGCCGATGATGACCAAGGTGCCGACGCCCACAGTGCTGGCCGCGTCCACCCGGGGGCGAGCCCCGGCCGATCCGGCCGACGCCGATGCCGTGCCGACCTGGAAGATGGCTCGGGACGGGACGCCTTGAGAGGATCCGTCGTTGAGGCCGTCAGGCGAGGCCGCGGCCTCGGTGGCGACGATGACGTGGGTGCCGCTCCCCACGCTGGACGGGACGGCGACCGCCTGGGTGAAGTTGCCCTTGTCGTCAGGCATCGCCGTGGCCAGGACGGAGCCAGTCAGGCTGTCCAGGTGCAGGTCGACCGGATTGCTCCCGAAGGAAAAACCGTTGACGGTAATGGTTCCGCCCGGTTGCACGTTGCCCCCGCTGATCGTGATCCCGGCCAGGAAGATGCACGCCCAGGACGTGGATGCGTACAGCAGGATGGCCGCTCCCGCCAGTAGTGCACCGACCGTGAAACCCCGCGTCGACTTGCGCATCACCGCCTCCTCGAGAGCCATCTCTGGCTCTCAGGCAGGTATCTACAGCGTTTTCCTAGCTTGTGTCAAGCTATAGGCCAAGATGTGTCTTCAGCTTTCTTAAGCTCGCTATAATCCTGAAGAACCTGACAAACCCTGGGGGTGGAGCATGTCCGAGATCGGGCAGGTGGGAGAGTTTGCCGAGCTCAACGAGACCGGTGTCCTGGCGGAAGGGGGTCGCGTCGGCGAGGTTGGCCGGGTCGGCGAGATCGAGCGCGTCGGACGGGTCGGCGAAGTCGAGCGCATCGGCCGGGTCGGCAAAGTCGGCCGGGTCGGCGAAGTGGGCGAGGTCAAGGTCGACAGCGAAGTCGGACGCATCGACGTCCACGGCGTCGTCGGTCGGGTCGGCGAAGTGGCCGAGATCGAACGCGTCGGTCGTGTCGGCGAAGTGGGCGAGGTCAAGGTCGACAGCGAAGTCGGACGCATCGACGTCCACGGCGTCGTCGGTCGGGTAGGCGAAGTGGCCGAGATCGAACGCGTCGGCCGGGTCGGCGAAGTGGGCGAGGTTGGGGAAGTCGCCGAGTTGGCCCCCCACGAGCCGGCCCGCCCGGAGGAGTCCAGTGCCTTGCAGCAGCCGCTAGCTGACGGCGATGGCGTACTCCCGAGCGCCGACGAGCTGCGCGGGTTCGTCGAGTCCAAGTTCAAGGAACAGAAGGTGCGCGCCGGGCGCGCCTGAACCACGCCTGTCGTGGTAACCGCCGCCGAGGCGGTGCTGGTCGCCTGGTTCGCGATCACGGTCTTCGCTCAGGGTCGATTCCGATTCCTGCGCTGGGCCCGGCGCCTGAGCGGGCCCGCGGGCCTGGTTCCTGGATGGAATTTGTTCTCGCCGGCACCGGTCGTTGCCGACGTCGTCGTCGACGCCCGCTCGTCGTCGCCGTCGGGTGAGCGCAGCGACTGGGTGCCGATTGTCCATCCGACGGCGCGGCGTTGGCGGGACGCCGTGCTCTGCGTCGAACGCAGGGCGACCAAGACCGTGTTCGACGCCGCGGTCGCCATCGTGCACCTGGTCGAAGACGATGTCGCCACCGAGGTTCTGGTGACGCGCCGCTGCTACCTCACCGTCTTGCACCTGGCGACGCAGACGGCGCCCCAGTCCCTTCCCTTGGTGGAGTTTCGCATCGTCCACCTCACCTACGACGATGGCCGGCCGTCGCGGCGGGTCCTGTTCGAGTCGAGACCCCACCGGCGAGGCGTTTCCCGCGCGCCGGTTACCGCCGACGCCGGGGGGCCGAAGTGATCACGGCCCCCACAGCTACCGTCTGGTGCCTCAGATTCACCATGGTGACCTTCGCCATCTCGGCGGTGGAACCCCTGGTGGCCTGGCGTTTCTTCGGCGCCCGAGGCCCGCTCAGCGCCCCGCTCAGCCGGCTGCAGCAGTTGACGAGCTTGCGACCAGCGCGCCCACTCCACGACCTGCTGGCGCGCAATCCCGTCTTCCTTGCGCTCTGCGTGGCCCAGCTGACGCTCTCCGCGGCAGTCTTCGCGTGGCCCAACTCACGGCTCGGCTGGGCCCTTGTCGTGATCGCCAACCTCCTTTACTTGCGACTGCGTCCCGGCCTCGACGCCAGCGACGCCATGGCCCGGGTGATCCTGGCGGCCAACGCCATCCGGCTGATTAACCCGGCGGCACTCACGACGCCATTCGTTTTGTTCGTCGGCTTGGAGGCCTGCCTCGCCTACTTCACCTCAGGGTGGTCCAAGCTGGGCTCGACCATCTGGATCGAAGGGCGGGCTCTGGCCAAGACGCTCTCGACCATCTCCTACGGCGACCCGCTCGTGTCCCGTGCCCTCTGGCGCTACCCCGTGCTCACCCGGCTGGCGTCGTGGTCCACCGTCGCCGTCGAGGTGCTCTTCCCCTTGGCGCTGGTCGTGCCGGAACCCTTTGGGATCGGCTTGATGGTGGCTGGCGCCGCCTTCCACGCGTGCTGTGCCCGCATCATGGCTCTCGGCTCATTCTTCTGGGTATTCGTGGCGACGTATTCCTGCGTGCTCGCGACCCGGTCGTTGCTGCCGGCCAACATCCCCATCCGTGCCGGCGTCCTCCTGGCCTACGTCGCCGCCGTCGCCGGCCAGCTGGGATCCACCGTGGTCGAATATCGCCGCGCAGGAAACGCCAAGACATCCGTGGCACCTGAGCCGACACCATCTAGCCACGGCAGCGGCACCTGATGACCTCGAACCGTGTTTGGCAGCGGGGTGACGAATAACCAGCTCTCGGTCCCGG
>JBOGGN010000341.1:0-6331 GCA_050744165.1 Acidimicrobiales bacterium | reverse complement strand
GGTCCGACCGCCGGGGGCGTGCCTGGTGACGGTGGCCAGCGCGAGCGGGACGTTGGCGGCGGTGAACACGGTTCCCACCAGGGGCTCGAAGTCGTCGGCCGCGAGGGCCTCTAAATCGGTCACGGATGCGCTACAGTACTATCGCCTTCCTCGCGGCGGGGAGGGGTCTGGTGTGGGCGATGAGACCTCGATCGGGTTGCGACGAAGCTCAAGAGATGTTGGCGCGTCTGAGCGTGATGGCGCGCCCGGCCGATCCACCCGCGTCTCGGGGCCAACTACCGGTCGGGCGGCTCTACCAGTGGCCGGGGTTCGTCTCCCGTCACATGGTCACCCTGTACGTGCTGATAGAGGGGCGGGCCGATCAACCCGCCCAGACCCCAAGCTGAGGAGGTTGACGTGTCAAGCCCATTCGTCGGCGAGATCAGGATGTTCGGGGGCAACTTTGCCCCGGTCGGGTGGGCGCTCTGCAACGGCGCCCTTATGGCGATCGACCAGAACGAAACCTTGTTCAACCTGATCGGAACGACGTACGGAGGCGACGGGCAGCAGACCTTCGCCCTCCCCAACCTCCAGAGCCGTGTCCCGGTCCATGTCGGGTCTGGCTTCGTCTTGGCCCAGGCCGCGGGGGCGGAGGCGGTCACCTTGACCACCAGCCAGATCCCGTCGCACTCGCACGTGCCCCAGGCCGTGGCGACCGGGAATCAGGCTTCTCCGGCCAACGGCACATGGGCCGCGTCGACCTCGGCCCTGTACACCGCCCAAGCGCCGGACAGCCCGATGAATCCGGCGGCCATCGGGTCGGCCGGGGGGTCGCAGCCGCACGACAACATGATCCCGTTCCTGGCGATCAACTTCATCATTTCCCTCTTCGGCATCTTTCCCAGCCAGTCCTGACCAGCGGAGCCCCAACAAATGTCTGAGCCTTTCCTCGGCGAGATCAAGATCATTTCGTGGAACTTTCCCCCCAGGGGGTGGGCGTTTTGCAACGGCCAAATCCTCCAGATCAACCAGAATCAGGCGCTGTTCTCGATCCTCGGTACGACCTACGGCGGCGACGGCCGCCAGACCTTCGGCCTGCCCAACCTGCAGGGCCGCTCGCCGGTGCACGTCGGCAATGGGATCGGGTTGGGTCAGCTGGGGGGCGAGACCGCCCACACGCTGATCATTTCCGAGCTGCCGGCCCACAACCACGTGCCGGTGGGGGTGACCGTGGCGCCGGACCAGCCAACGCCGGGCGGGTTCCTCTGGGCCTCGAACGCCGGGGCCTACGCAACGGGCAGCCCGACCAACGCCATGTCGCCGTCGGGAGTGACCCCAACCGGGGGCTCACAACCGCACCAGAACCTGTCGCCGTACCTGGTCCTCAACTTCGTCATCGCCCTCCAGGGCATTTTCCCGAGCCATAACTGACCGGAGGCCCGCCCAAATGTCGAACCCCTTTGTCGCTGAAATCCGCATCTTCGCGGGGAACTTCGCCCCCAGAGGCTGGGCGCTGTGCAACGGCCAGCTGATGGCGATCTCGCAGAACACCGCCTTGTTCTCCCTGCTCGGCACCACCTACGGAGGCGACGGAAAGTCGAACTTCGCCCTGCCCAACCTGCAAGGCAGCGCCCCGATGCAGGCCGGGCAGGGCCCGGGCCTCTCGTTGCGAGACTTGGGTGAGACGGGAGGGGAACAAGCCGTGACGTTGTTCCAAAGCGAGATGCCCGGTCACTCCCATGGCGCCACCGGGTCGAGCAATCCCGCCGATCAGCTCCCGGCCACCAACAACGTCTGGGCGAGCGGGAGCCAGCGAGGCCAGGTGGTGTACTCCGATGCGGGCTCGTCAAGCCAGAGTCCGATGTCGCCGTTGGCCGTGTCCAGCGCGGGCGGGAGCCAGCCGCACAACAACCTGCCGCCCTACCTTGGCCTCAGCTTCATTATCGCCTTGCAGGGCGTGTTCCCAGCACGGTCCTAACCCCTACGGGCGGCCGCGGTAGCAAGAACTTTGGAACGGAGGGGTCAGATGGGTGGGGCGATGCACCGGGAGCGACGTCGGTATGTGATGGGGGCCTGGGGCCTCTCGGCGGCCGTGGTGGCGGGGTTCCTGTTTCCCGTGTTGACCGCCAGCCCGGCGCTGGCGGCCACGCAGGTGATCACGGTCACCGGGACCGGAGACGCCGGGGGCAGTTGTTCAGGGAACAGCTGCCCCACCCTGCGCACGGCAGTCGCCCTGGCGAACACCCTGACATCCAGTGTGTCCAGCCCTCTCGAGATCGACCTGCCTACGGGCACCATCACCCTCACCGGCGGGGTCATGACGATCGGCTCGGCCACCAACCTCTTCGTGACGGTCAAGGGGGCGACCGCGGGGAGCCCGAGCGGCAGCGTGATCGATCAGTCCACGTCCAACGGGGTCTTCATCACGCCGGGAACATCCGCCAATGCGGTCGTCAACCTCACCGACCTCACGATCGAGAACGCCCACGCCGGGGGCTTCGGCGGCGGCGCCCTCCAGGCCGGCGCGGTGTCCCTCACCGCAACCGGCGAGGCCACGACCATCACCGACTGCGCCTTCCTAAATAACACCGCCACCAAGGGTGGGGCGATCGTCTTCGCTTCGGGCGGCGACCTGACTGTCATCAACAGCACGTTCACCAACAACAGCGCCACCGTCGGCACCGGAGGGGCGATCGATTTCTTCACCGACGGTGGCCACGGGGCGTCGGCGCTCAGCATCTCCGGCAGCACCTTCACAGGCAACTCGATCACCGGCGCAGTCAACGGTGGGGCCAACGGTGGGGCGGTGTTCTACAACGGCGGCGGGACCTCGTCGCTCACCGTCACCACCTCGCTCTTCAGCGGGAACTCCGCCGGCAGCGCCACCGGTGCCGGCGGTGAGGGCGCGGGCCTGTTGATCAACGAGAACAACGGCAACACCGACTCGGTCACGCTGTCCACCTTCGTCAACAACACCGCCCACGACGGAGCGGCCACCAACGCCATCCCGCAGGGCGAGGGTGGCGGCATCTGGACCAACGGCGGCACCCTGACCCTGAGCGACAGCCGGCTGGTCGGCAACAGCGCCACCGACGGCCCGTCGCTGTGGCAGAACACCAACGGCGGCTCCGCGAATGCCATTCATAACTGGTGGGGAGTAAATACCGGACCGGGGAGCAACGTGGGCGGCGGGACCGGGGCGGTCATCACCACGTCGCCCTGGCTGCAGCTGCGCAACATCGCCTCGCCGTCGACCGTCCTGCCCGGTGGCCAGACGACGTTCACCGCCGACCTCTTGGGACTGAGCACCGGCGGGGCGCTCGCCGCCGGGTCGCTCAACGGTCTTGCGCCGTTCCCGGCGACGGGGGGCGTGTTCTCCAACCCGGTCGACGGGACGCTCTCCAGCACCGCCACCCAGTTCGTCAACGGCGTGGCCACGACCAACCTCACGGCGGGTTCCACCCTCGGCACCAATGCCGCCGAGGTCAACGCCACGGCCGACAACCAGACGGTGACCGGCGGCGTCAACGTCAAGGCCAATAGCACCACCGCGGTCAGCACCAGCCTGACCCCGACCGTGTTCGGCCAAGGTGTGCAGTTCACCGCCACGTTGACCTCGAACACCCCTGGGACGACGCCAAGCGTGCCCGAGGGTGGAACGGTGCAGTTCCAGGACGGCGGCACCAACCTTGGCTCCGCGGTGTCGGTAACCAACGGCTCGGCCACCACGCCGACGATCACGAGCCTGTCGGTCGGTCTTCACACCATCACCGCCGTGTACAGCGGCGACTCCGACTTCAACGGGAGCACGGGGACGCTGACCGGCGGCCAGACGGTCAACAAGGCCAACACCTCGGTGGCGGTCGGGTCCATCCCCAACCCATCGGTCGTCACCCACAGCGTGACTCTCTCCGCCACCATCACCGCCACCCCTCCCGGGGCGGGCACGCCGGGCGGGACCGGATCGGTCCAGTTCGAGGACAACGGCAGCCCGCTCGGCGCGGCGCAGACCCCGGTTAACGGGGTGGCCATGCTAAGCGTCAGCACCCTGGCAGTCGGCACCCACCCGATCACTGCGGTCTACGCGGGCGACGGCAACTTCAATGGGTCGACCAGCAGCCCCGCGGTCGTCCAGACGGTGGAGCCGCAACCGCCATCGATAAGCAAGTCCTTCGGGGCGGCAACCATCCCCCTGGGCGGCTCGACGTCGTTGTCGTTCACCGTCACCAACCCGGCGGGTAACGGTACCCAGGGCGGCAACGCGTTCACCGACACCCTGCCGTCGGGGCTGGTGGTGTCGATTCCGAACGGCGAGAGCGGCACCTGTGGCGGGGGGACGATCACCGCTACCGCCGGCTCGAGCAGTGTGAGCCTGTCGGGGGCCAGCCTGGCCGACGGGGCCACGTGCACGATCTCGGTCAATGTGACGGGGACGACGGCGGGGGTGCAGAACAACTCGGTGACGGTGTCGTCCACCAACGGCGGCACCGGTAACACGGCCATGGCGTCGGTCACCGTGGTGGCCCCGCCCACGCTTACGAAGTCGTTCGGGGCGGCCATGGTGGCCGTGAACGGCTCGACCAGCCTGACCTTCACGGTGGCCAACCCCAACGCCGGGACCACGCTGACCGGGGTGGGCTTCCTGGACATCTTCCCCTCCGGCCTGGTGGTGGCCACCCCCAACGGGCAGAGCGGCACCTGCGGCGGGGGGACGATCACCGCCACCGCCGGGACGGGCAGCGTGACGCTGGGCGGTGCCAGCCTGGCCGCCGGGACCAGCTGCATGTTCTCGGTCAACGTCAAGGGGTCCGCGGCAGGAAGTCAGGTGAACACCACCTCGACGGTGTCGTCCAATGAGGGCGGCGCCGGAGCCGCGGCCACGGCGACGGTGATGGTGACGCCGGCGCCGCCATCGATCAGCAAGTCTTTCGGGGCGCCCTCGATCCCGGTTGGTAGCTCGACCTCGTTGTCGTTTACCGTCACCAACCCGGCCGGCAATGGCACCCAGGGCGGGAACGCGTTCACCGACTCGCTGCCCTCGGGTCTGGTGGTGGCCACCCCGAACGGCGAGAGCGGCACCTGTGGCGGGGGGACGATCACCGCTACCGCCGGGTCGGGGACGGTCAGCCTGTCGGGGGCCAGCCTGGCCGACGGCGGGACGTGCACGTTCTCGGTGAATGTGACGGGGACGACGGCGGGGGTGCAGTCCAACTCGGTCACGGTGTCGTCGACCAACGGAGGCACTGGCAACACCGCCACGGCGTCGGTAACGGTGGTTGCCCCGCCCACGCTCTCGAAGTCGTTCTTGCCCACCACGATCGCGCTCAACGGCACCTCGACCCTGAGCTTCACCGTCACCAACCCCAACACCGGCACGGCGCTTAGTGGTATCGGGTTCACCGACCCGCTGTCGACCGGCCTGGTGGTCTCGACGCCCAACGCCCTCACCGGCAGCTGCGGCGGTGGGACCATCACCGCCACCGCAGGCGGCTCGTCCATAACCCTGACCGGAGCCAGCCTGGCCGCCATGGCCAACTGCACCTTCTCACTCAGCGTGACCGGGACCATGGCCGGCGAGTACACCAACACAACCTCGGCCCCGACGTCCATCGAGGGCGGAAGTGGGACGGCGGCCACGGCGACACTGAACGTGATGTCCGGCCCGCCGATGATCGCCAAGTCCTTCGGCGCCGCCACCATCCCGCTGGGCGGCTCGACCACCTTGTCGTTCACCGTCACCAACTCCATGGCCAACGGCACCTCCACCGGCATCGGCTTCACTGACACCTTGCCGAGCGGCCTGGTGGTCTCGACGCCCAACGGTGCGACCGGTTCGTGCGGTGGGGGCACGATCACCGCCGCCGGCGGGTCGGGCAGCGTCAGCCTCAGCGGCGCAACCCTGTCGGGCGGGGGCAGCTGCACCTTCTCGGTGAGCGTGACCGGCTCCACCGCAGGGGTGAAGAACAACTCCGTCACGGTGTCGTCCACCAGTGGCGGCACCGGCAACACCGCGACCGCGAGTGTCACCGTCGTTGCCCCACCGACGGTGTCCAAGTCCTTCGGCGCCCCCAGCGTGCCCCTGGGCTCGACGACCAGCCTGAGCTTCACCATCGCCAATCCCAATGCCACGGTGGCCCTCTCCGGGGTGGGACTGACCGACACCTTGCCGGCCGGCTTGGTGGTGGCGACACCCAACGGGCTCACCGGCTCGTGTGGGTCGGGCACCGTGACGGCCACGGCCGGCTCGTCGTCGGTCACGTTGAGCGGGGGCAGCATCGTCGCCGGCGGCTCGTGCATGTTCTCGGTGACTGTGACCGGGACGCAGGCCGGGTCGTGGCAGAACACCACCGGC
>JBOGGN010000340.1:0-3907 GCA_050744165.1 Acidimicrobiales bacterium | reverse complement strand
GGCGGGGGGCGCCGGCGCCACGACGTCTACGACCCTGGCCACCTTGCCGGCCGAGCCGCCCTTTTCTCGGGCGGAGCTGTCGGCGGCCATCGTCGCCGAGAACAAGCTGCCTGGCTCCAGCGACTGGAACATCACCGACCCCGCCAAGGGCGACGACATCGAGGGCTACGCCAACGAGGAGAGCATCAAGCCGGGGGATCCGGTGACGCTGTACGTTTCCACCGTTGCTCCGACCTACAAGGTCGAGGTGTTCCGCATGGGCTGGTACCAGGGGCTCGGGGCCCGTCTGATCGGCACCAGCACCGAGCTCACCGGCCAGGTCCAAGCCAAACCCGTGTTCACGTCCGGGACCAACATGATCGAGACGTTCTGGCAGCAATCGGTGGACTTCGACACGGGGTCGTGGCCGCCGGGCGACTACCTGTTCAAGCTGGTGGCCAGCACCGGGCCGGAGAGCTGGATCCCCCTCACGGTGCGCTCCCCGAACAGCACCGCTGCCTACGTCATCGTCAATGCCGTCACCACCTGGCAGGCGTACAACCTGTGGGGAGGCTACAACCTCTACCAGGGCAGCGACGGGGCCTACGCCGACCGGTCCCGAGTGGTGTCCTTCGACCGGCCCTACGCCGAGGCCAACGGCGCCGCCGACTTCCTTGGGCTCGAGTACCCCCTGCTGCGGCTGGCCGAGTCGCTCGGGCTCGACGTGACCTATATGACCGACATCGATCTGGCGGCGACCACCAACCCGCTACTCGGGCACAAGGCGGTCTTCAGCCTGGGCCACGACGAGTACTACTCGCTCTCCATGCGCACCAACGTGCAGGACGCTCGCGACAACGGGGTCAACCTGGGTTTCCTCGGAGCCAACGCCATGTTCCGGCACATCCGCCTTACCGACTCACCGCTCGGCCCCGACCGCGAGGTGATCTGCTACAAGAACGCCAACGAGGATCCTTTGTACGGGACGGACAACGCCGATGTGACGGTGGACTGGAGGGATCCGCCGACCGACAACCCTGAGAGCCAGATCATCGGGGACTACTACCAATGCAACCCGGTGCACGCCGACATGGTGATCGCCGACCCAGAGAACTGGTTGTTCGCGGGGACGGGCGTGGTGGCGGGCCAGGTCTTGCCGGGGGTGATTGCCACGGAGTACGACCGATACGACCCCAACGTGCCGAGTCCCCCCGACGTGGAGATCCTGACCCATTCGCCGCTCAGGTGCGGGGGACAGCAAGACGACGCCGACTCCACGTACTACACCGCGCCCGGCGGAGCCGGGGTGTTTGCCGCGGGGACGATCGCTTTCATTCCCAACATCGACCCGAACTGTCAGCCGACCGGCACCCCCCCGGCCTGCAACGGGCAGATTCTGAGCAAGGTGGTGGAGAACCTGCTGGCGGCGTTCGGGGCCGGTCCCGCGGGCAAGGCCCATCCGTCGAACCCGTCCGAGTCAACCGTCGTCGAACCGCCCCCTACGATCGTGAGTTACGAGGGCGTCTCGGGCAGTGCAGTCACGGGCCGGTCTACGACGACGACACTGCCGGGAGGCCTAACCTCCACCACGGGGGGCCCGCAGGAGAACGCTCCGTGAGGCGTGAGGGGGGTTGGGGGGCGGCCAGCTTTCGGGTGTCGGGAACAAGAGCGGCCAAGAAAACGCTGTACCGTACGAGGAGTTACGCCGAAAGGAGTAAGTGTGGTCGAGACGTCCATCGATACAGCCGTCGAGTGTTGGATCGCCGAGCTGAGCGAGGGGCAGTCCGTTGCCGCGTCCTCCGTTCAGGATCGCCTCTTCGACCTGTGGGGGCTCCTCGATGAGGGGGACACTCGCCGTGAGGTCGAACGCTGGCTGACCGAGACGCTTGACCGGCACCTGTACCCGAGCGACGAAGTTGTAACCCGCCTCCGCCGGTTGGGCGGGCTGGCGTCGATCGACCACTAGCCGGTCCCGGGGGCCGTCAGGCCTCCTCAGTGCGGCGTCAGGCGGGCGTAAGCCCTCTTATGCGTGGCTTCAGTTCCGCTCGGCGGGCGCAGGGAGCGTTTGGACCCAGCGCGCCGCTTGGAGGGCGTGGTCGGCGAGGCGTTCGAGGAAGCGGGCGACAAGGGCCATCTCGACCAGCACCGGTGCCCGCAATATGCCCGAGGTGAGCTCGGACATGAGGCCGATGACGAGTTCGTCGACCACCTCGTGCTGGATTTCGACATGGTCGACGAGGTTGGCGGGAGCCCGCCCGTAGGCGTCGGAGACGGCCCGCCACATGGCGCCCGCCTGCTCGAACAGCTTGGCGCACAGACCCCGGATGCGCGGGGTCAGCTCGGCGCCGAGGTGCATGGCGCCTCGCCGGGCGATGTCGTTGGCCAGGTTGGCGCTCAGCTCGATCTCGGGCAGCATGCGGAGGACGGCGACCAGCTGGCGCAAGTCGCTGGCCACAGGTGCTTGGCGGGCCATCTGGGTGACGACGAGCGCCTCCAGCGAGCGATGGATCCGGCCAATCTCGTCGCGCCGCAGGGCAACGGTCCTGATGGCGTCGGGGTCGGCGGAGAGGAGGGCCTCACTGGCGGCCATGATGGCCTCCTCGGTCGTCGCCAGCTCAAGAGAGACTCCGCCGTCAATCTCCTGGAGCTGCCGGTGGTAGTCGCTGCGGATCTCGGTGGCCACGCCACCACTGTATGGCCTCACTCAGGCTGAGACTATGGTCATTCCCGCCATACACCGGCTGTTCCTGCAGCCTCAGATCAAGTTGAGGGTCGGGAACGAGCCGTCGAGGGCGACCTTGGGGTCGACGCCGACCACCTCGGCCAACATGGTGGCGAACACCCGGCGGTAGTCGGTCGTGAAGTTCAAGTTGCCATCGTCGAGGTTGGTCAGTGGGGGCTCGTCGCCGTAGAACTGGCCGCCTTTGACGCCCGGGCCGACCACGAACAGCGGCGCCGCGGTGCCATGGTCTGTGCCGCCGCTGGCGTTCTGCGCCACCCGGCGCCCGAACTCGGAATAGGTCATCAGCACCACGCCCTGCCCGTGCGGGCTGGGGCCAATCGAGGACATGAACCCGCTGATGGCCGAGTCCAACTCGGTCATCAGGGCGGCATGAGTGCCCTTCTCGTCCGAATGGTTGTCGAAGCCCGTCATGCTCACCTGGTACACCTTGGTCGGGCTGCCGGCCTTGATGAGTTCGGCCACGATGGCCAGCTGGTCGCCCAGGGTGGTGATGGCTCCTCCTTTGGCACCGGCCTTGGCTCCGGCCTTGGCACCGGCCTTGGCACCGGCCTTGGCCGTCCCGCTGGCGGTCGTCGGGGCGCTGCCCGCGGTGCCGCCGCCGTTGGTGCCGCCGCCGCTGGTCCCGCCGCTGGCGCCCGAGCCGGTGGCGGCCAGCAGGTTGGACAGGGTCTGTTGCACCGACAGGAGGTCGGAGCCCGAGCGGGCCACCTGGCCCGCCAGCCCCGGGCGGTCGGTCCCTTGGGCATCGAACGGCGCCAGCACCGGCGCCAGCCGGGCGCCGCCGGGGATGCGGATGGAGTCGCCCTCGATCGCGGTTGCGGCCGAGTTGTCGCCGGTCAGCAGCACGGGCAACGTGGCGCCGACGCTGACGGCCCGCATGGGGTTGGTGCCGGTCGCGTCCAGCCAGCGTCCGAAGACACCGGTGGACACGCCCGAGGTGGGCGAGCCCGTCTGCCAGATAGACATGCCCCGGAAGTGGCTGAGCACCGGATCGGGGTAGCCGACACCTCGGACGATGGCGAGGCGGCGGGCATCCCACAGCGATTTGAGGCCCTTGAGATTGGGGTGCAGCCCGAGCCCGTCGGCGAGCGGCAGCACCAAGTTGGGCTGGTAGCCCAGGCTTGGCCGGGCCTGGAGGTACGCGCTGTCCTGGTAGGGGATGACCGTATTGAGGCCGTCGTTGCC
>JBOGGN010000339.1:0-12826 GCA_050744165.1 Acidimicrobiales bacterium | reverse complement strand
GACCGGTACCGACCCCCTGTCCCCGGAGTCATCGCCCGGCGCGACCGAGGAACCTGCCGGCTGATCCCCTGGGGTCGACCGGGGGACTGCCGGTTCCGACGGCCCGGCCTCCCAACTGCGGAGAGCCCGGGCAATGGCCGCGTCGACCTCACCGGGCACAGGCGGCAGCCCGGGCGTCGCGATGGCACGTGCCACCGCCGCCAGCGCCGCCAGCTCGGCCTGGCACGCCGGGCAGTCGGCCAGGTGCTCCCGGTCGCCGGGAGTTGCCTCGCCGTCCACGAGAGCGCTCAGGGCGTCGTCGTCGAGGTGTGGTGCGGTCATGTCCGCTCGGTAGGACGTTCGGACACGGGCGCCGCGTTCCCCTCCAACAGCGGCACGAGAAGGCGCCGGCCCCGGGCGATGCGGGACCGGACGGTCCCCACCGGTATGCCCAGCGTGGACGCGATCTCGGCGTAGTCGAGGCCGCAGAGGTCCCGGAGCACGACGGCGGTGCGGAACTCCAGGGGAAGGCGGGCCAGGGCGGCGTCGACGTCGAGGCGCCAGTCGGACGAAACCGCGGGGTCCGGGGAGGCCCCGAGAACCCGCTCAACGGCCTCGGATTCCGGTGCCGGCCGGCGGCGACGGCGACGGATCTCGTCCAGCGCCGCGTTCACCGCGATCCGGTAGCTCCAGGTGCTGAACCGGCTGCGGCCGTCGAAGCTCCGCAGCCCCCGCACCACCGCCACCATCGCCTCCTGGGTCGCATCGGCGGCGTCGGCGTCATCTCCCGTGATCCGCCGGCACAGCGCGTACCAATGGTCGTAATGCTGGCGCAGCAACTCCTCAAGGGCGTCGCGATCTCCGGCTTGCGCCGCCGCCACGGCGTCCTCGTCGCCCCGGTAGATGGCGACCAGGATACCCCGGGGATGGTTTCAGCTGGCGCTGACTTCGGCGATGGCCACCCGGTCGGACGGGCCGAGATAGGTGATCCACAGCAGAATCGCTTGGCCCTTGTGGCCGTCCAGGTTGAAAACGGTGGACCCATTGATGCCCTGCTGGGCCGCCAACGGCGACCCCAACGGCCCCAGGCTGGGCGGGTCGGGCACACCATTAGCCACGAATACCTCCGCACTCCACCCCATTGTCGGTGAGGTCACCTTCAGCTGGTGGAGTGCTTGGCTGGAACCCAAGGTGAGCGCCAATCCGAGCCCCTGGGGCCGCAAACCGGCATACGACGGCGTGTTGTAAATGTCGGTTTGCCACGCGGTATTTGGGTTGCCGTCGATGGCATTCCCGACATCTTGAGAGTCGTCGGCGTCGCGCTCGAGGTGGAACACCGATGCATTTTGAATGACGATCGGCTTGGCCGCGGCGGAACTTGTCGACGACACCGAATTCGGCTTGTGACCGGATCCGTGGTCGGCGGCCACGATGATCACCACGATCAGCGCCGCCGTCACCAGGATCGACACCAGCCACCCGGCGGAGTTGATGCGCCGGCGCGTGGGGGCGCCCCCCGGCCTAGGAGGCGGCAACCGCCGGCTCGAGGGGTCGTACTCCGCTATCCGGCCACGGCCGCCGGCCGGCCATTCGGGCGACGTGCGATCCTCGGCCTGCAAGCCGCCGGGGTAGGGGGCCCGCTGGTATGGACCTTGGGGCGAGGAAAAGTCGCGGCCCGGCGCGCCATAGCCCTCCGGAGCGAACCAGTCGGCCGCGCCCGCATCCGACCGGGGGTAGGGCGGCCACGGGGCCCCGGCAGTCCCCGCAGGAGCGGCCTCCGGCCGCCACGGCGATCCGATGGCGACACCCGAGTCACCGGCCGGGGGAGGGGGCGAGTCGAGAGCGGCGCCGGGCGGCAGTGTCCCCGACGTGCGGCTGTCGCCGACATCGTGGGGCGGAACTACTCGCGGTCCCGCGGCCGCCACGTCCTCAGCGGCCCCGGCCGCCGATCCTCCCGGGACGAACACACCGGGCCCCACCGGTGACACCACGGGAGGGCGGCCCGCCGCCCCGGGCGCCGCCCTTGCGGGGACGGCACCGGGAGGAACAGAGGGCGCCCCGGTGCCTCCCGCCGGTCCCCGGCCGGGCCCTCCAAGCCCGAATCCCGACGGGGCGACTGCGGCGCCGGTCGACCGCCCGGCCCGGGCCGACCGGCCCTGAGCCTCTATGGCCAGCAACGCCCGGCGGACCTCCATGGCGGACTGGGGCCGGTCCTCGGGCTGCTTGGCCAGCATCTGGGCCACCAGGGCGTCAAGCGCGGGTGGCACGTTGGCCCGGAGCTCCCGCAACCGGGGCGGCTCGTCGTTCAGGTGTTGCACGGCCACGGCCATCTCGGTCGGGCCCGCGAAGGGGGTCCGGCCGGTGATCAACTCGAACAGCACCAGACCGAGGGCGTAGATGTCGGCGCGGGCATCGGGCTCTTTGCCGGCGATCTGCTCCGGGCTCAGGTACCGGGGAGTGCCGAGAACGATACCGGTCTTGGTCAGCTCCAAGCCAAGGCCCTCGGCCGCCTTGGCGATCCCAAAGTCGGTGACCTTGACCAGCGGCGGGCCCCCGACACCGGTGTCGCACACCATGACGTTGGCCGGCTTCACGTCGCGATGGACCAAGCCGGCGGCGTGCGCGTGGGCCAAGGCGTCGGCGATCTGCTTGCCGATCTCAATACAGATCGGGCCGGGCACCGGCCGGTACTGGGCCTCGAAGACCGACAGGGTCTGGCCTCGGATCAACTCCATGACGATGAACGCGGTGCCGTCGGGTGTGATTCCGGCGTCGAAGGTGGCCACCACATTGGGGTGCGACAGCCGGGCCGCGGAAACCGCCTCCCGCCGGAAACGCTCAAGGAAAACCTGGTCGGCGGCCAGGTGCGGGTGGAGCAGCTTCAAGGCCACCGCCCGGGCGAGGACGCCGTCATGGGCCTCCCAGACTGCGGCCATGCCGCCTTGGGCAATAAGTCTCACCAGCCGGTAACGGCCGCCGAGCACGCTGCCGGCACCAACCGGACGGATCGCGTCGGGGGCGGGCACAGGGCACCAGGCTACCGGCCCCCTCGCGAACCGCCGCGGCACCTGGCCTAGGGCTCGAGCCAGGCGACGCCGACCACGCCCGCCCCGGCATGGGCCCCGACAACCGCGCCCATCAGGGTCACCAGTTGGTGGTCGCGGGGCACGGCGGGCGTCACCAGGTCGACGAACGCGTCCAGGTCGGCGGCGTCGCCGTGCATGATCCCGAGCTCGGGGACCCGACCCGCTGACGCCGCCTCGCTCACCTTGGCCGCCAGGTAGCGAAGGGAGCGGCTGCGGGTGCGCTGCTTGGACTCCTCGTGAACCTCACCATCGCGAATCTCGATCACCGGCTTGATCGCCAGCATCGAGCCCACCAAGGCCCGGGCGCCGCCGACTCGCCCCCCCTTCTTGAGGTTCTCCAGTGTGTCGAGGACCCCGTAGACCCGCAGGCGGCGGGACCCCTCCGTGACCCAGGAGGCGATCTCGGCGAGGCCTTTTCCCCCCTCAGCCAATCTCGCGGCGCCGAGCACCAGGAGGCCCTGGCCGAGGCTGACGGTGCCGGAGTCGATGACCTCGACGTGCACCTCGCCGGCGACGTGGGCGGCGGCCGTGCGGGCCGAGCCGATGGTTCCCGACAGGCCCGACGCCAGGTTGATGCACGCCACCGCCTCGGCGCCCTCAGCGGCCAGCCGCCGGAACGCCTCGACGAAGGCGCCCGGGGCGGCGCGGCCGTCTGGGGCAGGACGTCGGTCTGGCGGCACCTCCGCCAGAATTCCTGGGCCCCGATTGCCGCCAACTCCTCTTCGCCGAAGCGCACCGCAAGTGGGACGACGGGAACCCGGTAGCGGGCGGTCAGGTCGTCGGGCAGGTCACAGGCGTTGTCGGTGACGATTCGAACCCCCGGCACGCCACCTCCTCGATCCCGCTGCTGGCCGGATCCGCTGCTGGCTGGATCTACTGCTGCGCTCAGCTGGTGAGCGGGTCGTTGGGGCCGGCCGTGGCCGACGCCTTCACGTTGTACCAGTTCTTGAACGCGGAAACGTCGTGGAGTAGGTACGACTTGGCGGGCCGGCTGACCCAGACCTCGATGTCGCCGTTTGCCAGGACCTCGATGTTGGTCACGGTGGCGCCCCGCTCGGTGGCCGCAGTGGTGGCGACCGTCTTGGCTTCGGTGAAGCTGCCACCCGCGAAGTAGTCCTGGGCCGCGGCCCCCGCCGCCTCCTGGGCCGCGCTACTGGCCGCCGCTTTGCTCCACACGGGCGAGCCCAGCTCCAAGACCAGGAAGCCCAAGAGGCCGACAACCACCACAAACTTGACGAAGCCCTTCATCGCGGTCTCCTTCTGCGGAGCATGGTGGTCAGTTCATTTACACCGAGGGCGTGGGCCGCGGCCAGGTAGACGACGGCCCCCACGACGACCCCGCCGGACACCTGGCCGAGCTCGGCGAGGTCGGACTGGCCGTGGATCAGGTGGCCGATGGCGAACACGGGCAGGAGCATCAAGGCAGTCGCCAGGCCGATGCGAACCATGCCCGTGGCGATGGCCCGGCCCTCGAGGCCTCGGGTGCGCCGCCGAAGGTCGACGTAGGCCGCCACCGCCCCCAGGCTGTAGGCCCCGACCCACCCAAGTGCCAGCCCGCCGACACCCATCACGGCGTACAGGGCGCCGGCCAGGACCAAGGTGGCGGCGTTCTCGAACAGGTACAGCCAGAACATGGACCGCGTGTTCTGCATGGCCTGGTAGGCCCGCATCAACAGCAAATAGGCGCTGAAGCCGGGCAGCCCGAGCGCAAACAGGACGACCACCCCCGCGATGCGGTGGGCGTCGCCGGCGCTCAGTGACCCGTGGCGCAGCACCAAGTGGAGGAACGGCTGCGCCAGCACGATGTAGCCAGCCGCCGCGGGAACCAGCACGGCCAACGTCAGGCGCATGCCCGCGGTCATCTGGCGACGGAACCCGGGGAGGTCCCGTTTGCTCCAGTGTTCTGCCAGTTCGGTTGTGATGACAGAGGCGATAGACACCGCGAAGATTGCGTAGGGCAGTTGGAAGAACTGGTAGGCCGTGTTGAACACGGTCACGTCGCTCTTCTTGTGGTCGGCCAGCACCAGGATCAAGTTGAACGAAATCTGGTTGGCCACCACCGAGCCGAAGGTCCACAACGACAACCGCAGGACGGTGCGGACCGCGGGGTGGCGGATATCCCACACCGGTCGTAGCCGGAAGCCGGCCTTGAACATCGGGGGAATCTGGGCGACGAGCTGTACCAGGTAGCCGGCCGTTGTTCCCAACCCCAGCAGCAGCACCGCCGATTGGTCATGGTCGAATCCCGGCAGGACGATTGTCGATGCCAGCACCCGGGCCCCGACGATGGCACCGATGGCGATCACGTTGTTGGCCACTGGTGAGAATGCGGCGGCGGCAAACCGGCGGCGGGCGTTCAACAATGCCGTGGACACCGCAATTCCCCCTAGGAGGAACAATTGCGGGACGAACAGATGTAAAAGCGATATTCCCAGCGGCTCCTCGATGGCGGCGTTCTTGCTCGGCGTCAGGATGAAATAGAAGTGGATGATCGCCGGGGTGAGCAGCCAGAACAGGGCGGAGATGCCGAGAAGGGTGACCGTAATGGCGGTCACCACTGCCGAAATGGCATGGCGGCTCTCGTCGGCGTCGTCCCGGTTCAGGTAATCGACGAAGACCGGCACCAGGGTCGCCGACAGGATACCCCCGAGGACCAGGTCGTAAATGATGTTGGGAACGGTGTTGGCGACGTTGTAGACGTCCGTCAGACCCGACGTGATCCCGAAGGCCCAGATGAGCGCCAAGACCCGGCCAAAGCCGGTGATGCGCGACAGCATGGTGCCACTGGCCATCAGGGCCGTGTTGCGGGTCATGGCGGCTTCGCCGGACGGCTCGGCCGGGGCTTGCGCCGCCGGAGGGGCGGCACGCCCGCGGGGTCGTACCGGGGGGCCACCCCCGGGCGGGAAGCGGTCGTCGCGAAGCCGCCGGTCGGGGCCGGCGAGCGGGGCGGCGATCTCTACGGTGGGCGGCGCCGGCACCCGGGTCGGGTCGGCGACGGGCGGCATCCGGCGGGCGGCATCGTCTCCGTAGCCCCCTCCGTAGCCCCCTCCGTAGCCCCCTCCGTAGCCCCGGATGACCGGCATCGGCTGGGTGACCAGACCGGAGGGGTCATCCCAGCTGCCCCACGCATCCCATGAGTGCGCCGACATGCGGGCTGGCGCGGAACTGGCACCGGAATCGGGCTCCGCCGGCACCGCAACGTCCAAACCAAACGACGCCAGCTCGGGGTCGGCAGGCTCCGGGCGGCGCCCGACCGGCTCTGAGCGGCGCCCGACCGGCTCCGGGCGGCGGTCACCAGGCCCGGCGCTACGGTCACCCGGGCCGGGACGGCCCTCACCCCGCTCGGACCGAGGATCGGGGCGTACCCACCCGCGGGCCCCACGCGCCGCCGCAGTGCCGGCGACCGGGGCCGGGGCCGTGTCGGGGGCGGTACTCGATGCCGCCGCGCCAACCGGCCGCGGACCGCGAATCTCCCGCGGGACAAGGCGGCGGGCCCGGCGGCTGTGGCGCACGTCCCGCAACCACCACACGGCCAGCAGCAGCACCGCCAGGACCGAGAGGATGAGGCCCACGCCGGACACGGCGGTGCTGCGCACCGTGTCCTCGTTGGTCGCCAGACTGAGGCTCCCGTCTGGCGACTGCAACGCCACCGTCAGCGAGAACACCCCGGTGGTGCGGGCAACCACTGGGACCCGGATGGTCGTGTCCTGCGAGTTGAGGACGAGTGTGCAGGTCTCGCTCGGGCCGTTGCCCGTACAGCTCCCGCCCGGCACCGTGACCGGCCGAAACTCCAGTTTCCCGCTGGAGACTCGCAACCGGATCTTCAGCGGGTATGGCGCGCTGCTGAGCAAGGTGATCGGCAACCGTCCCGTGCGGGCGGTGAAGGTGACCGACTGATTTCCGGGCAGCTTGACCAGGCCTTTCAAGTGGTTGATCAGACTGTTGACCGCTCCCAGCTGGACGGCCCGGTTGCGGTCGGTCACATCGGCCGACTCGCTGACCAGAATCTGGCGGTCGATCTGAGAGATCTCGGGTGTCCCGGTAGGCACCACCTCGGCCAGTGATGCCACTGGGGCCCGGACAGCTCGGATAGCGGCACCGTCGCTGATCAGCTGGCCTTTGGGCTGCTGGTCCAGCGCCATCACGGTGCGAGCGAGGGTGCCGAACGAAGAGGAGGTGCCCGCCAGCAGCGGGGTGACGCCCGAAAACAACCCGCTTACCGTGACTGGCGCCAGCATGGGGGCGTTCCCCAGGCCGTCCAGAAAGGCGGTCAAGAAAGTGGCATTGGGCTGCCACCCATCGGGGGGTACCACGACCACTCCCCGGCCACCACGGCGATTGGGAAGCTCGAAGTTGATCATGGCCAGCTCGGCCAACAACTGGTGCGCCGACAGCAGCTCGTCGGGGGCGGCCGCAAAGTGGGCGGCCAAACCCTGGTCGGCGGCGAGGCCGGCGACGTGCGAGGTTTTTCCCAGCACCGAAAAGGGTTGCGCCGGCGTCCGCACGGTGTCGGCGGCGGGCAGCGGCGACAGGGCGGCCGCCCCGACCACGAGGTGGCTCACCCCCCGCGCCGCCAGGTCGTCGACGGCCGCCGGGGTCAACGGGCCGGTCTCCACCCAGGTGCTGGCGTCGGGAGTGGCGCCCACGCTCGTGGCCAGGATCTGGCGACCAGCGACGAGCTGTTGGGCGATCTCGCCTTCGAGGCCGGCGGCCTGCATAGCGGGCAGGTCGAGGCGGACGTAGGGCGTGCCGACCAGCTGGTCGGTGCCCGCGGCGACGCCGGCCGAGACCAGCTGCGATAGCTGGGTGACCGTCGCCCGCTGCGACGAGCTGCCCGCAGCCAGGACATCGAGCGTCTGCGGGGTGACGTCGAGGGTGACCGGCACTGTCGAGTGGGCAGCCAACTCCTGGACCAGCGTCGCCAGCCCCGCCTGCTGGGCCGCCGAGATCTGCGCGGATGCCTTGGCCGACGGGTTGGCGGCGGGCGGGGCCGTGAACGGCGCCACCCAGGCCACGTCGAGGCGGCTGTTGCTGGCTGCGTCAGGGCCGCTGTACACGAGGAAGGTGTCCAGCTCACTGAGCAGGTGGTTGCTGGGATCGAAGAGGTCGACGGTCACCGGGTAGACCCCGGACGCCGACGGGAAGATCGTCTGCCCAGACGCTGACTGGCGGTTGACGGCGATAGAGAACACCGGCTGCGACCCCGCGGACGCCACCGGGACCGGGTTGAAGGTTTTCAGCCGGGCCGTGTACTGGTGGCCGGCGAGCGCCGCCGTGAAGTCCGAGCGGCTTGGCAGGGCGTTGAACACCGTGACCTGGAGTTGGTCGTTGACGGCCACTCCCGCGCTGACCGCCACCCCGATTTGAAAGGTCCCACCGCTGGCCACCCACGTCGTCTGGCTGGTCAGGGTCAGCTGCTGGCTGCTCTGACCGCTCTGCCCGTTCTGGCTGCTCTGCCCGCTTGGCGGGCCGCCGGTCTGGCTGCGGAAAGTCGTCTGGGCGGCGGCGGGTCGAGGATGAGCCACGCCCGCTCCCAGCGTGACCGCCGCGGCCAGCACCCCGATGGTCGCCGCCAGCCGCGCCAGGCGACCCGGCCGGATCACCGCCGAGCCTGGAGCATCACCGGAGGCCCGCGGCCATCACCGACAAGCCGGCGAGCTCCCGGCAGAACCCGACATCGAGGTACAACGCGAGGGCGGCCTCATTTCCGACCTGGGTGTTGACAACCGCCCGGCGCACCCCCCGCCGGCGCATCCAGTGCAGCCCGTCGAGCACCAGCACCCTGCCGAGCCCCTGCCGGCGGGCCCCCGGGGCGACCGCCAGGCGCTGCACGAACCCCCGGGTCCCCGAGCGGCCGTGGATCGCGTACCCGACCACGGTGCGCTCACCGAGAACGGCCCGAAACCGGGAGCGGGACGTGGCCGCCAGCGCTTCGTCCAAGCCGTGGTCGTCGAGCTGCCAGAAGGGGGAAAATGCCTCGCCGTCGATGGCCAGCACCTGAGGCCGGAAGCCGGGCGTCACCCGGCGCAGGCGCAACGGCGGCGGTAACGAGGGCAGCGGGGGCAGGCCGCCCAGCTCGATCGACAAAAGGTGGAGCGTCTCGGTGACTTCGAAGCCGGCGGCGAAGAAGCCGGTCTGTTCCAGCGCGGACAGCGCCGAGGTGACTACCCGGTCGAATCCCCGGTCGCCGAGGATGGCGAGGCAGCGCCGGAGGAAAGGGGCCGACAGCACCGGCACCTCCGGCACAGGGGACAGGACGGCGACGCCGTGGTCGGCGCGCAACGGCCAGATTCGCGCCCGCTCCCGCCCCCAGCGGATCACGTCGACCGATGGCGTGCTCATGGTTCATTCCCTCATCGGGCCGGCGACCGGCGCCCGGTGCATGGTGCGGCGCTCGATGGCTCGCTCACGGCGAACGACGAGCGTAGTGCCCGTCCCGGGCTGGAGCCCGGGCGCCGGGCCCCAGATTGCCGGGCGGCGCCGCGTACGATCAGGAGGTGGCTGTCCTTCTGGAAACCCACGAGGCGTACTTGGAGCACCTCCACGGGGTCGAGCACCCCGAGCGGCCAGCCCGGTTGCAAGCCGTTCTCAGTGGCATCGAGGAGGCTGGGATCGGAGATGCCTTGGTCCGGGTGGCGCCCCGTCCGGCCACCCGAGAGGAGCTCGAACGGGTCCACGTCCCCGCCTACCTCGACGCCGTCGACCGCCTTTGTGATCGAGGCGGCGGCTGGCTGGACCCCGACACCGCCGCCACCGAGGGATCGTGGCGGGCGGCGCTCCTCGCTGCCGGCGCCGGCCCCGACGCGGTGGAACGGCTCGATGCAGGCGAGGCCGACGCCGCATTCATCGCCGTGCGCCCGCCCGGGCACCACGCACTGGCCGGCCGGGCCATGGGGTTCTGCCTGGTCAACAACGTTGCCGTCACCGCCGCCGCCCTGGCGGCCCGAGGCGAGCGGGTCATGATCGTCGACTGGGACGCCCACCACGGCAACGGGACCCAGGCCATCTTCTACCAAGACCCGCGGGTGCTGTACGTGTCGATGCACCAGTTCCCCTTCTACCCGGGAACGGGGCGGGCCCAGGATGTCGGCGACGGCCCGGGAACCGGCTTCACCATCAACCTCCCCTTTCCGGCAGGCACCACCGGCGACGTCTACCTGGCGGCGTTCGACGAGGTCGTAGCCCCGGCGGCAGAGGCGTTCCAACCCACCTGGGTGATCGCCTCAGCCGGCTTCGATGCCCATCGGGCGGATCCGCTCACGCAACTGGGGCTGACCTCCGGCGACTTCTCGATCTTGGCGGAACGGGTCTTCGGCCTGGTGCCTGCCGGACACCAGTTGGCGCTACTGGAGGGCGGCTATGACCTGGACGCGCTGGCGGACTCGGCGGGCGCCTGCGTTGCCGCCATGGCCGGGGTCGCCCATCGGCCGGAGCCGCCCTCCTCGGGGGGCCCGGGTGCCGACGTGGTGGCGCAGGTCGCCGCTCGTCGGCAGGAACTCGCCGAGACCTGACTTCTTTTCCCGAAGGGGGCCCAGGTCGCGCTCAGGTGGGCCCCGGGAAACGCCGATACAGGAGCGATGCTCGATCTCATCCGGCTCCTTCATTACGTCATTGACGAGGACGCGTCCGACCTCCACCTGAAGTCCGGTTCCCGGCCCCGGGTGCGCATCGACGGCCAACTCGTCGAAGCCCCCTTTGACGCCGTCACCGCCCAGGAGCTGGAGATGGCAGTCGCCCAACTGCTGCCGCCCCAGCGGTTGGAGGAGTTCGCCACCACCAGCGACGCCGACTTCGCCACCAACGCCCATGGCCTCGGCCGCTTCCGGGGCAACGCCTTCCGTCAGCGCGGCGACATCGGAATTGTCCTCCGGCGGGTGTTGCCCAACGTGTCCTCGATCGACGAGCTGGGCCTGCCCAACGTGGTGCGCACCCTGGCCAACGAAGCTCGCGGCATGATCCTGGTGACAGGCCCGACCGGCTCGGGGAAGACCACCACGCTGGCCTCGATGATCGAGCACATCAACGAGACCCGAGCCTGCAACATCGTCGCCATCGAGGACCCCATCGAGTACGTCCACAGCGACCGCCTGTCAATCGTCAACCAGCGAGAGATCGGCACCGACACCTCGGATTATCTGCAGGCGATGCGCCGGGTGTTGCGCCAGGACCCTGATGTGATCCTGATCGGCGAGATGCGTGACCCTGAGACGGTGTGGGCTGCCCTGTCGGCCGCCGAGACCGGCCACCTGGTCCTCTCCACTCTGCACACCACCAACGCCACCGAGACCGTGAACCGGATCGTGGATTTCTTCCCGCCGTTCCAGCAGCACCAGATCCGCCTCACCATGGCCTCCTGCCTGAAGGGCGTCATCTGCCAGCGGCTGCTTGAGAAGGCCGACGAGATGGGCCGAGTCCCCGCCGTCGAGGTCATGGTCATGACCGGCCGCATCTCCGACCGGATCGTGGACCCGACCGGCCGGGGCGAGACGATCGAGGAAATGATCGCGGGCGGGGAATGGTACGGGATGCAGACCTTCGACCAGAGCCTGTTCAAGCTCTACGAGGACAAAAAGGTCACGTTGCGCCAGGCCACGGCGGCGGCCTCCAAGCCCCATGACTTCCGGCTGGCGCTGGAGCATGCGGGGCTCATTTCGGTCTCCGGCTGAGCTTCGAGGGCGGGCGTCCTCGGTGAGGCGGGATGTCTGCGCCTAGCGCCGGCGGAGGTATGCATCCGCGCGGCAACGCAGGCGGATCCATCCTCTGCGGCCCGGTTGAGTTTGCGGTGCCCCGCGGTGGGGGCCGGACCCGGACCGAGTGGCGTCGCTGGATTATCGCGCTGTACTTCCTGGCGCTGGCTGCATGGGCGGTGGCGGGTACCTGGCGGCGGGAACTTTGGGTTGGGCTGGCCGCGGGGGTGGTGTACCTGGAGCTGACGTTGGCCACCGTCCAGGTAGCCAGGGTCACTGGTGGCGTCTTTTACAGCGAGGAGGTCGGCCGACGGATCGTTCCGCCCTTGCTGGAACTCTGCAGCCGTGCCGGCTGCGCGGTGCCGAAGGTCACCATCCGGAACGATGGGATACGGGCCGCGGCCGTCCGGTCGGACCGAGGGGGTCGACGGGGTCGAGGAGGTCGACAGGGGGCCGTCCTAGTGCTGTCGCGTCCCTTCCTCGACCGAATCGACGACCGGCAACTGCGGGCCGTGATGGCGCACGAGGTCGCGCATCTCGCGAACCAGGATCTTCGATGGGCGAAGGGGCGCTCCATGGTGACGGCGGCGGTTGGTGCGGTGGGCGCCGGTGTTGGCCTGACGGTTGACCGTGGCGCCTTCTTCCCGATCGCAGTTGCGGCCGTCGATGGTCTTTTCCCTGCTCTGCCAGGTAGCCCTGGCGCCTTTCAACCGGCCGCTCGAGTACCGGGCCGACCTTACCGGTGCCTCCCTCTGCGGAGACCCCGCTGGGCTCGCGAGCGCCCTCCGAGCGGTCGCCACCTTTGGCCGAGAAGCACGCGACCGGCTATACGGCAGGCGGCTGTGGCGGTGGCTCCTGGCACCGTTGTCGTGGAAAATGCCCAGCCATCCACCGATGACCTCGCGCCTGTCGCGCCTGTCGCGCCTGTCGCATTCGTCCTTGGCGGCGGGGCCGTCCTTTGCGCCGTCCTTTGCGCCGGGACCGTCCTTTGCCCCGGGGACATCCGTGGCGGCCGGGCCATCCGTGGCGGCCGGGCCATCCGTGGCGGCCGGGCCATCCGTGGCGGCCGGGCCA
>JBOGGN010000338.1:0-11627 GCA_050744165.1 Acidimicrobiales bacterium | reverse complement strand
TTCCTCGTCATCGGCGTCACCGGGTTCACCACCAGTGGCCTCCGCCTGGCCTTGCAGGGCCGACCCAGCTTCGAGAAGTGGCGAGTGCTCGGGTACCCCCTGGCGATCGTTTTCGACGGCCTGAACCACCACCAGCTGTCGGTCGCCCACCAGTGGTCCTGGGTGCTCCACGTGGCCGCCTTCGGCATTCTCGTGCTGATCATCCCCACCACCAAGTTGCGCCACATGTTCACCTCGCCGCTCAACATGTACCTGCACGACCGGGAGCGCCCCAAAGGCGCCATGAAGCCGCTGCCCGACCTGACCGAGACCTCTCTCGAGACCTTCGGGGCCAACGCCATCGAGGACTTCACCTGGAAGCAGTTGCTGGATACCGACGCCTGCACGGTCTGTGGTCGCTGCACTTCCGTGTGCCCCGCCCATGCCACCGGCAAACCGCTCGATCCCCGGGAGATCGTTCTCAAGGTCGGCGACGTGATGGCGGCCACCCATCCGGGCGGACCGGTGTCACCTGTCGTCGGCCGCGAGGCGGAACTCAAAGTCAACGCCAACTCGGTCTTCGAGCGGATCACCCCCGAAGAGATCTGGGCGTGCACCACTTGCAAAGCCTGCGACGAGATCTGTCCTGTCAATATCGAGATCCTCGACAAGATTCTCGACATGCGCCGCTACCTGTCGCTCATGGAATCCAACTTCCCGAACGAGCTGGGCATGGCCTACCGCTCGATGGAAAACCAGCAAAACCCCTGGGGATTGCCGCCTCGGGAACGGGCGGCCTGGACCAAAGGCTTGCCCGACGACATCCCGGTCGTGGATCCCTCCCAACCGTTCGGCCACGAATATCTGTACTGGGTGGGTTGCGCCGGCAGCTACGACGACAAGAATAAGAAGGTCACCGTCGCCACCACCAAGCTCCTGCGCCAGGCCGGGGTCGATTTCGCTATTCTCGGCCCGCTCGAGAAGTGCACCGGCGATCCGGCCCGTAGATCGGGCAACGAGTACCTGTTCCAGATGCTGGCCCGGGAGAACATCGACAACCTCGAGCAGCTGGGCGTGAAGAAGGTCATCACCCAGTGCCCGCACTGTTTCAACACCCTGAAAAACGAATACCCGCAACTCGGAGGCAACTACGAGGTCATTCACCACAGCCAGCTGCTGGAACTCCTGATCGAGAGCCAGAAGCTGGACCTGTCAGAAGCGGCACTCGAAGACCGCGTCGTCTACCACGACAGCTGCTATCTGGGTCGCCACAACGACATCTACCAGGCGCCCCGCCGGGTCCTCGGCCACCTGGCGGGCATCGAGATCGTCGAAGCGCCCCGCAACGGAATCCGGGGGATGTGTTGCGGCGCGGGCGGCGCTCGGATGTGGATGGAGGAGAGCACCGGCACCAAGGTCAACACCGAGCGTTCACGGGAGTTGCTGGCCACCGGCGCCGGCCGCATCGCCACCGCTTGCCCCTACTGCTACATCATGGTCGACGACGGGACCAAGGAGCAGGGGCGCGACGACGTCATCGTCCAGGACATCTCATTGCACCTGCTCGACGCCATGGAGGGGCGGGGGCGTCGTCGTGCGGAGGTCGTAGCTACTGCCGGTGCATCTGGCGGCGCAGACGACGGGTCGGCAGGTCCCTCAGCCGGCCCGACCGAGCCGGGCGGCGGGTTCTCGGGGCCCGCCGGCGCCGGCGCTGGCGCTTAGCCGCCCATGCCTGCCACGCCGGCCGTGGAGCCGGCGCTGCTCGAGGAGGCCGTCGAGCTGTGCCGGCAGGCAGGCGAACTGAGTCTTGGCTGGTTCCGGTCCTCAGGACTGCGAGTGGACCGCAAGGGGGACGGGACGCCGGTCACCGAAGCCGACCGCGGCATCGAGCGGTTCCTGCGTCAGGAGATCGGGCGGCGGTATCCCGACGACGGGGTGACTGGCGAAGAGGAGGGGCCGCGGCCAGGCACGAGCGGGCGCGAGTGGATCATCGATCCCATCGACGGCACCAAGGCCTTCACCCGCGGCGTCCCCCTCTACGCCAACCTGCTCGCCGTCGAGGACGGCCACGGCAGCGCCATCGGGGTGATCAATGTGCCCGCGCTGGGCGAGATGGTGTGGGCGGGCCGAGGGCGGGGGTGCTACCTGAACGGTGTTCCCACCCGGGTCAGCGGGACACCGACTTTGCGCCACGCCTACGTCAGCAGCTCGGGCTTCGAAGCGTGGGACCCGGGAGCCCTGCTGGCGGTCAAGAAGGCGGGACCCGCGCTTCGTACGTGGGGCGACGGGTACGGGTACCTTCTGGTCGTCACCGGCCGAATCGACGCCATGGTGGACCCCGTCGCCGAGCGCTACGACTTGGCCGCCATGCCCGTCCTGCTGGCGGAAGCGGGTGGCCGGTTCTCTGATCTCACGGGCGCCAAGACCGCCGCCGGCGGCAACGCGCTGGCAACCAACGGGCGGCTGCACGACGAACTTCTCTCCCTTCTGGCGCCACGGAAGTAGCCGGCAGCTCCCTGGGTCAGGGGACCGCGGGAGCCGAGGTTGTTGCCGTAGATGCCGTGGAGGCGGTGGGCGATGCCCCAGGCGAGGTGGTCGAGGTCGAGCTGACCGACGACGGCGGTACGCCGCCGCCGGGCAGGGTCCCCGCGGTGGAACTCGAAGTGGCAGCCGCCGTGGTCGTCGCGGTCGTGGTCGTCGCGGTCGTGGTCGTCGGGGTCGTGGTCGTCGCGTTGTGGGTCGGCGTCGGCCCCGGCAGCAGCGGGAACTGAGCGCGGTGGGGCGCCGTCGTCGTTGTCGTCGAGGCGGGGGGTGTAGAGACCGCCGGCGTCTGCGTCGAGGCCGGATTCGGTCCAACCCATTCGTACAGGACCCAGATCAACAAGAAGGCGACGATCAGTAGTGCCGTTGATCGACGCACGCGCCAGCCGAACGGCAGCCGAAGGTGCCGTCGGAGACGAAGAATGGGGCTTAGCGACGAGGTCAGCTTTCTGGCTTCCGGATATTGATCGCTGGTGGGGTCACGCCGGTCTCCTGCAGCGCCAGGGCGGCCCGTAGCCGCAGCTCCCGTCCCACCTCGAACTGTTTGCCCGGCAGCGTCCGGGCGATGACCCGAAGCTGCAGGTACCCGACCTCGATGTTCTCGACCCCGGCCACGGTGGGCTCCCCGAGCAGCACGTCCTTCCACTGGTCGTCGCTACCCATCTTCGTCGCCACATCCCGCAGCACCTGTACCGCCTTTTCCAGGTCCTCGTCGGCCTGGATCGGGATGTCGACGACCACTCGTGACCACTCCTTCGACAGGTTGGTCACCTGCCGTAGCGCCCCGTTGGGGATGTAGACCAGCTCGCCCTGAACGGTGCGCAGCCTGGTGACCCGCAGGGTCAGGTCCTCGACGGTGCCCGAGATGCCGACTGCTTGGCCCGGCTGGGCCAGACGGACCAGATCGCCGATGCTGAACTGGCGTTCTGCGAACAGAAAGAATCCGGCCAGGAGGTCCTGGACGATCTGCTGAGCCCCGAAGCCGATGGCCGCGGCGGCGACGGTGGCCGGCGCCACCAGGCCCGAGAACGGGATCCCCGCCCGGTTGAGGATAAGTAGCGCCGCCAAGAAGTACAACAGCGCCTCGCAGGCCCATTCGACCACCTGGGTGACGGTCCGGGCCCGCTTGGAGTGTTCGGGGATCACGCCGCCGGACTCGATCTGCTCCTTGACCTTGCTGTCGACGAACTGGCGGTAGCGCTCCCCTATCCAGTGGATGAAGCGGCTGAGGAGGACGGTGCCGATGCCGAGCAGCAGGATCGGCAACCCGTCTGCTCGCACCCAGTGGGTGAAGTTCCTGAAATGCATCCGAAGGGTTCCCCTTCCCCCATCGGTGAAATCTCATTCACCGTTCGGCAAGTATGGAGCAGGTAGGTAGTGTGGCCTACGGCCACCCGAGAGAGGGAGTCCCAATGCCTACGTCGCCCCGACCGTATCGGTCGCGTGTTGCACTCGTGGGAGGTCTAGCAGGGGCTGCGTTGCTGGCGCTCGCCGGCTGTGGCAGCACGACGAAGGCCTCCACCAGCTCGACCACCGCAGCGGCTCCGGCCAGCAGCGGTGGCAGCGGGGGCGGTGTCACCATCGAAGCCCACAGCGTCGGCCAGCTGGGAACGGTCCTGGTCGACCAGAACGGCAAGACGCTGTACCTCCTGACCTCGGAGACCGGGGGCAAGATGACCTGCACCGATGCCAACGGTTGCACCACCCATTGGCCACCGGTGGTCCTGCCGTCGGGCACCAGCTCGGCCACCGCGGGCATGGGAGCCGACGCCTCGAAGCTGGGGACGGAGAAGAGCGCTTCAGGCGACACCCTGGTGACCTACAACGGGTGGCCCCTGTACACCTTCTCGGGCGACAGCGCCGCGGGCACATCCAACGGCGAGGGGCTCTCCAGCTTCGGCGGCACCTGGGAAGCGGTGATGACCGACGGCATGGGCGTGACGACGGGGAGCGGCGCGAGCGGCGGGACCAGCACGACGCTCTATCACTACTAGTACTGACGGGCCCCCCGACCGGCCAAAGCCGGTTGGGGGGCCGTGTGCGACCGCTTGCCGTCTGGCTGAGCTCCTGTCCGGCCGCTGACACCTGAGAACAGCCATCCACCAGTAACGAACACCTCGTGCGTCCGTACGCACACGTGATCTGGTAGAAATGAAGGCGTGGACATGATCGGCCGGCGGTCGGCCTTGTTGGGATGGCTTCAGAGCGCCGGTCGGGTCGAGGTCGCGGAAGCAGCCGTTCGCTTCGACACTGCGGAGATGACGATCCGCCGCGATCTTGATGCTCTGGTCGCTCAGGGCGCGGCTCGAAGGGTGCGAGGCGGCGCCATCAGCCTCTTGTTGCGCGCCGAGGAGCCACCCTTTTCGGTCCGGGCGATGGCGGCGAACGACGCCAAGCGCGACATCGGGCGGGTCACCGCTGACCTGCTTGCTGACGGGGAGTTGGTGGCGCTCGACAGTGGGACCACCACGTTGGAGGTCGCCCGCTGCCTATCGGGTCGTCGGATGACCGTCATGCCGCTCTCGTTGCATGCCGCGTGGTTGCTGGCGCGCCTCGACGGTGTGCGGTTGTTGATGCCCGGCGGAGAGGTCCGATCTGGGGAGCTCTCCTTGGTCGGGCCGCTGGCCACCTCCAGTCTGGCGGCGCTGCGTTTTGACACGGCGGTGTTGAGCTGCTGCGGACTTGCAGATGGCCGGGTAACGGCTCACGATTTGGGCGACGCCGAGGTGAAGCGGGCGATCGTCGCGACCGCTTCACGGACGGTGCTGGTCGCAGACAGCTCCAAGTTCGCACGATCAGCCACCGCGGTCGTCTGTGCCGCTTCCGAGTTGGACCTGGTAGTGACCAACGGGCCACTGGCCGCCGACGCAGCCGCGAAGTTGCGGGGCTGGGGTGTCGAGCTTCTCGTTGCCTGACCAGGCGGCGGCCGACCAGGCGCCGGGTGACGAGGCGCCGGGTGACGAGGCCCCGGCCACCACGACCGGGCACGACGGCGGGCGGCTGCCGGTCATCGCGGTGTTCTTCCTACTTGGCGCCATCTGGGCCAGTTGGGCGGCGCGCATCCCGGCGATTCGGGCGTCCCTTCACCTCGCGGACCAGACGCTTGGTTTGGCCCTGCTCGGAACCGCGGCGGGCGCAGTGCTGGCGATGCCAGTCGCGGGGACGGTGCTAGCGAGGCGGCCGCCGCGGGGTGTTGTCATGGCGACCATGGTTCCCCTGGCGGCGGTTTCACCCTTGGTCACCGTGGTCGGCGACGCGTGGCAGCTGTTTGTCGTTCTGTTCGTCTGGGGGTGCTGTGTCGGAGTGGTCGATGTTGGAATGAACACCGAGGCAGTCGGGGTGCAGGATCGTCTCGGAAGGCGGATGATGTCGGGGTTCCATGCCAGCTACAGCATCGGCGGTCTGGTGGGGGCGGCGGTGGGCGCTGCCTGTGCCTGGGATGGTGTGCCGGTCCGGGCGCAGTTGGCGGCCGTCAGTGCCGCAGTGCTGGTCGTGGGCGTGGGTGCCGCCGCCCGCTTCGAGCCGGTGGCTGCTCGGGCCTCCCGGGACCGGGGCATCCGCCCCGGCCCGCTGCGATGGTCTTGGGTGCTGATCGCCCTGTCCGTCATGGCGTTCGCCTCGTTCCTGGCCGAGGGCGCCGCCAGCGACTGGAGTGCCGTGTACCTGCACACTTCCCTGGGCGCCTCCGCCGGAGTGGCCGCGGCCGGCTATACCTGCTTCGCGGTTGCCATGGCCACCGGCAGGCTGTGGGGCGACCGCCTCGCCGACCGGTGGGGACCGCGCCGCCTGGTGCGTGCCTCAGCCACCGTCGGAGCCCTCGGCTGGGCCGCAGCCCTGGCCTTGGGATCGCCGGCGGCGGCGTTCGTCGGGATGGGCCTGCTCGGGTTCGGGCTTGCTGCGGTCGTGCCCAACGTCTTCTCGCAAGCGCCGCGGCTGGGTGAGGCTGGCCCCGCAATCGCCGTGGTCACCTTCTGCGGATATGGCGGGATGCTCGCCGGACCGGCCGTGGTCGGCGCCCTGGCCGGCGCCGTCGGACTCCCCGCCGCCCTCTCAGTCGAAGCGGCGTTGACAGCCGCCGTGGCCTTGCTCTGCGGTGTCCTCGCGCCCCGGCAGCCTTCGATGAGACGCTCACCGCTGCCATGAACTGGCTGCTCTGCGACTACGGAGGGGTCCTCGCGAGGCAACCATCTGCCGCCGACCGCAGCGCCCTCGAGGCGGAGACGGAAGCGGGCGGACACGCCTTCTGGGCCGCGTACTGGCAGTACCGCCCGGCCTACGACCGGTCAGACATAGACACCGCTCGCTACTGGACCCAGGTCCTCGGTCACACTCCGGGGACCGGCTCTCTCCGTCGCATCGTCGAGCTCGACACCCTCATGTGGAGCCGTCCCAATCAAGCCTCCCTCGATGCGGCCAACGGTGCCGCGGACGCAGGCGTGCGGCTGGCGGTGTTGTCCAATGCCCCCGCCCAGCTGGCTACGCAGTTCGACCGACTCCCGTGGTTGGCGCCGTTCTCCCCCCGTCTGTTCAGCGGCCAGGTCGGGATGATCAAACCCGAGCCGGCCATCTACACCCTCGCTCTGCGCGCCTTACACGCCATACCCCAAGAGGTCACCTTCGTTGATGACCGTTTGCAAAACATCGTCGCAGCGCGCCGGGCGGGCCTGCAAGCCACCCTGTTCACCGATCCCGACCAGCTCTTCGGCGGCGGCTGAACAGTCGCCCCAGGTTCCGGCCGCCACCAAAGGTGGCCAACGAGCTCCCGTCTCGACCGGGCAGCGGTCATACGGCGCTGCCCCAATAGGCGGGCATCGCGGTTGGAGTTGGTGTCGCGGGTGCGGCACCATGGCAGTATGAGCGAGCGGCCGTGGTGGGCCAGGCTCGATGGCGTCCCGGGCTCCATGTTGCAAGCCGACGCTAATGTTTTTCGGTCGGCCGTTCGACCGGCGCCAGGTATGGCGCCTTCGGCTCGTTCTCCTCCTGTACCTGCTGTTGTTCCCGATCAGCTGGTTATTCTGGGTGCCGAACTGGTGGCTGTTCCCGACGATGTTCGTCTTGGTCAGCTGGACGCTTCAGGCCGTGCGAATCGGGTCGCGCCGCTGCCGGCAGGTGTTGGGGCTCATCCGCCCGGATGATCCCGAGGTCCGTCCGGAGAAGGCTTCCGCCCGCACCGAGATATGGGTACGCGCCCAAGGGCTCACCCTGGGCCCATCTCAGTCAGGCGTTCCGAACGACGCTGACCAGTCCAGCCATAGGTAAGAACGACCCATACCCAAGAACTGCGACGATTCGTTCAGCGTCAAGCCGCCGGCTGTATTTGGAGAACATTCCCAACGTGCGGAAAGCTTAGGTTAACCCCCTCCGATTCGGCCGTCTCGGCCGGAACCGCTCCCGGATCGGCCGCCGCCCGCTGTGAGCGCTCCTTGGCCAACCAATAGTTAAGACTGACCTCACCAACACCCAACTCACGGGCCATCTGGGCCACCGGCCGGCCCGACAAGCATGCCCAACGTAGAGAGCGCCTGATCGACAGGTCGTTCCCTCTCGAAGCTTCACCCGCATCAACCCCAGCGTATCCAGCACACCCAAACCGGCCCGAGTCGTGACAACGATCTCAGCCGCGACTTGAAAAGGGCCCGTTGCCGCTCAAAAGACGGGCGCTCCGATCACGCGTTTGGAGGGGGTCTCCGCGGGAACGATACGCCGAGGCGTCAGGAACGCGTCACAGCGGCTGTCGGGAACCGCCAGGTAGGACTCGACTGCTGCGGGGAGTATCGAGCCTCGAGAACCTCGGAACATGGAGATGACACCATTTCCGACCCCCAAACAACGCTGCTGTGACGTCGATTGGCCTTCTGCGCGATCGTGAGGGCATGCCTCCGGCGCGCGGCGGTCAGCAACCCATCGAGCCCTTCGAGACTGACCTTGGGTTCCCTACGGGGTTCACCGCCCGACCAGCGTCGACCGGCGCCGGCTACATAGCGGCCATCGACTTCCTCGAAAACTATCGCCCGCCTCAGCAGAACTACTGGCCGGCACTTGCTCTCGCCTTGGTCGCGCAAGCCGAGCACCTGCTGAGTGCGCTCGGGGTCTCGTCGCTCGACGACGTGTTCTCGGCGATCGAGATCGAACAAGAGGCCGCCGGCCGGGGTGCGAGGAACACGCTCAATTTCATCCGGCCCGACGGCACTCAGTCGAGACTGCGGCCTACGTACGGGCGGACGGTCGCTGTGATCCGGAGCCAAATGCGACGTTTCGCGCATCCCTACAGCCCAGGGTCGCAGACGGGGGCGTGGAGGAGCTACCGCCCATTCATCAAGGCGATCTACTCCGCCTCGCCGGATGAACGGTCAACAATCGCGCGTTGGGTCTGGGAACACGGTGTTCTACCCATCCCTGAGACCGTCCCATCTGCAACCGGTGCCCGCGAACGCCGCGAGCGCCCGTTCTCTTACGTACTCCGCCACATGCCGACTGTCAGTCGACCCGGAGGCGCGATCTTCCAAGCAGAGGCGTACGCTTATCTCCGAGCGGACGCGCCGAACGTGATCCTCGAAGCCCACGCCGTGAACGTCGCTTCACGTCGAGCGCGGCTCGTCGGTGACGTTGCCGGTTTCCGCGGGGACATCGTCGAGTTGGTAGCCGAAGTCAAGGACCAAATCATCAACGAGGACAACCTTGACGAACAACTGGGTGATGTCTTCGTAGAGATTGCGGAAGTAGCGGACGCCACGGCCATCGTCTTTGCAGCCACCTTTTCGTACGAGGCTCGTGAGGCGCTCGCTGCACAGAACGTCATCGCACTCGATCGCGAGGAGATGGCTACTATCGCCGCCGTGTGGGACTTGCCGAAGCAGGCGGAGGCAATGGGAGCACTCTGCTACTACCTCGCTAGGATCCAGAACCGACCGCAGCTCGTGACGCAGGTCCGCGACTTCTGCGCAGTACACGAACTGGACATCCCATGAGGGGCGAGTCGTTCGCTTCCTCGCCCGCGATCCGCCATAAGATGCAGCAGCAGCGTCGACACGATACGTCGATCGAGCGGGCGCTTCGCTCTGAGATCTTCCGACGCGGCCTTCGCTACTTCGTGCACCGCCGGCCGGTTGAAGGACTACGTCGGGAGGCGGACATCGTATTCCCGCGCGTCCGGGTGGCCGTCTTCGTCGACTCGTGTTGGTGGCATGCATGCCCCGTACACCGAACGATGCCCCGGGCGAACCGCAACTGGTGGGAGTCGAAGCTCCAGCGGAACCGAGAGCGGGACCTTGATACGACCAGACGGTTCGAGGCCGCAGGATGGCAAGTCGTGCGCGTTTGGGAGCACGAGGATATCGGCGAAGCGGCTCAGCGCGTCGCTGACGTAGTTGCCTGTCGTCGGCGCGCTACCACCACCGATTCGGATCGACGAGTGCCTCTCCCAGCGCCCTCCCGAGAATCGGCGGTACAGCATTTGCTACCTGCAAGCGCTGACTCACCTGACCATGCAGGAACGTAAATCGGTCGGGGAAGCTCTGCAGCCGGACCCCTTCTCGAGTAGTCAGGCCTCTGTGCTGGAAGGGATGGATGCACCGCGTCCCGCTCGGCTTGCTCATGTTTTGCGTGACCGCTACGGCGGGCAGCCAGCTGGCGAGGCGGCTGTAGCTATTATGATATCCGCTTGGAGGCTGCAGATGCTCCGGTATATCTCGGCGGTTACCGCCATCGGGAATGTGGCTGATCGCCTCGATGAGGTGCCGAGGGTGCTTCGCCGCAACGTGAGATGTCAGGATGTCGCATCCGTCGCGTAACGCTTTCTGGTATGGCGTAAACGGGTCGATCGTGTAGCGCGTCGTCGAGTTGCCCGGAGCCAGGTTTGGCAGGTCACCGATCGCATCCCAGACCGTGACGTACTCCTCGGGTAAATGAGTCTTCGGCGGCCCTATGAAGTGGCCGCCGTCTCGGTGTCCGACGAAGATGACCCGGCGACGAAGCTGCGGTACGCCGTAGTCCGCAGCGGTGAGCACGCGGAACTCGACGGCGTAGCCGAGACTCTCGAACTCTCGCTTCACCTCGGCCTCGAAGGACATGTCCTTCAAGCCAAGGACATTCTCGATGAGGACGCCCTCGGGCTTCAGCGCCCTAACGATCCTCTTGAACTCAAGGAACAACTTGTTCCTCAAGTCCGTCGGATCTCGTCGGCCAACCGTGCTGTAACCCTGACAGGGGGGTCCCCCCACAATCCAGTCAGGTCGATCGGAACACACCCGTGCGAGGTCTTTCTGGCGGACATCGCGAATGTCTAGGCAGTGTCCCAAGTGCCCCAGGTTCGCGTTGTACGTGTCGACGGCGTCGGACCAGTTGTCGATGCCGGCCAATCCGATCCAACCTGCCTCGGCCAACCCGAGTGACAGACCGCCGGCGCCCGAGAACAAGTCGAGGAACGTAGGCACGCGTTTGAGCTTAGCCTGCGGATTACACGCGTGTAGTTGCATTGCAGTGCCTTGGGATGAGCTGCCGGCGGCGCGACGAGTTGCTTGGGGATGGTTCTCGCCATGGGAGCGCTGCTGGCCGGGCACCGAGCCGATCGCGAACAACGTGGCTTGCGACTCCACCCGGTATCGGTGATGGTCGCTCGTGGGCATGGCGTCCTCCTCAATATGGTGCGGACCGCTTCGGTTGAGGAGGCCATGACGCCGGCCACGAGCGGATGCTTAGAGGGTAGCCCGGGCGTGTGACGAAGAGCGGGCGACTTGCGTGCCGAAGCCAGTCGGCCTACTGGCCTTCGTCCGAGTAATCGGGCGGACCCGAGTCATCGTCTTCAGGGATCGCCGCTGCTTCAGCCTGCGGGACTGCTCCAGCACCGGGCTCCACGATTCCATGTTCGAGGCACCAGAGTCGGACCTTCGCAAGGATTGTCTCGGACTTCTGGATGCGGCGCAGGTAGTAGTACAGGCTCTGGAGCGCGGACCACTGCTTCGGCTCGTCCCAAACTGCCGCCGTCTGGCGCATCTGCTTTCGGGTCAGGACGATCAACCCAGCTTCGGTGATTTCCTCGCGCGCCTCGTCGCTCACGTCGGCGCACATCACGATTGCGAGCGTCCCAGGCACCTTGTTCACCTGCGCGA
>JBOGGN010000337.1:0-4962 GCA_050744165.1 Acidimicrobiales bacterium | reverse complement strand
CATCGGGGCCATGCCCGCGTGAAAGGGCATCCACCGATGGATTTGGGGCCGAACCCGAGACCTTCGCCACGCTCGTTGGAAGAGGTCATTGGCCTCGATCCACGCCGCCAGCTCCCGCGGCCGGTCGAATGGCGGACGCTCGTAGGCCAGCACGATCTGCTTGGCCAACGGCGTCAACCAACGGCTGTCGCGTCCGAGGGCGACCCGAGCGCGGGCCGCGATGGCCGCCGACGACCAGTCCCCCGCCAGCGACGATGACGCCAATCCGGCCGCCACCCGGGAGGCCGGATAGCGGGAGGTCAGTCCGACGCGCCCGCGCCGGGCGAGGACCGGAAAGTCACGCCGATGCCCACAGGAGAGGCGACGAGGTGGAGGCGCCGGTCACAGGTACCGGGGGAGGCCGGGGTGGAGTGAGCGGGTCCGCGCGGGTGCGGCAGCGGGCGTCGACCTGTCCTGTCGTGGTTGCGCAGTCGTCCGTGGATGCGGACGTGAGCGCAGGCGATGCGATGCCGTAGCACCTGAAGTTCCCCGGGGTTACCCCGGAGATGCCGAGCCTCCGAACCGGAGGTGGCGTGCTCGACACCCGCTGCCGCATAGATGGATACGGTACCCACCCAGGAAACGCATTTGTCCCGCGCAGCGTGCCCGGGCCGGCCGGGGCCGACGGGGCCGACCCTTATGGACCCACTTGCGTGTAAAGCGTCACATCAATGCCGGGAAAGAAGTTGGTCCCGGCCTTGGAGAACTCCGCGAGAAATGGAATACGAAGGTTGGTAAAGGCTCCGATGGTTGGATAGATGCCGCTGGAGGGATCGGTGATCATCCATACCCGGCGCACCTTTTTCAGGCGCTCAGCCAGTAGCTCCGGCGCCACTTCACGAGCGTAGAGGTCGCGCTGCAAAAAGGCATCGCCGCCAGCGGCCAGCGCAACATCGACGGGAAACGCAGCCAGATGTCCCCGGCCGCCCGGCGGCGCCGGCAAGTACGCATCGATCGCCGTCCGCAGACCGCCGCCGTCGAAGCCGATGGCGTCGCCGGGCCGGGACCGGGCGGCGACGAAGCCCACCACCGCCGGAACGTTCTCGTACTTGTAAGGCTGGGCCTCCGCGGCCACGATCCCGGAGAATCCGAGAACCGCCAACGCCGCCGCCACGACCGCCGCCACGACGGGGCCGGCGAGGCGCCGGAGCTCATGGAGCCAGATGGCGCCCAGACCCAGGGCCGCCACGGTCGACGTGATCACGTACCGGTCGAGGAAGCTGGGGACTGCTTGGGCAAAGGTCCACAAGGCCACCGGCGGCACGACCAGGGCGCAGGCCAGAACTGGAACGACGCGCTGATCCCATGCCCCCCTACCGTGGCCGCGGGCCCATCTCAGAGAGAGACCTCCGAGCGTGAGCAGGAGGACCAGGCCCGCCCAGCCGTTGGTCATCGACAAGAAAGTGTCGCCGAGCTGGGCAACCGTCGGGCGCGGCAACCAGCTGATCTGGGCGCGCTCGCGCACCATCATCAGCATTGCCAGCGGCGCGCCACCGATTGCGATTACAGCCCAGCATCGAACCAGGGCCGGAGAAAGCTTCTCTCGCCGGTACCGAGATAGAAGGACCAAGGCGAGCGCCTGGGCGATCACGAACAAAACGGCAAACAGATCTGCATAGAGCAAAAGGACCGTGAAGGCCAGGTACCATCCCGGCGCCGGGTTCCCTCGCCGCGCGAACAGGGCAACGGTCGACGCCAGCGCGAGGAGCGCCGCCAGCGAGTAGGGACGCGCCTCTTGACCGTAGAAAAGCAGGAACTGGTTGGTGGCCACCAACATCCCGCACAGCGCCCCGAACCAGGCGCCCCGCCAGCGGGCGCCGGCCAGCGCGGCCAACGCCACCGTGGCGACGAAGAAGGCAGCACCCGGCGCTCGGTCCCAGGCCGCCCCGCCTCCAAAATGCATCCAGGCGTGGAGGGTGAGGTAGTACAGCCCGGCGTTGCCGTCGTGATGGGTCAGGACCTCGAGTATCCGGATCCATGGACGACCGGCAACCGAGACGCTGACGCTCTCGTCGAGCCACAGCGGTTTGGCGCCCAGGCGACGGAAGACGAAGAAGGCAGCGGCGAGCGCGGCCGCCACCGCGACCCAAAACGCCACCGGCCACGTCGCCTGGCCCACATGGCGCTCCGCTGGGCGATGTGCTGACGGCGACGGCCCGCTGCTGTGGCTTGGCCACGGCGCGGTGCAGACGTCGCTCCCGGTCACTCCAAACTGTCTAATCGGGCGGGGTGCGCTCGTTGCACTGCCGACCCATGAGTCGGCGGGAAATGCCTGAAGAACTTGGAAGACGGGCGCCGAGATGAGCGCTGAATCGCACCCGGCTCGCGATCCCCCACGGCTGCCGATACTGCACCGCCAGCCTCGTGGCGGCTAGTGACCCTGAACGATGGCCGCGACGATCGAGGGCTGCTCACCGTAGGAGAAACCCGACCGGCGACTCCGTTTGCGGCGCGGCGCTTCTTCTCCCTGCGAGAGGTCGGCGAGCGCCAGAGCCGCGGCGGCCATGCCAACCGCTGCGGATCCGAGTTCCTCGTGATGGTGGCCGGTCGGGCCGTAGTCGACGTCGAGGATGGGCGGGGCGCGGTCACCGTCGCCCTCGACCACCTCGACCGGCCATCTCAGGGGCTCTTCGTCCCCGCGATGACCTATGTCACCCTCCACGACTTCTCTCCGGGCTCCGTCTGCTTGGTCCTGGCCGACGAGGTGTATCGGCCGGAGGATGCGATCCGCGACTACGGCTCTTCCGCACCACGATCCGATGAGGGTCCCCTACCGGGATCTGGCCTGGGAACACGGCCAGTTCGCCGGCGACCTCACTCCCGTCCTTGCCCGCGTGGCGAAGAGCGGCCGCTACCTCCTCGGACCCGAACTCGACGCCTTCGAGTCGGAGTTCGCCGCGTACGCTGGGAGTCGTCACTGCGGATGATCGACTACTGGCGCTTGCCCAGTCAACCTAGGGATGACGGCGTCGTGGCGTGGGTGTCGGCTTGCTCCCCTCACGAACAGCACGAAAGCCCGAATCGTCCCCCATATGGAAATAGATGTGACCTGTCATGGTGACTTCCTCGATCAGGGCCGCCCATCCTCGCCCTGTCACCTCATCCCCCTCGTCCAAGCCTTGGAAGCTGAATTCCACACCGGGGCGGCCTTCGATCGTCGTCGGACGACAGTCCATCCTTCCGGTTACCGCGATGAATCCAAATCTACCGCTTCGGACGCCGTCGAACTCAATAAATGCCGGCTCCACCAAGTCCAGTACGTCCGGATCCCACATGTCCATCCCAACGATTCGCCACCGACCACACACGCCAGGCCGGGTAGACGCGCTAGGGGTGCGGGCGTGGAGCCGGGCGTTGCGTCCGCCGGCAGAAGCAACGACGTCGCCCTCTTGAGCATTGTTGATCACCCCGAAAGCGACATCGAGACGGCGCCGGCGACGAGAGTCAGCTTCCTGGTTGACCTCCGCTGCGATGTAGCCCGTCAGGCCCTCAAGGCTGGCCTTTGTCGCGAACAAGATCGTGCCGTCGTCAACCGATCGGGCGCCGAAAACAACTCGCTGGCAATCCACATCCAGGATCCCAATGCTTCTCAAAGTCGCCGCTACCTCGTCTGTGACGAGCAATTCCCGAACGGCTCCCAATGCAGCCGCTCCCGCGGCGACCGTAAGGTCGAATGGTGAGCTCTCCCAACCGCTGATTACGCCCTCGTCATCGCACGAAGTGCACTGCCACCCGATCGGGGTGCCAGCGGCGGTTCGCAGCACGGCAATTCGGCCCTGGCAGCGACGGTTTCGGGGGCGACGACGGCAGGTCAGCCCGCTCACCCACCAGGTACCGGGCTCACCGGCCGTGGCGGCTCGAACCACTGACGACAGGTGGTCTGCCATCCTCCGCGCGGGACCGGGCACATCGTCGGGTAGGTCAAGGAAGTGGTGCAGGTCAGTGACGTACATCACCAACGTGAGTCTAGAGCTACTCAACTGTCCAGTCCCGGCGCCTGACTGTCCCGGACGGCTACGCATCCCCTCAGGTGGAGGCAAACACTTCGGCAAGGTCGGCGTGCGCACGCGAGGGCCCCGCGGAACCGGTTGAACCGCTCGGCTGCCCGGTCGTGGCGAACGTGGTGAGTTGGGACCCGTAGGCCCGCACCGCCGCGAGCCTGCGGTCCATCACAGAGGTGATGGCTCCTGAACGTTCCGGAATGGCAGCGCGACTCGTCACGGAACCTGAACACGTCCTGATCCATCAACGGTCCCGGGGCTGATCCATACCGGACAGGAATATGAGGTGTCGGAGGAACGACGGCGAGAGGCGATACGGTGAGGCGTCAGATTTCGCTATTCCGCTGGAAACTGCCGACACCCGAGAAGCGCTCGAGTGCGCTCGAGACCATGCATTGCCCGCTCCGTTGCACGCTTCGAAATCGGGGCGAGAATGACGTAGCCGACGCCGATCGTCAGGTAAACTGAACCGGACACAGCTTGCCCCCGGATGATATCGATTAACGCGAGCACTATCCAGAATGTCCGAGGCCGATTTGCAGTCGGAACAGTCTGGTTGGCCGCGCCTGGCCGACGTCCAGAGCATGCGATCCGCGTACGCGACCGCCAGAGGCACGAGATTGCCCTCCAGAGGTGGCTGCCCTTGCAGGACGAGACGTTTCACCCGGTGCCGTATACGACGATCGAACCAGTCCGCGACCAGATGAAAGCGCGCCTCCTGGCCGGCTGTCGTGGCCATGACAGATCGTTACCCGGCGAGGATGGGCTCGACACCCGGGGGCGTCAGCCGATCCTGCACCAAGCGGCCCGATCCCGCCGGACTGAATCGTGTATTTCCGCCTTTGGACCTCCAGGCACGGGGCGCAAGTCCTGCGCCAGACCCGACGAGCCGGGCGAGATCGGGATGTCATTGAGGATCGGG
>JBOGGN010000336.1:0-8436 GCA_050744165.1 Acidimicrobiales bacterium | reverse complement strand
GTTGCCGTGGCAGGGGCGCCGGACGACTGCGTCGCCGGTCTACGCGAGGTGGCCAATGCGGGTGCCGAGATGATCGTGCTCAACCCCCTTGACGACCCGTTGGGACAGATGGAACGTCTGGCCACCGAGGTCGCACCCCAGCTATGAACCTCTGCCTCTTAGGGATCGCGGCCGCACGTTCAGCGACTGCTGGCCCGCATCTCCCCATCGATGCCCGGCGGATACGAATCTGGGTTCAGTAAGGCATCCGGCAAGGCGGCCGTCCCGCTTCCAGCCAGGAGCGGCGGCGACTCGACCAGCGACGAGTTCGGGGCCACGGCCCGCCGCCGCGGGTCGGAGCGCCGGCGGGCGACCATCGCCACCGGCAGCAGCAGGGCGAGGATGCCGTCCAAGGTGAGCATGCCGAAGGACTTCGGTTGGTGGGCGCCCGCGGCCGCGATGCCTGCTCCGGCGATGGCAGGCCCGGCAGCGGCCGCCGGCGAGGCCCCCGCGGGCGCAGCAACGGCCGGTGTCTCTGCGGACGAGCCTCCGGCGCTCACCCCGATCGCCGCCGTCGGCTGCAAGGCGGTCAGATCGACAGTGGGGAGCTCGTCCGCCCTGGGCTCGCCGGCGACGGGCGTGTTGAAGCCGTCATCGAGCAGGGTCGTGGCAGCGACGGTCGGGTTGGCGCTGTGCAGCACGACCGCCAGCATGGTGCGGCCGCCGCGGCGGGCCGCCGCCATGACGCAGGTGCCGGCCAAGTTGGTGTACCCCGTCTTGATGCCGATTGAGCCGCGGTAGGACGAAAGAAACGCCAGGTTGTGGCTCACCAGCCGCACCTGACCACCGGTCGGGCTGCGGAAATTGTAGGTCTGCAGGGCGACGATGGAGGCCAGGTAGGGATCGGCAAGCAGGGCCCGCCCGGCGATGGCCAGGTCCCGAGCGCTTACCCGGTTGCCGCCGGCAACGCCCTCGGAGCCGTCGAGCCCGGCCGGGTCGTAGAGGAGCGGGTGGTCCTGCAGGCCCAAGGCCTGGGCGGTCTGCGACAGCACGGTCTGGATGCTGGCCGTGGAGCCCGCAACCTGCTGGGCCAAGGCCATGGCGGCATCGTTGGCGGAGTAGATGAGCATGGCGTGGAACAGGTCGTCGGCGCTCCAGACCTGACCGGTATGCACCCCGAGGTCGTCGAGGGGCTCTCCCGCCGCTTGGGCGGACACCGTCACGGGCGTGCTCGGCGCCACGTTGCTGGCCGCAAGGGCGGTGATCACCTTGGTCAGGCTCGCTGGTGGCAACGGCGTCCGGTCGTTCTGCGATTCGACAACTTCGCCAGTGTCGGCGTCGACAAGGATCCACGCTGCGGTTGGCGGCATGGTCGACGACAGTGCTGAGGGCAGCTCAGCCGGCGGCAGGACGCCGGCGGCGCTCTGGTGGACCACCGTCCCCACCGGAGCGGCACCCGCCGTCGTCGCAAAGGCGGCAGCCAGCAACGTGGTCGCCAGGGTCGCGGCGGCCAACAAAGAGCGACGATCCCCCCAGATTCGTCCCAAGGCACGCAAAGGCTATCGAACCGGTCTCATCGCCGCCTAGTTCGCAACGCGGAGGGCCCCGCGAGGGTGCGAGGGAGCCCCGATCACCGGGGCCCGAGTTGGTTTCCGAGCCGGGAGCAGTACCGTCTTCCGTCGTGGATTCGGCGGTCAGCTACGAACCTTCGGCGGTCCTGAAGGACCTGCGCTCGGCCCGCCGCCGCCAGCGCATCGCCCAGTTGGACCCCTTCGAAGCCCTCTACCGGGCCTACCTGAGCGGGATCCTGGTGACGCTGGCAGTCTTGTTTCTGTCCGGAGCCACCGGCGACACCAAGGTCAGTGCCGCCCAGCGGGCCGCGATCGAAGCGCATGGCGGGGCGTGGATCGGGCTCATGGTGGCGCTGGCCTTCGCAGTCGGCCTGCGCTCCGGCGGCCGAGGTGGGCCCCTGGTGGTCGAGGCGGCCGACGTTCGCCACGTGCTCATGGCCCCGGTCGACCGGTCGCTGGCGTTGCGAGGCCCTGCCATCCGCCAGCTGCGGTTCCTATTCCTTGCCGGTGCCGTGTCCGGCGGCATCGCGGGGCTTTTGGCGGTGCGGCGACTGCCGGGCCCGTTCCTGGCATGGGTCTCGGTGGGCGCTGCCACCGGGCTCCTGGCCGTGGCGGGCGGCTTCGGCCTGGCGCTGATCGTCTCCGGGCGGCGCCTCGGGCGCTGGTTCGGCGGCGGCCTCGCAATCGTGGTTCTCGCCTGGTCGGTGAACGACATCGTCGAGCACACCGTGACCTCGCCCATGACCCTGCTCGGGCGTCTGGCGCTGTGGCCGCTGGCCTTCCACGCTGTCGACCTGGTGGGCGCCGTCGTGCCCGTTGTGGCACTGGCCGTCGGGCTCGCCGTGGTTGGCGGGACCTCGCTCGAGGCCTCGGAGCGCCGGGCCAGCCTGGTCGGGCAGATTCGATTCGCGGCCACGCTCCAGGACCTGCGCACGGTCATCGTCCTGCGCCGGCAGCTCTCTCAGGAGCTGCCCCGGCAACGGCCATGGATCCGCCTGCCCCGTGCCATCCCGACGTCGTGGCTGGAACCTTCGGCTCCACCCCGGCCGGCCGCGCCGGGAGGGTCCACAGCGGCCGCCAGCGCGCCGGCCGCCGCCCGTCCCCGAGCCCGTCTCCACAAGCGCCACCTTCCAATCTGGCGCCGCGGCTGGCACGGCATCCTGCGCTGGCCCGCTCTCCGCCTGGCCCGGGTGGCGATCCTCGGCATCGCGGCCGGTCTGTGCCTGGTGGCGGTCTGGAACGGGACCACTCCCCTCGTCGTCCCCGCCGGCCTCGCCTTGTACCTGGCTGCCCTCGACGTGACTGAGCCTCTCGCCCAGGAGGTTGACCACCCGGACCGGTCGGCCAGTTTCGACCTGCCTACCGGGGAACTCCACCTGCGCCAGCTGGGACCGCCGGTCGTGCTTATGGTTTTGGTCGGGGTACTCGGCCTGCTGGCGGCGGCGGTGGCCACCGGTGGGGCGACGCTCACCTGGGAACTGGGGGCCGTCGTGGTGGTGCCCGCCGCCCTGTGCGCCCTTGCTGCCGGGTCGATGAGCGTGGTCAAAGGGCCGCCGCCGGCTCTGAGCTCCCAGTCGGTGCTGATCCCAGAGGTGGCCGGCATGCGGGCGGTCGGCCGACTTCTGTGGCCGCCGATCATGTCCATCTTGGCCCTCTTGCCGATCGTGGACGCCCACTCCGCCCTGCGCCGCCACAAGGCGCCGGTCCCGGCTGCCTTGGCACTGGAGCAGCTGGTTGTGGTGCTGGCGGTGGGGGGACTGGTCTGGATCCGCTATCAGGAGGACATCCACGGGTGGTGGCAGTCGCAGGTCAATGAGGCCAAGTCGACCAGCGGCCGGGGCGGCCTCAGCCGGTGAGCCCGTTGGGGGCGGCCCAGGTGCCCTCGGATAACTTGGCCTCGTTCATGGCTGCTGCCGAAAAGTCCGTCGACGTCTTGAAGGCCACCGGTGTCACCAAGGCCTACGGGGACCTGGTCGCCCTCGAGCCCCTTGACCTGTCGGTCCCCGAAGGCCAGCGGCTGGTGCTGGTCGGCCACAACGGCTCCGGAAAGACCACGCTCTTGCGGATGGCGGCCGGGCTGCTCGAGCCGTCGTCGGGGGAGATCACCATTGTTGGCAGCCCTGCGGGGTCCCTCGACGCACGGGCCGCGGTGTCCTACCTCCCCGACAACCCGGTGTTGTACGACGACCTGTCGGTGATGGAGCACATCGAGTACGTCTGCCGGCTCCACGAGGCCGAGGACTGGCAGGAGCGGGCGGTGGGTTTGCTCGATGCTCTCAACTTGACCGAGCGGGCCGACGGCCTGCCGTCGCGCTTCAGCCGGGGGCTGCGACAAAAGACGGCCATCCTGCTCGGTCTCATCCGCCCCTTCTCGCTGCTCTTGATCGACGAGCCCTTTGTCGGCCTCGACCCCCCCGGCCGGGCGGCGCTGGTCGACCTGCTCGACGACGCCAACGACTCGGGCGCCACCGTCATCGTGGCCACCCACCAGATGGACTTCGTCGGCCGAGCCCAGCGCTGCGTGGCCCTGCGGGACGGGGCCGTCATCTTCGACGGCGACCCCGGCAGCGCCGATTTTTCCACCCTGGCTGGGTAAAGGCCTCGGGCCTCGTTCAGCCGGCCGCCCGGAAGGGCATCGCCGGAGCCGGCAGGGTGGGGGGTACCCGGAACGGCGGATTCTTCAGGTCGAGCATGTCGAGCGGTGCCACTGCGGCCGCGTCCCGCTTGGTGAGCGGCGGCAGGTTCCATTTTTCCTCGATCAGCTTCAGCACCGAGGTGTGGTCGTAGACCGTCGAGGACACATAACCCGCCTTGGCGAAGGGGGAGACAATGACCGCCGGGACGCGAAAGCCGAGACGGTCGTAACGGCCGGCGCCGAAGTCCTTGGTCCGCAGCCCCTTCCACAGCCCGAGGTGCTGCAGGACCCAGCGAAGGGGCGCGCCCGCGTGCAACAGGCTGCGAGGCCGGACGTCATCGGGTTCGACCGCGCTCGGCGGCGGGACGTGGTCGTAATAGCCGCCGTGCTCGTCGTAGAACCAGATGAGGAGCGTGTGTTCCCAGCCCGGGCCCTTCATGACGGCGTCGATGACCTCGGCCGCGAACTTCTCTCCGAGGCGGATGTCGTAGGGGTTCTCCTCGGAATTGCTCTGGAAGTCGGGGTCGACAATGGACACCGGGGGCAGCTTGCCGCGTCTGGCGTCAATGAAGAACCGCCTCGCGTGCCGCAGATGGCGCAGGCACCGCCAGAGCCCGACGGGGTACAGAGCGGCGGTGAACTGCAGGTTGTCGAGTCCCACTTTCAAGGCCTTGGGAAACCGGTTCGTCACGAGCAGCTTGAGCGTCCGAGCGCCGCGCAGGCCGCCGTTGCCGAGCAGCCGTTTCGCGATCACCCTCCAGCTGCCGGCGTGGTGATAGTTGACCCAGTTGATGTCGTTCCGGTCGAGGAGATCAAACACCGTGCCCGTCCGGGGATAGTCCATCATGCTCGCCGCCGCGTCGTCGATGAGCCCGTTGGCCGTTCCCGCGATCAGAAAGCGCCGGTTGGGAAATGTCGGTCCGAGCAGCGAGCAGTGCCACCGGTCGGCCAGGGCGAATGTCTTCGCCAGCCCGGCATAGAACGGCAGGTCCTCCGCCGTCCAGAAACCCATCGGCACCTTGCCATCACCGCCGGGCACAGTGTCCTTGATGCTACGAACGAACCCGTCGTTGGCGCCATCGTCGAATTGGATATGGCTGGCGTTCCAACTCTGAGTCGGCACCCCGTTCTGCTGGACGGTGGATGCCAAATGGAACGGCCGTACCGGCTCCCCATTCAACAGTTCGTTGACCGGACCCCACGCACCGTCCTCGGCGACTGGCAACCCGTCGCCGTGGCCGAGGGTGCCGAGGTAATTGTCGAAGGAGTGGTTCTCCATCATCAGCAGCACGATGTGCTCGATCTCGGGGAGAGAATCGTGGCCGGGCTGCTCGCTGGGCCGGGCGCGCTCGTCCTCCCACCCGCGGTCGCGGTGCCGGAGGTGCCACTTGGCGATGGTCCGATCAAAGGCAGCCATCGGACAACTGTGACAGACGCGAACCTTCCGACCAAGAAATAGGACATTCCGTGTCCACTCTTGGACCGTACGGTCTCGAGTCATGGAGACCTTCACGATCGAACCGCAAGGACGATTCAGCCTGCCCGAGGCTGCCCTGTTTGGATTCGGCCAACGCCACGAGGATGCGTTCGACGCCACCATGCGACTGGCGTTCTGCGTCGACGGCTACCACGGCCAGGCCGGGGTGTCGGTCACCCAGGCGGCCGACGGTTCGGTCGTCGGGACGATCCACGGGCTCGCCGGCCCGCTGGGCGATCGGCTGGCCATGGTGGGGACCGTCAGGGCCCAGGTGGCTCGTGCGCTATCACTCGACCACGACGCCCGCGGCTATGAAGCGGTGGGCGATCGTGACGCAGTCGTGGCCCGCCTGCTGGCAGCCGCCCCCGGGTTGCGGCCGCCGCTGTTTCATTCGCCCTATGAAGCTGCCCTGTGGTCGGTGATCTCGCAGCGCCGCCCGGCGACCACCGCTCGCCGGTGGCGTCAGTGCCTGTCGGAAGCCGCTGGTGCCCGATTCGACGTTGCGGGCACCGTGATGTGGGCGGCGCCCACCCCAGAGGCCATCGTTGAACTCGGTACCGGCGGCGTGGCCGCGGTTGCCGGGGTCGAGGCGCCCAGGGCGGAGCGGGTGGTGGGAGTCGCCCGGGCGGCGCTGGCTGGCGACCTCGACGCCGCATTGCTGGCCGGCCTTCCCGTCGAGCGGGCTCGGGCGCTACTGCGCACAATCCCCGGGATCGGTCCCTTCTACGCCGAGCTCATCCTCATCCGGGCGACGGGCCTCACCGACCTGCTGCCCGGCGAGGAGCCCAAGCTCCAGGCTCTGGTGGGCCGGCTGTACGGCCTCGGTGGTCACGCCTCGCCCGCCGACGTCGAGCGGGTGGCCGAAGCATGGCGGCCGTGGCGGACCTGGGTGAGCGTCCTCGTCCGGGCTGCGGGCGCCCGGTTGGAGGCGGCGAGCCGTGACCCGGCGATAGCTCCGTCAGCGGCATAGGAACCAGTAACGGTCCTGCCCGGATGGAGAGCCGGACCTTCCGGAGGTTGCCAATGCGCATCTATATCGACGTGCCCTTTCATGAGAAGGACGCTGCCAAGGCGCTCGGCGCACGATGGGATGGCGAATTCCGGTGCTGGTACGTGGGCGCTGGCCTGCCGGTGCAGCGCTTCGTTCGCTGGATTCGGGCCGACATGTCCGTCCCGGGGCCAACCGTCAACCTTCCGGTGTTGCTGCTCCGGGTCGCGTGTTGGCACTGCCAGGGTCCCACTACCTGCGTCGTGGGCCTGCTGGTGCCCGAGGAGTCCGACTGGGAGCCTTCGGTGTTCCTGGATGACATTGGCTACCTGGCGCTGGAGGATTGCGCACCCGTCGTGGAGCAGTTGCTCGATCCCGCCCTGTGCATCCGGATCGGCATAGGGCCCCTCCAACGCCGGAAGACCCGGCCGCGCCCGGACGGTTACCTGGCCAATACCTGCGTCCACTGCGGGGCCACCCAGGGTGCCTTTCCCCTGTACCAGATGGTCGCGGCACTCGATGAGGAGGGCGACGGTGGGGTGGCGTCGTTGTGGGCCGACGGTGTGGTCGTCGACTACCCGGAGGCACTCCTGCCGCGCGGGGACGAACTCCCGTCGAGCGACGACGGCGTCACGTTGGCCGACAGGCGGTCCAACAGTCCGCGGAGCTGAGCCAGGTCATCGGCGCTCAGGCCTCGGCGGATCTGCTCGTCGAAGGCGCTGACGGTGCCCAGCAGCTGGAAAAAGAGGCGCTCGCCGGCCTCGGTCAACTCGACTCGGTGCTGGCGGCGGTTGGCGGGATCGCGGGTTCGGGTGACGAGCCCGTCTCGCTCCATGCGGTTCAGGTGGTGCGTCAACGTCGGGCCTTCGACGCCGACCGAGGCCGCCAGGTTCCGTTGTGCGCCGTGGGTCTGGCTCTTGATCGACACCAGGACGAGCCAGATCGGCAGCGACGCACCGGCGGTGGTGAGGACCTCGTCGAAGGCCCGGCTCACCGTCCGTGCCACCCGACTGAGGTGGACCCCGATGGGTTCCACCTCGGGGCGCCGCCCTGGCCGGCTCGGTCCCTCGGCGTCGACGGTCAACGGATTCCGGACTCGAGGCGCCAGCGAACGACGCAGAAGCCGTAGCGAAGGGCTGTTTCCAGCTGCTCCATGTTGATGGTGCCGTCGCGTTCGACGAAGGGGATGAACGACGCTAGCCGCCGGTTGGCCGCCACCATGCGCCCGACGAGCTGGTGCACCTCGTCCGGATCGCGGACAAGGTCCGGGCGGGCCTGGACAGACCGGCCCCGGAGGCGCAAGGTGACCGCTTGGCCGTTGGCCAAATTGCCCTTCCACCGACCGCCGCCCGGAGTAAGCAGCGTGTCGCCGTCGCGCACGAAGCTGACGGGCTGCCGGTAGACGCGGCCGGTCTTGCGGCCGACCACTCGCACGAGCATCAGACGGCTGCTCAACGGAGTCGGGAACGGCAGGCTCAGCAGCACCCGCATCGGCCGGTTGACCGCCTTCATTACCCTCGCCCGCCGCTCCATTCGGCTGGCTTCCGGTTCGAGTTGTCGGCTCATCGTGCGGCCTCGCTTCCGGCCGCAGGGGACGGGCCGGGGACGGGGCGGGGGAGAGGCGGGGAGCCCACCGTCCCCGCGATGAAGCTCAGGTGGGCGCCGGCCAGCCGCCAGCCGCCACCGTCGTCGCTGTCGTCGCTGTCGTCGGTGAGAACGAGTGTCACCCGGGCTGCCTCCGGGATTGGGTGGCCCTTGGCGGTGCCGCGTTGGTTCTGGCGTGCGG
>JBOGGN010000335.1:0-43844 GCA_050744165.1 Acidimicrobiales bacterium | reverse complement strand
GGACGTACTCGGATGTCGCCGGCGCCGCGAACACCTTCGCCTTGGTGCCACCCCGGGAATCGGTGCCACCGCGCCCGAAAATGACTGCGGCACAGTCAGGGCTGGTCGCCGGGGGCCGGCGCCATCTGATGGAAGACCGAAGGGCCGTCACCGCGGTAGCGCTTGGTGAGGCCCTCCGTTCGTATCGCCCACCCGACAGCGGCCGGGTGCCCCACCACGGGGCTACTGAGCAAAGCCGATCATTCCGGTTCGCCCCGTCCCCGACCCTGGATGCCGCCCGGGCGCCAGCCTTCGGGGAGGTAACGACCGACGGCACCAGTTGAGGTCACGTACAGGCGCAACCCGCACTGGGCACAGGTCGCTTCACCGGGCGTCGACTCAAAGGTGATCGGAGTCTGGCAGTCCAAGCACAAGTATTCGAACATACGTTCGACATTAGCCGGAGTCAGGTGAACCGTCGCCGGCGCCTCGACCGTCGCCGGCACCGAAGTGCCCCGGACGGGTCAGGAGATCCGGGGTTCCTCCTCGGCCTCGCATCGGATCACGTGCAGGACCGCATTGATGAGCGCCAGGTGGGTGAAGGCCTGCGGGAAGTTGCCAAGATGGCGGCCACTACGAGGGTCGATCTCCTCGGCGTAGAGGTCGAGGGGGCTCGACAGGGAGAGCAGCTTTTCGCAGAGGCTCCGGGCCCGATCGTTCTCGCCGATGATGGCCAAGGCAGATGCCAGCCAGAACGAGCAGATGGTGAAGGTCCCCTCCTCGCCGCTCTGACCGTCGTCGGTCTCTTGGACGCGGTAGCGCAGCACCAGGTCGTCGTCGGTGAGTTCGTCGGCGATCGCCAACACGGTGGCCTTGATGCGGTCGTCCTCGGGGGGCAGGAACCCGAACAGCACCATCAGCAGCACCGACGCGTCCAAGGCGTTGGTGTCGTAGTGCTGGGTGAACACGCCCCGGTCGTCGACCCCGTGGGTGCAGATGTCGGCGTGGATCTCCTCCGCTGCCTCCTGCCAGCGTGCCGCCAGCTCCACCTCGTCGCGCATGCGGGCCAGCCGGGCACCCCGCTCGGCGGCGATCCAGCACATGAACTTGGACGAGGTGAAGTGTTTCGGCTCGCCGCGCACCTCCCAGATTCCCTGGTCGGGCTCTCGCCAGGCATGCAGGGCGGACTCCACCTGGTGCTTCAGGATGGGCCAGAGGCGTTCGTCGAGGTGATCGCGATTCTTGGTATGGATGTAGACCGCGAGGATGACGGCGCCCCATACATCGTGCTGTTGCTGGCGGTAGGCGGCGTTGCCGATGCGGATCGGCCGGGAGCCCAGGTAACCCGTCAGATGGTCAAGGGTGTGCTCCTCGAGTTCGCGTTCACCGCCGACGCCGTACATCACTTGAAGGTCGGGATGTCGCTCAGCCGCGTCGGCGATGAACCAGAAGAAGTCGTTGGCTTCCCAGTCGAAGCCGAGCGAGTACAACCCCCACAGGGCGAAGGTGGAATCTCGGATCCAGCTGTAGCGGTAGTCCCAGTTCCGCTCGCCGCCGAGGGTCTCCGGCAACGCGGTGGTGCAGGCCGCGACGAGGGCTCCGGTGGGGGCAAACGTCAAGCCCTTCAACGTGAGGGCGCTGCGTTCCAGGTAGTGCCGCCAGGGATGGTCGGGGAAGTTGCCCCGGGCCAGCCAGTGCTGCCAGTGGTGGGCGGTCCACACCAGCCGGCGGCGGGCCGCGTCGAGGCTCAGCGGCGGCCCGTGCTCGGTCCAGCTGAGGGCGCAGTAGCGGGAGTCGCCCTCCTTCAGAAGGGTACGGGCGATGGCTCGCCCCCCCTCGAACCCCATCCGCATGTCGGTGGTCAGCGTCAAGGTCAGCTCGCCGCCGTCGTGGGACCGGGCGATGCCCTGGTGGTAGCCGCGCTCGGTGTAGGCCCAGCGGGCCGGCCCCCGGCCGTAATCGAAGCGGGGTTCGCATTCCATCACCACCTGCATCTCACCGTTGACGCAGCGCGCCGTGCGCAACAGCACGTGGTCGGCGTCGTAGTCCGTCGGCGCCCGGTGGTGCGTGCGGGAGATGTCCTCGCCGCAGTGGTGCCACGGGCCGATCAGCAACACGTCCTGCACGACCAGCCACCCGGTTGAGGTGTTCCAGCTGGTCTCCAGGATCATCGTGCCCGGGAGGTAGCGGCGGGCCGCGGGAACCATCCGATCGGCGGGGCCGATCCGGAAGTATCCGGCGTCGCGGTCGAGAATGGCGCCGAACACGCTGGGCGAATCGACCCGGGGCAGGCACATCCACTCGACGTTGCCGCTGGGCGCCACCAGGGCCTGGGTTTCGCAGTCCGACAAGAAGGCGTAGTTGCCGATCAGCGGGAACGAGCTGTTGTAGGTGTAGTGGGTGCTGGTGTCGCGCAGCTCGCCCGGAATCGGCACGTCTTCATGGTGCCACTCGCCGGCTTTCTGTGCCCTTCCGCGGGCCCTACCAGCGGTTCCCTCAGGTTTGGCCGATCGCCACGTCGGGTACAAAGCGCCGCACACGATGGTCAGCGTGATGGAGTAGTAGCCAATGCCACCAGAACTCGGTCTTGAAGTCGACGCCCAGCAATCGGGGTGCACCGTGCTCACCGTTTCTGGTGAGGTCGACGTCTACAGCGCACCCCTGCTTCGCCAGAAGCTGCTCGATCTGGCGATGGCGGGACCGCCTCGAGTGGTGGTCAACCTGGAGCCAGTGGGGTTCTTGGATTCGACCGGGCTCGGCGTCCTCGTCGCCGGGCTCAACCGGTTCCGCCGCCAGGGCGGCGAGCTCGAACTCATCTGCTCCCAGTCCCGCATCCTGCGGTTGTTCGAGATCACCGGCCTCACCCGGGTTCTCACCATCTACCCGTCGCTGGACGCGGCGCTGGCCACCGTCTCGGCGTAGGTCGTCCCCTAGAGGATCCAGCGCGCCTCTCGGTACCAGCCAACGGTGGCGCCGATGGCGGTGTCCAGGTCCGCCTGAGAGAATTCGAAGCCGGTTGAGAGCAGCGCGTCCACGCTGAGGCGGTTGTTGATGTTGGCCTTGCGCATGAACCGGAACCGCTCCTTGGTGAGCAGGATGTCGGGCCGCATGCCTCCCGCCAGCATGCGCTCCCGGGCGGCCACCCGGGCGGGGTAGGCGAGACCAGCGCTCGGATCGTCGGTCAGGACGACCTCGACGCCCAGTTGACGAGCGATGGCGGCGGCGACCTGGTGGTTGCTCGGATAGCTGGGAAAAACCACGTTGTACGCCCCGCCCGCCCCCTGGGGGTGAACGGCCAGGTGGATGGTGGCCCGGAGGAGATCGTCGATATGGACGAGACGCTGCTCGATCGGCTCGGCGGGCACGGGGACCGGCTCCGAAGGGTTGGCGAAGCGTTCCAGGGCGACATCGAGCACGGCGCTGGCCAAGAGCTTCACGTTGCGGGGCCCGAACACCGACACGGGTCGGAGAACGACGACGGGCAGCCCTTCGGAGCCTGCAGACCACACGACCTGTTCGGTGGCCCATTTGGCCTTTCCGTATGCCCGACTGGGCTGAGGCTCGACTGTTTCGAGGACCGGGCTCGGCAGGGCCACCGTCTCGCCGTAGACCGATGTGGAGCTCATGTACACCAGTCGCTTGAGGCGCGATGACTTGAGGGCCGCGGTCACCAGTCGCTCGGTCGCCACGACGTTGGCCCGGTGCATTTCCGCCTCGTCGGCCAGGGAGCTCGACGCCCCGGCCAGGTGAAACACGTGGGTGACCCCTTCGAGCAGCGACTCCAGGTCGTCCTCACCCGCCAAATCGGCGCCCTGGTAGGCGGTCTCTGGGGGGAGGGTCTCGGGCCGGGGCCGTCGCCCGGTGGCGGTGACCGTCCAGCCTTGTGCCACGAGCGCCGGTACCAACTGCGAGCCGATGAATCCGGTGGCCCCGGTGACCAGGGCGCTGCGATCAGCCATGCCCGTAGCGTCGCACAGGCCGGCCTCGGCTTCGGCCGTCGTCTATGACGGGAAGGTGTACGCCACCCAGTGCTGCCCGCCGTCGCTGGTGGTCACGATGGTGCGGTCCGTCACGATGGCCCGGCCCGTGTTGGCGTCCTCGAAACCGAGGAACTGGGGCCCTTGGCTCGTCGAGTTCACGGTGTAGGTGGTCGTCCACGTGACACCGCCGTCCCAGCTGACCGACAGGTGCTCGCTCTGGTTGTCTGCAGTCAACACCACCAGCCGCTGGGGCGTCGCGGCGGCCACCCGCGTCAGCTCGGGGGACGTCCCCGCTGGATGCTGGCCCCCAAAACTGGCCCCGGCGTTGGACGAGACCACGACGAATCCGGGCGAGGAAGAGTTCCGCACGGTGCAGCCAGCGACGAGGGTGCCACCGGGTGCCGCCCCGATGTCGCGTGCGTCGGCCTCTACGCCGCCCGGGCCGACACCGCACGGGTCGGGCCCGCTCGCCCAGTGGGTGCCCCCGTCGGTCGAGCGGTACAGGGTGCCGTGCTCGTCGTTGGCGCCTCCGGCCGGGTTCTGGCCGACCAGCAGGGAAAGGTCCGAACCTTGCACCGCCAGGCTGACACTGTCGCCGGGCACGGTAGCGGACAGCACCGTGTGCCATGAGGTGGAGCCGACCGGCGCCTCCTCGACGCTGAAGGGGATGCCAGGCGGACTCTCGAAGGCCGGGTTGACGACCCGCACGACGGTCGACCCGTCCACCTCCAGGGCGTCGGTCGTGTCCTTCGAGCGCTCCGTCCAGCTGTGGCCTCCATCGGTCGTCATCCACAGCGACGATTGGCCGAAGACGTAGCCGACGCTGGCGCTGGCGAAACGGATACCGCTCACGCAGGCGAAGGTGGCCGAGCACCCTGTAGAGAGCGACTGGAGGGTGGGCAGGTACGCGACAGGTGCCGGCAGCCCGGCCCACGACTGACCGCCGTTCAGCGTGTGCACCACTGAGGTGCACGGCGGCGTGGAGCACGGCGCGCTGCCGAGCCCCCACCCGTCTGCATCGCTGACCCAGGTCAGGTCGGCTATCTGCATACCCCGCGGCAGCGGTCCGCCCGCCGACGCGTTGGTCGGAGTGGTGGCACTGGTCGACGACGCGCTGCCGGCCGGAGTTGTTGAGGAGACCGTCGACGACGACGTGCTACTCGGGGACGTGGTGGTGGTCCCGCTGCCGATGGTCGTTTTGTGGGTCGAACTGCACCCAACGACGAGGAGAAGGGCGGCGGGCAGACAGAGAAGGCATCGAAACCAGGTCATCGTCGCGTTGGACCGTCCAGAGGCGCGTCAGGTTCCAAGATCTCTCGTCGAACGCCTCGTGCGCCCTGGCGCCGGGTTGGCGCCGCCGGGCCGCGCGTCGCCAGTACGTTTCGTGAGGTGACCAACGAGGTGGCTGTCACCACCCGCCGCATTTTCCAGGCGCTGGCTGTGCTGGCCACCGTGTCGGTCCTCATGTTGGCAGTGGCGTTGGTGGCGCCACCGGCCGACGCGGTCGGTTCCCCCACCCGATCGCTGGTGCGATTGGTGGAAGATGTCTTTCCGCCGCGGCGGCTCACGATCCGCGAGATCGACCGGGGCGGCCCGACGTGCGTCCAGGGGGACATGCTGGTGCTCGCGCCAGGCGGCGGGTGCACCTTTATCGTGCCCAACAACGTTCATGTGGTTTTGCTTCGGCGGGTCGCGGGCAGCCCGGGGATGATGATCACCTTCAGCCGGACCGGCGATCTGACCCAGACATTCGACACCGGCCAGCCGGGACCGGACCGATCCGACCCGTTGGCCCTCCGGGTCGCCATTCTCCACGACGGAACCACGGTCACCCTCTACAGCTGCCACGGACCGAGCGCCTGCCGGCTCACGGTGGAGCAATGAGCCCGGGCACGCCCGAGCCGCCGGCCAAGGCCGAGCCTTCGCCGCCCCCCGAGCCACCTGCGGCCGAGCTCCCGGAGCCACCTTCCGACGCGCCATCGCCGGCCATCCCGGAGCCACCTCCGGCCGAGCTCCCGGAGCCACCTCCCGACGCGCCATCGCCGCCCGACCCCGCCCACCGAGGGACGCTCGTCGTGGCTTTGGTCCTTCTCGCCGCCGTCTTGATCGCCGAGATCCTGGGGGCGGTGTTCCTCAAGCCCCCCCTTCAAGCCCATCACGAGACCTCGGTGCTGGCCGAACGCGGCGTGTCGCGGATGCTTCAGGGCGTCCCGGTGGACCAAAGCGAACTGGCGCAGGTGGCGCACCGGCAGCACCAGCCGGCGCCGCTGGTGTTCTTGTCCCTGGCGCTGCTCGACGGGTTAGTGCTGGTCGGTGGCCTTGCCGTGGCCGCGCCCCAACTTGGTCCGGTGGATGCCCGGGGCCGTTCGCACCGTCTCTCCGCGTTCCTCCCGAGCTTGGCCGTTCTCTTGGGCGGGGTGGCCGTTGTGGTCATCGCGATCGGGCGGCTGCGACTCCTTGCCGGCTGGTACCTGAGCCCGCCGTACGGCACCCTCGACTACCTGCTGGCGTATGGCGTCTTCCGCCGGAGCGCGGCGCTGGCGCTGCTGGCCCTTCTGATGGTGCTGAAACTGGTGGCGATGGCCATCTTCGGCCGCCACCGCCCCCGAGCGGTGTTGCGCCGGGGCATGCCCGGACTGGTGCTGACATCAATGGCCGCCATGTTGGTAACGGTCGCCTCCTATGGCATGGCCTCGAGCAGCACCGGCAGCCTGGCCGACGCCTTCGCCGCTGCCGTGGTGGCGCTGGCCGCCATCTTCTGGGCCGGCGTTATCGTCAGCGGCTCGGTCCGCCGCCTCGGCTGACACCACCCGCGGATTTAACAGGTGACGAGGCGGTCACAGTCTTGCTGGTCTACAGCCACCCCCGGTCCCGTGCCGCCTGCGCCGCCTCGATCCTGTTCCGAGTCGCCGTTTTCCGGATACCTGAGGACAGGTAGTTGCGCACCGTGCTCTTGGAAAGGATGAGACGGGAGGCGATCTCACCGATCGGCGAGCCGTCGAGCGCCGCCGCCAGGACGTCGCGCTCCCGATCGGTCAACGGGTTGGGTCCATTCGTCAAGGCCGCCACGGCCAGAGCGGGATCGATCACTCGCTCCCCGCCCAGGACCCTGCGGATGACCCCGGCCAGCTGGGTCACCGGTCCGTCCTTGATCACATAGCCGGCCACGCCGGCATCCATCGCCTCGCGCAGGTACCCGGGGCGGCCAAAGGTGGTCAGGATCACGACCTTGCATTCGGGGTATGCGTCGCGCAGCAATCGGGCTGCGGCCAACCCGCTGATGCCCGGCATCTCGATGTCGAGCAGGGCGACGTCGGGTCGGGTCTCCGCCGCTGACGGCAGCACTTCGTTGCCCGCTTTCAACTCGGCCACGATATCGATGTCCGGCTCGAGACGCAGGAGGGTCGCAAGAGCGCCCCGCATCATGCCGACGTCCTCCGCCAGGAGGAGGCGAATCACACCGAGTCGTGCCCGTCGCCGTCCAAGGGGACGGTGACCGCCAGGCAAAAGCCGCCTTCAGGCCGACGACCGGCCTCGAGCCGCCCGTGGGCCGATGCCAACCGTTCCGCGAGACCTCGCAGTCCGGTGCCGGGACGCCTCGCTGGGTCGGCGGTCTGATCCGCTGCCGGAATGCTCGCACCCTCGGAACCAAGGTCAACCGCTTCGAGGCCATTCGTGCTCCGGGACGCCGCCTCCCGGCCCGCTAACACAGGCACGGGCACGCGTTCGGGCTTCGTCGGGCCGGCGGCGTTGCCGTCGTCGTAGATCTCCAGGACCGCCATACCGTCGGCTTGGCGGAGGTCGATGGCGCAATGGTGGCCGTTGCTGTGCCTGACCACGTTCGTGACGCCCTCGCGCACCGTCCAACCGAGCAGGCTCTCCACCGTGTCGGGGAGTCGGTCAGCGCTGTGGTGGATCGTCGCTTCGATCCCAGCCGCCCGTAATGCGGCCTTGGCGCCTTCGAGCTCGACGTTGAGGCTGCGATCTCGGTAGTTGACGACCGCCTCTCGGACTTCGGCCAGTGCTTGACGGCTGACCATCTCGATATCGCGCGATTCCCGGACCGCGGCTTCGGTGTCCACCTCGATGAGCCGGCGCACCACCTCGCTCTTGACGACGATGAGTGACAGGGTGTGGCCCAGCAGGTCGTGTAGGTCGCGGGCGAAACGGACCCGTTCGTCGGCCACGGCCAAGCGCGCCACTTCCTCCCGGGCGGCGTTCAGCTCGCGGATCAACTCTTGCATACGCATGAGCCAGAGGACCACGATGCCCACGATGAGCACCCCGAAGACCTGGCCAAGGGCCATGTCGGACGGGGAGTAGGCCAGCAACAGGGCGTCGGTGCCGGTCACCGCGACCACACCGAAGATGGCGTACCGCCGGGGCAGGGCGCAGGCCAGCGCCGCCGACACGAAGAACAACTGGAAGCCCCAGCTCCCATGGAACGCCAACGTAGTGGCGACGCCGAGGCCCCACAGTCCGCCGAGTAGGCCAAGGCGCACTGGCCACTCCACTTTGGTATCCGATGCCACCCACCACAACGCCAGGTACATGCCGGCGAAGACAATCAGGGCAACGATGGCGACCGCGGCCGGCCGGTCCCGCCCCTGCCAGATCTCGCTTGCCGGAGCCAGAAGGACGAAGAGCCACACCGCGCTCCACAGCACCCGCAACCGTCGCCGCCGCTCGGGGACATCCGCGGTGACCATGTCGGTCAGTCCACCACCTTTCGTGCCCACGCTGCGGAGAGAGCCGAACAAAATGTAGGCGAGCAAACGGACCGGCTGGTACCTGCTTTCTTTCCTGGGCGGGGAAAAGCCCCGCGCACAGCTGGCAAACGCCGACCACAGGGGCAGAACCCGGTCGTCTTCGTCCGCAAGCCCCGGTTGGAGGAGGTCAACGTCGGGAAGCAGGGCGGTCACGACGCCACCGCCAGCGTCTGATAGTGGCGAAACTCGTGGCCGACACCGAGGCCGAGACGGTTGTGCAGCAGGTGGATATGGGAGTACAGGATGCGCTGCGCATTTTCCTCGCCGATTCCGCGGCGCCAGCGATCCATGGCGGCGGCCAAATGGTCGACCCACTGCCGCACCGGCGTGGGAATGGCGACCTCGGCGTGGCGGGGGGAGAGAGGCGGGGGGAATTTTCCCATCGTGGTGGTGGCATCGGCCCGAGCCGCCCACGCCTGCCAGCCGGCACCGGCGCGGCGGCAGAAACCGCGGCGCCGCTCGTCGTCGCCGACCACCGACAGGGCCGCCCGAGTCGCCTGCAGGCCTAGGCCGGACCGGGCCGCCTCGCTCGGGTGGCGGCGCAAGAATGCCAGTGACAGCTGGCTGGAGACTGCGAACAGGGACTCCGACACCGCCAGCAGCGGGGCGCCCCCATATCGGTCGAACTCGGGCTCGTACCGCCGGTCATACACACCGGGAGACCGCAATTCGCCAATGTCGATCGCCCGGCCGGCCTCGCCGGCCGCCGCCAGGGGCGCCGCGTGGCGGAGGTAGGCGTCGGGGGTCAGCGTGGTAGGGATCGAGGCCGTCACCGCGGCCAGGTCGCAGCGCAGCTGGCGTTCCACGCGCGCCGCCGGCTCGTCACCGACGCCCGCGAGCCGCAGGCGGATGTGAGGCCCACCCTGCCAGTAGCGCAGGTAGAACCATGCGGTGCCCGGCGCTTCGTCGTGGAGCCGGTCGATCGCGGGCCCGACGACGCGCCGTACCACCTCGTCGCCCGTAGTGGGGTCCAGGTTCGAGGTGTGCAGGTGCCACGAGCGCCAACCGGTCCGTGGAGACATGGCGTTGAGGTTCAGCGGCAAAGTGTGTTCCCCCTTTGTAAATTCAGGTCCGTAGATCGAGGGCCGGCTCGACGAAACGGCCAGTCCCCATGACGACGCTGAGCAGCACCATCTCGCCGGGGGCGGTCCCGACGACCGGGTGCAGCAGCACCTCGTCGAAGGCCCGGGTGGGTCGGGCGTAACAGCCGTGGACGGCGGCCGAGAGGCACAGCCCGTGCACCATCCAGCCGCAGGCGTACTGCGCCAGCGTCCAGCCACCGGGGCCGAAACGCTCGATTAACGACGCCACGTCGGCCGACAGGACCCAGGTCATGGCGGCATGGCGGACGGCGCAGCCCGCTTGGGGCGAGAGCCGGTGGCCGTAGCAGGCTTCGAGGTAGGCGGGCAGCGATGGGTCGGCGCGACGCAACTCCAGCTCGGGACCGCCATCTGGTCCCTCGTTTCGGAGCCGGTACCACCCGGTTCGGTAGCCCGCGACGTCCTGGAGGCAGACCGAGATCTGGATCTGCTCGGCGACGGTGGCCAGCAGGAGCGTCGGGGGACGCGCCGAGACCCAGGCGGCAGCGTCGTCGACCGCGGTCTTTGAGAGCGGACGCCGGCGGCCGGAGAACCCGGGCAACTGCCGAGGCATGTGGCCCGCCGAGCGGCGCCACAGGACCTCGCCCCACGACAGGATGCTCGGCGTCAGGGAAGCCGGGACGCCTTGAGCGCCACCCGCGGTGCCCGCTCCCCAGTGGGAGGCGGTCGCCAGAGCGCTTCGGTGCACCGCTGCCGCCTCGTCGAGGGTGGGGTCGTCGAAGCGGGGCGTGCCCTCCCCGCGTTCGCCAGTCGGGTCGTAGCCGCGTGCGGGCGCACACCAGGTAGGAAAGGGGTCCCTGGGAGGGGCTTCGCCCCGAGCGGGGCGACGGCGTGGCGCCGGGCCGGCCGAGCCGTGCGCCGCCGCGTCATCGAACTCGATGGTCAAGACCGATGTCCACTCACCGGGGGGGTACAGCGCCGCCTCAAGGGGCCCGGGCTTGTGGGCGACGGCTCCCGGCAACCACAACCTCCCTCGCAACCCGAACACCTCGAGCGCTACCCAGAGGTTGCGCAACCCGATCCCGAGCTCAAGCTCGACCAGCGGGCCCCGAAGGCGGCCGTACAGGCTCGGCAGGTGGGTGTAGCGGCCGGCGAGTGCCAGCCGCAGCCGGCCCTCATCGGGCACCTCGGCCGGTGCCTCGCCGAGGGGGAGCAGCCCGTGCCGGTATACGTCGAGGTACCAGGCGTCGTCGTCGGTCTGCACGAAGGGGTGGACCGGAAAGCGGCTTCGCACGGAGGCGGAGCTGCGATGGTCGTTGAACAGGTTGGCCGGTTCCCGCCGCTGCAGGCCGAAGGCCATCACCGCAGCGTGCTGCCATCGCTCGGTCACGGTGAGCCCCTTGTCGTTACAAATGGCCGGGTAGGGCGTCGCCTCTAGGAGGTCGACGCTTCCCGAGACCAGGGGATGGACACGATCGGTCCGGGCCCCCGCCGGCAGCAGGCCGAACGACGTCGTGAGCGGACGCTCGGGTGGGCCGAGGGTGGCGACGAAGTCGCGTCCGGGCCCCTGGCTGAAGGCAAAGCGCAGGACGTCGTCGGCGCCGGGCAGCGTGGGCGGCGTCATGGAAACGGGTGAGGGTCGAGCAGCAGGTCGGCGTCTGCGTCGCGGTCGAGCAGGTGCAACGCCTGCCGGCGGCGGGGCAAGCCGCCGAGGCGTTGCTGGGGGGCGCCGAAACACATCGGCAACGTGCCGGGCACCACGACGCGGGCGACGGCCAGGCCGAGATCACGATGTTCCCGGGTCGACTGGTCGACGACGAGCGCCTGGTCGAGGCCGGCGGCGCGGCATTGGCCGACGAGAAACGCCAAGGCGTCGCGAACGTCGCCATGGGCGGCCTGGCACAGCCGCGCTGGCCACCCGGGGTACGCCTCGACAAGGTTCAGGCGGGGGCCGCCCAGCACCTGCATGACCCGATCCCGGGTCGCGGGCATGGCGTAGAGCTGGACGTGGTCCTCGATGGAGTCCACCAGCGTCGGGTCCTCAGCCAGCCGGGTGGCGTGATCGAGGTCCCAGTCGACCGGTCGAGCGACGAGCTGCGCCAGCTCCCACAGCGCCCCCCGGACGGCATCGGCTGGGACGGGGCTCGACCCGGCCGCCGAGTAGGTGGCGGGGACCGCGAACGGGGAGCGGTTGACAGCCAGGGCCCACACCGACGGGAGGCCGAGGTCATAGGTGGTGGACAGAAGGTGGACGTCGAAGCCTCGGGCATCGATGCCGTCGAGGAGGAGCGCCGTCGTCGGGTCGTCCTCGACGCTGACGCGCTCGATCTCGGGCAGCGGTACCCGCCGGCCCCAGGCCAGCAGGAAGGCGTCGCGCTCGATGAGTTCGAACAGCGCGTGCAGCGCCGCCTCCTCGAGGCTGCTTCCGAGGGCGCAGCCACTTGAGGACTCGGCGAAGAAGCGGACCCGCCGCGGCTGGCCGGGCCGGGGGGTGTAGTCGTAGCCGTAGAACGCGACGTCGGCGGGAAGCAACCACGCTTGGCCGTCGACCAGATCGTGGCCGAAGGCCCAGTCCATGGGAACATCCGCGCCGTAGACCATGACGCGGCAGTTGGGGTGGTCGAGCTGGGCCCTGCTATAGCCGCCGAGCGAGGCGGGGTCGACGGCCAAACCCCGCACCTCGTCGAAGGCCAGGCCCTGGATGATCTGACCTTCGTGCGGGTAGCTACCCAACCGCTCATAGGCCTCGAGGATGGCCACCGAGCCCGCCCGCCCAAAATTCCTGCCTCGCCCGTAGCCCATGGCTCGCGATCCCGGAAGGAGGGCCGCCGACATGGCGAAAGGTGCCTTCGGGTCCCGGCTCACCTGGAGGATCGGTCCCACGCGGTCGTCGACGAGCCGCTTCAACCGCTCATCGACGACCGTGGCGCCATTGCCGGCGCGCACGGGTACCGCGTCGCTGCTGACCCGGGATTGCAAAGCCAGCGGCGGCGGCGGGCTTGGAAGCGCACCCTGGCCAGGCAGCGCCTGTTGGCGCGTTCGGCACAGTGGGCACGACAGACTCCGCAGCACATTGTGGCGGCGGATCCTCGTGAGACCCACGGAGAGCATCTCCCCAGGAAGCAGGGGATGGCCGCCGAGATGCGTGAGGGCCACGTCGACAAGTTCTTCCAGGGCGATGGGCCATCCAATGCCCGGTCCTGCGTTTACGTCGCCTCGCCGAGCAAGGGGGTGGGCGACCGCCTGGCGGAGCCGCACCTCGGCACAGCCGGCGCAGGCAGTGGTGGTACCCGGGAGCCAGCGGGGGCCGATCTGGGCCTCGTCCGCCCCGAGTCGTATCGACAGCAGCTGGCGGTGGTCGCGGCGGGCGGCGGAGAGTTGGCGACCCTCGAACTGGAGATCGAAGCCCACATTGGCGGTGACAATGCCTCCGTCAAGCCACTGTTGAACCGCGTCCGGCACCGAGATCGATACCCGCCCGTCGGCAGACGCCGCCACACGCATCGGACCGGCCCACGAGGCCGCCGGTGCCAGAAGGTCAGTCATCGGTCCACACCCAGCCACACCAGGCCGTGATGGCTCCGGCCACGGCGTCGGCGGCCAGCCGCTGGCACCGCAGGCGCCAGCGCCTCGTGCTCCGTGCGATCCCGTCCACGAGCTGGTCGAAGGAGGCGTCGTGCATCTGGGCCAGGTAGCCCGCCTGGCGGGGTGGCGCCGGGTACCCGGCGTCGACCGTACGCCGTACCTGGGCCGTGGCCAGGGCGTATGACAGGGCCACCCGGGTTCCGACTTCGCATGTCGGTCCCCAACCCGTCGCCAGGGGCGCCCCGGTCGCCCGGTGGCGGATGCTCACCAGGTGCCACCCCAGGCCCGCGGCCTGACTCGTGGTCACCAACAGGGGGGTTCGCTCGTGGTCCTCCAAAGTGCGCCACAGCCTGCGGCCGGCCACGTCGTCGAGGTCCATCCACGCCACCTCGGACCCGTCCGACTCGGAGAGGAGATCGCGAGCCAGCAGCCGGAGGGCCCCGTCCAGCAGCCCGCGGGCCTCGTCCAGTCCCGCCGCCGGCACCGCACTCGGGGGCGGGCCGCCGATGGCCGGTCCCGCGAACACCTGGTCCCGGCCCGCTCGTGCCAGTCCCGCGCAATGGCGGCGCAGGGTCTCGAGGCCCGCCTCCGAGCTGGCGGTCTGCTGGTCGGGACCGAAGCCCGCCACCCGACCCTGGAAGCAGTGGCTGCGGCCGTCGGCCAGGGTCAGGGCAAGCGGCATCTGGGGCAGTTCTTCGGGGATGGACAGACGGAACAGGCCTACCCAGCGGGCGGACATCGGCTGGTGCCACCGGTTCGTCCCCTCGCCGACTGGCGCGCCGGTTGGTGTCGGCAGGGCTGGGCCGACCGGCTCGCCGGCGGGTGTCGGGAGGGCAACTCCAGCCGGCGAGCCGTGGGGTGAGGAGAGGATAGAGCCGGCCGGCGAGCCCTGGGGCGAGCGCAGAACCGCGTCGGCTGGCGGGCCGTAGGTTGATCCCGACGCCAATGCCGGAGTGATGGCGTCGCTGGCCAGGTCCGGTCCGTGGACCAGGTGGACCCGCCCCGGATTGAGGCCCGATAGTGCGTCCAGCGCCGCCTGTCCGGCGAGGGCCCCGGCGAGTAGGTCACCGCTCGGCTGGACCAGCAGCTCGCCGCCATCGAGGGTCTGCCAATCGCCGGCCCGAGCCCAAAGTCCCTCGGCTGCCACCGCGCCCGTGAGCTGGCCCGCATTGGCGGCGACTGCCGCTCCCACTGCCGGTCCCACGATGGCCAGGTCCTTGCCGACGCGCACCGGGACGGTCAGGCACGAGTCGGGCAGCTGGCCCACCAGATCGGAGGGGAATTCGTCGTGGCTGACGACGACCACCACGTCCGGGAGCGGCTCGCTTTGGGGCGCCGGCAGCCCGCCGAGAGGAAGGGGAAGCAGCCGAAGCTGCGGGTGGCGGGCAGCCAGGCGGGCTAGGTGTTCGGGCCGGTCGCATGCGGCGATCACCTGTCTGACACCGGCTCGCAGCAGGCCCCGCACCGCGGGGGCCAATGCCTTGGCGGGACCGATCAACAACGCGTGGGCCGTGCGAACGCGGTGAAAGGCGGCGTAGGGGTCGTCGCAGTGGGCTTCGAGGTACGCCAGGGTCTCCGGGAAACGGTCTCGCTCCTCGGGCGGCGGCTCGGGTCGCGACAACCGGTCGAGGTGGATGAGCAGCCCGCGATCGTCGAAGGTCCCGAGCAGGCGGCCGATCAGGGATCGCGCGGCTTCGACGCCGACTGCCGCGACCAGCCCGTCGAGGTCCGATCCGTCCTCTAGCAGCGGCACGCAGCTGTCGACGACTGGGAACAAAGAGCGGGGCCCCTTGACGACGAAGGCCGCCCGGGCGATGGAGAAGTAGACCCCGCCGTCGATCGGCGCGTAGTGCATCCCGGGTCGCAGCCTGACCCTGCTCATTCCGGCGGCGCCTCCACGGGCTGCCAGTCGAAGTGGGACCGGCCGGCCGGCCGGGCCAGCTCGATCATCCATTCGGCGGCATGCCCTCCGGCTCCCATCGCCGGGCGAGCCTCCTCGACGATCCCCGGCGGTCGGCGTTCCAGCAGGCGGGGCAGCACCCGGGTCATGACGGCGCTGGCGAGATCGACGTACTGAGGCTTGGATTGGCTGCGGAGCTCGAAGAAGCGCTCCCGGGGGCCCGACTCCACCAGGCTCTCCCAAAGCACCGGGCCGTCGAAGACGGACTTCAGCACCACCTCGGCGGGGACGAGGTGGCAGGCCCGCCACGCAGTCACCGCCAGCAGGTAGCCGGCCTCGTCGGGCGAGTCAGGGGCTGCAGGGAAATCGGCGCCGGGGTACCAGCGCCGACGGGACAGCGTCACCCGGCCCACGCAGAGGCGTGGGTAGGCCACCGTGGGTCCGGGTCCGGGTCCGGACAGGCGTAGCCGCCGGTGCACTTTGTCGACGAGGTCGAGCACGACCCGGCCCGACGAGCAGAGCCAGCTGGCCAGCCGCACGGGGTAGGGAAACAGTTCGGGGAGTTGGGCGCCGAGCGACAGCACCCGAACTGGCATGCCGTCCTCGTCGACGATGGCGATCGAGTCCGAATCGGTGTCGTGGGCCAGCTCGAGCCGCTGCCACGCGGCCGGGTCGAGCGAGTCGGCCAGGATCGGCGGGTGGACGTTGATGCCGACGCCGTGGCAGCTGCGGTCCTCGACCAACCGGCCGTTGCCATACAGGTGGGCCAACCGCTCACCCAGGCGCGCCTTGGCGTCGCCGCCGCGGAGGGCGTCGGCATGCAGAAACCGGCTGAGCATCGGCCCATGGCCGGCATAGGCGTCGTTGAGGACGAGCTGCTCGCCGTCGGGTTGCACCACCATCGCGTAGGAGGCGGGGTCCTGCCGGAAGCATTCGGGAAGGCCCGAGACCAAGTCGGCGACCCGGTCTGGTGACCACGCGAGCTCGACCTGCCCGGTGTCCACGGCCGAGAGGTCGTCTGCGAGGGCGCCCACGACCTCGTCTCGAAGCTTGGTCAGCCTTTGGACAGATCCGTCGCTCGGCCCCGCCAGCCCGTCGGGCGATTCGGTCAGATGTCGTTCGCCCTGGTAGACGGCGCCGACCAACCACGGCGCGTTATCCACCAGGTTGACACGGCACCCAGGCCCGAAGCGGGCCACCAGCGCCGAAGCCACCAGCGCCCGGGCGACGTGCACCCGGTCAAACGCCGACGCCAGTTCCGCCACCACCGCCAGGTGATCCAGCGCGGGCCCGTACGGGCCGGGATCCACCCGAAGCGGGTCGAGCATCACATCCTCGTTTACGGTCAGCCGCGCCGGGCGCCCGGCCAGCCGGCCCAGGTCCTGGCCTACCCGCTCGACCTCGCGGATGGCGGCGATACGAGTCGCCACGGTGTCGACATCCGCCGTGTCGCTGAGTCGGGCGATGCCGGCCCGCAACTGGCGTAGGCCGTCGGGAACACGGTCTGCGCCAATCGTCGACAGGTCCTGGACGGCCTGGTCGCCCGGCTCAGCGACAAATTCGTCTCCTCGCCACACGCTGACGAGGAGCCCCAGCTGAAGGCCCATCCCGACCAGGCGATCAGCAGCCTCGGGCTTCAGTTCGAGCCGCTCGGCCAGTGCCGTGGCCAGCGCCGAGCGTCGCCGGGCGCCGACATCGAGCAGCTCGACTAGGACCTTGGTGTGGCCAGTCATGGGGGCTGAGAGTCGCCGCAGCGCGTCGGGGCCGACCTGAAAGAAGGTGATCTTGCCATCCGCGATCCGGGCGCTCGGCGGGACCGCGACCAGCGGATCGTCCCCCGGTGGCAACAAGCCGCCGACGACGTAGTCGAACACGGCTCGGTCGACGCAGGCGAGGGGGCGGGCCCCATCGGGACCAACTGCGGCCATTGACACACCAGAGGGATCGGGCCTCGCCAGAGCGACCGCCGTAAACCGGCCGTAGGGGCTGGTACGCACCATGGCACGGGTTAGGTATTGGAGTAGGGCCCGCTCCGCCTTGCGGTCCTTCGAGTCGGGCTGCGTGTGGCCTCGGTAGCGCAGGGCCGCGTCGTAGACGCCGGGCGCCGACTGCGCCAGGGTGACAAGGAAGTCGTCGTCGCCGAGCAGCGCCCGCAGCCGGGACCGCTCGGCTACTAAGGCGCTCCTGTACATCTGGCGGACCTCCTGCTGGCAGGTCCGCAGCCGCCGGTGGTTCTCCGACCACCGGGCCACGCTCGGCGGCACCGCTATTGGGAGTTGTTCCGCCCCGTCGGCATCGCCCCGACCGTTGTGGATGTCGCGGCGCAAGGCCAGGAGGGCCCCCCGCAACGGTTCCGCGGTGGCGGGGACCAAACGGTAGAGGTCGTCGCTGGCCGCCTTAGCCAGCGGCACCGCCGCCCGCGACCGGGACGCCGCCTCGTCGAGGAGTTCCGCAATCCCGGAGTCCGCCAGCCGGCAGCGGCGCAGGGGGTTGATTCGCAGCATCCATACCGGGTCCGCCATCATCGGGCGGCCGCCATGAGTGCGGCAACGCCCGCCAGGCGTTCCTGCCAGGACTCCCGGTAAACCGCATCCACCGTCTCTGCGAGGGCATAGCAGAGGTAGAAGCGCTGCACCGGCGAGACGTCCAGGACCGGGAGCAGTTGGTAGAAGACGTTGATGGTGAGCCGGAACCCGGCGAACCAAGGCGGCGTTCGGTCGATCACCCCGCTGGCGGCGACCGCTTGGTGGAAGGCGCTGCGGCCCGCTCCCGACGGTGCAGCTGGCGCCTGGCCGCTGGCACGATCGAGGTCGGCATCGCAGACTCGGCCCTCGAAGCTGGCCCGGCACGCACGGAAAGCCTGGGCCCAACGAGCCGCGGCATCGCTCGGGACACCATCTCGGGCCCGGCGTACCAGCTCTTGTAGGACGGCGACGTCTCGGCCCATCCGGTCTTCGAACTGGGAGCGGTAGTCGGCGGCGGGGCCCGCCCAATGGAAGAAGGCCTCGGCATGGGACCGCAGCGAGAATGTGCCGAACCGAACGCCGTGCGGATGGCTTGCGGCCAGGGCCAGAAACGCCTCGGCCACCCTTGACAGGAGCGTCCCACCGGAGCCGGCCGCCGCCGCCTCGAGCAGGGGGGCCAGCTGGTGGGCCCGACCGGTCTGCAGCAACAGCTCCATCGGTGCCGTCGCCTCGGGCAACAACTCGGTATCGCCGTGGGGTCGCCTTGGCAAATAGGGCGGCGGCACCTCCTCGATCCGGCCGAGCATTCTGGCCATCTTCAGATAGTCGGCGTCGGATTCGTCGGTTGCCGGCAGGTGAGACTCGGCGCCGGCGGACAGTGACCGGGCCATCGCCGCCCAGTCAAGGGGCGCCTGGCTCGCGGGCTGGGCCCCCAGGTCGAGATGGCTGCCGAAGCGCCATCCGCTCGACAGATGGATGCCACGGGCAAGCCCGGAGTCGGCCAGGTCTTTGCACAGCGGTGCCACTACCCCGGTGACAAACCCTCGCCGGGACTGGGCGCGCAGGTACACCCGGGCGCCCGCGGAGTTGCCGCCGGGCGCCCCCGCAGGCGGTTGCCCGCCGGCGGAAGCGACGCTCGTGTCGTGTGCCATCACCGGCCGCAAACCTGGGAAGTATCCCGTTGACTCGAGACGGCGATCAGAGGCAGCAGGACGAGCTGGAAGACGACGAGCAGCAGAACCATCCATGGGCGCCCGATGCCCCCAGATCTGGCAGCGCCACGGCCGTGTTCACGTCGAACACTGCCAGCTCTTCGATGTCAAAGTCGCTGAACCCCTCGTCGCTCAGGGTCAGATCGGTGGTGGATTCACCCATGTAGGGACCTTCCTTCGGTTGAGTTTCTCGATGTGCCGTTTGGCACCTTGCGCGCGCCAGGCAAGCGCCCAGGGGGCGTGCCTGTCGGTGTTGCCCGGCCGGCCACCGAAGGCAGCCGACAGTTGCGGCCCCGCCAGCGAGGCCCGCGCCCTGCCGGGTCGCGAACCCGGAAGGTCCGGAGGCGACGGCACGCTCTGCCCAGGGCGTTCGTACTTTTGGGAGAGTTGTACGAAATCTTCGCGAGCGGGCCGCGAAAAAATCGCGTTGCCGGGGTGAGTCAGCCCAACAGGTCCAGATACAGCGCTTGGGTCTGCGCTGCCGGGCCAACGCCGAGGTCCTCTGCCAGGACCCTGCGGCACCGCTCGTAGGTCCGGAGCGCCTCACCTCTGCTTCCGGCGGCGGCGTGGGTCTCCATCAACAGCCGGTAGGTCGACTCACGGTAGGGGTCGAGGACGAGCGCTTCCGATGCCGCCTGCTTGGCCCGCTCGAAGTTGGCCGATCGCAACTCGGCCCGGGCCAGCAGGTCCAAGGCAGCCATGCGCTCATGGTCGAGTTCGGATCGGAACTGGTCGAACCAGGGGTTGTCCTCGCCGGACATGAGCCGGCGCGTCAAGGTGGTGACCGCTTGCCGGACGAGGCTCAGGGCGTCGCCTGCGGCTCCTTCGGCCAGCGCTGCTCGGGCGGCCGCCAGCAGGGTGGTCGCCTCGTGTCGGTCGATGGTCACACCGGGCCCGAGGCGCAACTCGTAGTAGCCGCCTTCGGCAACCAGCATGTCGCGGCCGGCCAGCCCCGCCTCGTCCAGGAACCGACGGATCTTGGTGATGATCCCGCGGATGGCGCCCTCCCAGTGCTGGGGGACGTTGTTGGGCCACAGCAACTCGGCCAACTCGTCCTTGCGTACCGGGCCCTGCCGCAGAGCCAGCATGGAGACGACCGATCGCGCCTGGCGGCCCCGCAGGACGGCCCGCGGGACGGAGGGCTCGCCCGCTTCCAGATGGATCCAGCCGAGCACCGTGAGGCGGAGCGGCTCCGAAGCAGGAGGCCGTCCGGGGGCGGACGGAGCGCCCGACCCTCGCGCCGTCGGGTCGAGCCTGTCCGGGTCGGGCGATCGCCGTGGCCGCCCGGTCGGTTCTTCGGGGGCGCTCAGAGCAGGTGGTGTTTCGAGAGCGGGGACCGTTCGCGGCTCCTGGGAATGGCTGACCGACCGCAGCGCCGGAGTCGCAAGCCCGTTGGCGTCCGGTCTCGGCTGCTCGGCGGTCTCGGTCCGACCGACCAGTCGAAGGGCTGCGTCCGCGGCGGGCCGGCCAAGGTCGGGGCGCCACTCACCGTGGGCCCGAGCCGGTGCCGGGCCCGAGATGGTGTCACGGGCGATGTCGTGGCCCGCTGGGCCCAAATGCCGGGCGCGGCCCTTGGCGGCGTCGGTGGGGCGATGGCGGAGCGACCACCGTGGGCTGCCCGCCGTTCGGTGGGGACCGGAGGAGGGACTCGGCTCCGGCGTCGATGGAGACAGGACGCCGGCGGAATCCTCGCTGACCACCACCTTGAGCGGGTCGGCGACGAGCACCTGGCAGGGTAGTGCGCGCTGGCAAAGGGCAATGGCCTCCAACACGGGCTGGCCACCGACCCCTCGAGACCCGTGGGTCACGTCACCAGCGGAGAGGCCACCCGAGAGCGAGGGGCCGCCAGGATCGGAGCCTGCCAGCGTCGCCAGATCCCGCGCACAGAGCAAGGCATCGATTGTTGAGGTGAAGAGCGTCGCCGAACCGCCGAACTCGGTCGTCGCCGACTCACCGCCATAGCCAGCAGCCAGCTGCTGGGCGGCCTGGAGGAAGTTTGCCCGCCATCGCGCCATCAGCGAGTCGCTCGCCGGTCCTGTGGGCGCGTGGACGTCGCAGTACAGGACCGCGAGCTGTTCGGTGTGCTCACCCGAAAGGTCGTTAGCGACAGACACGGGGTTCCCTTTCACAGGCTCGGAGGCGTACAGAAACGCGGCGATCTTGTGTCGTGACCGATGCGGATCAAACGGGCAACGAGACCACGAGCCAGAGATGATGGGGCCGCACCGCTCCCCGGGTTTCCGGACGGGAGCGGTGCGGCGCCGGGGCCAGGCCGGACACCGACCAGGGGGATCGGCGCACCCTGTTGCCGCATGTCACACACGCACGACTATGACCCCTGCGTGGACCTCAGAGGTAGGGCCAGACGTCTGTACTTTCCGAGTACAAATGTCCTTGCCCATGCGATGGCGGCCGGGCTCGGTCGCGAGCCGAGTGTGCGGTGGTCCGGACCCGGCCCTACTCGTCGAAATTCATGAACGGCACGTCCGGCGGGATGTCGTCCTCCGCCAGCAGCGGGATTTGCCGGAGGCGGGCGATCAGCGCCAGCACCAGCTCCTGGTCGCGTCCCGACAGGGCGCCCAACTCGTTGATGATCTCGAGGACCAGCGGATCGACCGGCTCGGCACCATCGTGGACGCTCATCGCTCTAACCGTAGGTCACCGCCGAGCTCAAGTCACTGACCAGCGCCTTTCCTGGTCGGGAAGGGGGGATTTGAACCCCCGGCCTCAGCGTCCCGAACGCTGCGCGCTAACCAAGCTGCGCTACTTCCCGGCATGGCGATGCTACCCGACCCATTGGGACCGGATCCGGTGACTTCCGGGCTTCCTGGGCTTCCCTTCCCGGGCTTCCCGGGCTTTCAAGTTCCCACGGTTGTTGGGCTGTCCCGGTTGCAGCCGGCGCGGTTCGGAGCCACGCCCGGGGCCGGAGGCGGTTGGATCAGGGCGTTCGCGGGACGAGCAGCGGCGCCGGCTTGAACGACTCGTCGTAGTACGTGCCGCCCTCGAGGATGGCGGTGGTGGCACGGCGAAGGCGGATGGGATCGAGCGGCCGGATCACCCAACCCTCGGCCCCCGAGCGCCGGGCCAGAAACACGTCGGCTCGCCGGTCGAGCAGCATCAGCACTCGGACGTGGTCCAACCGGCCGCCGCTCTCCTCCAGGCGCAGGTCCTGGCATACCGCAATGGCACCCATGTTGCCGATCTGAAGGTCGAGGATGACCAGGTCAGCGGCACGGCGGCGGACGGCGGGGAGGATCCGGGCGCCGGTCGACACCGTCCGCACCCGAGTGTTGGGGCCGCCCAGCACGGCCTTCAACTGCTCGCGCACCCACTCGGCGTCGCTGGCCACCAAGATGTCGGTCACGGGCCCGAGGGTAGCTCCACCCTCCGGATGGGTACCATGCGATCACGCCAGGCAATTCTTCCGCCCCTCCGGGAGGCCGAGTGCTTCATATCGAGCTCGATCACACTGACGACGGGCTAACAATTTGCCGTCCGGTGGGGGAGTTGGACGCGTTCACCGTGAGCCAGTTCCGGCAGAGCCTGGCCGAGTTGGCATCCACTGCCGGCCTCCTCCTGATCGACATGTCTGCGGTGCCGTTCGTGGACTCGGCCGGATTGGGGGCGCTCATCGGCGGGATCCGCCGGGCCCGGGAGCTTGGAGGCGACGTCGCCGTGGCCTGCAACCGGCCGACCCTAACCCGGCTGCTGCGCACGACCGGCTTCGACCGGATCGTGACTGTGGCCGAGACGATCGAGGAGGCCGCCGCCGCCCTGAAGCCCAAGCACGACGCCAGCCAGGGCCCGTCCTAGCCAACTTGAGGCGGGTGTCTTAGGCCGCCGGATCGGCGAGCAAGTAGGCGCCCACATGGCTGAGACCATCGACGTCGTGGACGTCGTCGTCGAGCATCGGAACGCGCACGACCGGCGCCGGAGCCACCTGCCGGGCAAGGCTGCGAAGATACCGTTCCTCCCGCTCGGCGATGCCGTCCAGGTCCCGCAGGTTGGCGACCAACAGCCGAAGAGCCTCGGTCTTAGGGTCCGCCCCGGGTAAGGCGGCCGACCCGGTCAGCACCGAGGGGACCGGGCCGTAGCGGGGATGTAGGCGGTTGACTACCAGCGCCTCCACCTCGATCCTGGCCTCCTGCAGGCGGCTGGCGAAGAACATGGCTTCCTCGATGGCGTCGCGGCGGGGGGCGGCGACGATGACAAAGGCAGTCTCCGGCTCGGACAGCAGGTCCAGCACCGCCTGGGCCCGCTCCCGGAAGCCCTTCTCCATCCCTTCGAAGGCGGTGAAAAAGGCGACGGCGTCGTTGACCACGTCCGCGCCCACCACTTTCCCCACGGTCCGGAGAAACGCCTGAGTCGCCATACTGACCACCTTCAGGTAAGTCCGCGCCGGCATCATCAGCATCTTGAAGACCTTGTTGTCCAAGAACCGGGTCAACCGTTGTGGGGCGTCGAGAAAGTCGAGGGCGTTGCGGGTCGGTGGCGTGTCGACCACGATCAGGTCGAAGCGGCCCCCGTGGTGCAGTTCGTACAGTTTCTCCATCGCCATGTACTCCTGGGTCCCCGACAGGGCGCCGGCGATATTGCGGTACAGGCCGTTATTGAAAATCTGATCCGCCTGTTCCTCGGATGCGGCGTAGCGGCCGACCAGGTCATCGAAGGTGGTCTTGGTGTCCAGCATCAACGCCCACAGCTCGCCGCCGTCGCGATCCCACTCACCCTCGATGCGTCCCGGGTCGTTGGTGAGCGAGGCCAGGCCCAAAGCGTCGGCCAACCGCTTGGCCGGGTCGATGGTCACCACGCACGTCCGGCGCCCGAGGCGAGCGCCTTCGACCGCCAAGGCACCCGCAGCCGTCGTCTTGCCAACCCCGCCCGAGCCGCAGCAGACCAGGATCGCCCGCTCCTCGACCAGCTGGCGCAGGTTGCTCGGCGCTCGGGCGGGACGCCAGCCGGGCGCCGGGCTCACCGCAGCACCGCCGGCGTCGAGGCGGGCGCCGGCCTCACCGCACCACCGCGCTGTGCTTGGCCAGCTCCCCCTCGAGGGCATCGGTCAGCGTGTCGATCTCGGGCCGCCCAAGCTCGGTTGTAAACAAGAACGGCAGATGCAGCTGCTCCAATGGCAGCCGCTCGGCCAAGCGGGCCACCTGTTGCTGCTGCAGCTCCTCCCGCCGAGTCCGGAAGGCGGCGGCTCGTCGAAGGCTCGCGACCTCGGCCTCGGTCAGCGCGATCTGGGCCTCTTCGGCCGCCGCCTCGGGGTCGAGGGAGCGTGGGAAGGGCGGGTACAACCCGTTGACCACGATCGGCAGCAGGTGGACCCCGACACGGTCTTCGAGCTTGAACGCCGACTCGACCGTCTCGTTGACCGGCGTTTCCTCCGGCAGGGTTACCAACAGGACCTGGCAGCGGTCGGCGTCGCTCAGCATGGCCATGACCTCGGAGGCCTGGGACCGGATCGGTCCCATGTGGACGGCGTCGAGCAGGCCGCGGGCGCTGGCGAGAAACGTAAAGGCGTGCCCCGACGCCGGCGCGTCCAGGATGAGGAGATCGGGAGCACCCGGGGCGCCGGCGGCACTGGCCCGCTCCAGCTGTTTGACCTTGCCCAGGACCAGGATGTCCTTGATGCCCGGTACCGCCGTCGCCACCACGTCGATGGCACCAGACGAGGTGAGGCGTTTGGAGATCCGGTGCATCCCGTGGTCGATCAGGTACTCGAGCAGGGCGTCGTCCGGCGTCAGTGTCCGGGCCCGGATCTCGCCCTGCTCAGGCGAGGCCGCCTTGGCCAGCACCACCTCGTGGTACGTCAGTGGTTCGATGTGGCCAAAGATGCTCCCAAGCCCGCTTTTGCCCTCGACATCGATAATGAGGGCGTCCAAGCCGGCCCGGGCCGCCAGGCGAGCCACCGTGGCGGTGACGGTCGTCTTGCCGACGCCGCCCTTCCCGGCGACGATGAGTAACCGGGTCTGGGCGCAGAACGATCCTGGATCCAATCCGCTCCTCATGGAGGTCATTTGGAGGTCTATCCAACTCGCAGACTACCGAGGGCTGCGGCCTTGGCCGTCGCCTTGGCCGTCGCGCTCGCCCTCGTCGGGTCGCTGGTCGGGTCGCTGACGACCGCCGCCACGGCTCAAGCGGCGTCGATCGCCACCGCCGGGAGTCCCCCGACGGTGCCCCCGATCACCGCCCCCTCGCAGGCCGTGGTGACCGGCAACATCGACGTGGTCCAGATCACCAGCCTCATCGATCCGGTCGAGGTGAACTTCTTGCGCCACGCCGTGAAAGGGGCCGCCGAGTCAGGCTCCCTGGCCTTGGTGCTGCAACTCGACAGCGGCGGCGGCGTCGTGTCCTCATCGGTCTTGGCCAGCCTGACGAGCACCATCGCCGGCTCGAAGGTGCCGGTGGCGGTGTGGGTCGGCCCCAACGGCAGCCACGCCCTGGGCCAGGCCTACGCCATCTTCCAGGCGGCCGCACTGCGCGGGATGGCGCCAGGGACGCGCGTCGGCGACGCCGTGGTCCCCGGACCCCTTCAGGGCCGCACGGTCAACGACACCGACGCCGCCGCCCGCCAGATCACCACGCCGCACCTGAACCAGGCCACCTTCGGCGACTTCGTCGTCAACCTCGACGGGATTCAGGTCGGCGGTGAGACGTTGCACACCGCCAAGGTCGTTCACCTGAATGGGGAGCCCCGACGCCAGCCGACCGTCTCGGTGGTCTTCGAAAAACTCAGCCTGGTCGAGCAGCTGCTCCACACCGCCGCCAGCCCCTCGGTGGCGTACCTGATGCTCCTGATCGGCCTGTTGCTGATCGCCTTGGACTTCTTCACCGGTGGCGTGGGGATCGGCACCGCCTGCGGCTGCGCTGCCCTCGTCCTGGCCTCCTACGGGCTCGGCACCCTCCCGATCCGGGTGTGGGCTCTTGTCCTGCTGGTCGTCGCCGTCTTTGGCTTCTGCGTCGACCTCCAGTCGGGCGTCCCTAGGGTGTGGACGGGCCTCGGCGCTCTATGTCTCGCCGTCGGGTCGCTCTTCCTGTACCGCCAGGTCCAGATCTCCTGGCTGGCGTTCATCGTCGGGGTGCTCGGGACCCCCCTGTATATGGTCGTCGGCCTCCCGTCGCTGGTGCGGAGCCGCTTCTCGACCCCGACGATCGGCCGTAAGGACCTAGTGGGGGAGATGGGCGTGGCCCTGAGCGCAGTGCATCCCGAGGGGACCGTCGAGGTACGCGGCGCCCCGTGGCGAGCCCGGACCAACCGAGCCACCCCCATCGCGGGCGGCGATCCCATCCGAGTGGTCGCCATCGACGGGCTGCTCCTTGAGGTGGAACCGGAGACCGGCGGCGCCCGCGACGCACACCACTGAGCCTGCTAAGGTTTTTCGGGCAGCGGGCTTCGGATTTTTCCGGCCTGCTGGGGCGTTCAAATCATCTCTAAATCGGACATATCGCTACGGAAAGACGTGCTCGCGATTGTTACCCCCTTGCCCGGCTGGTTTCCGGGGGGTAACTTCTCCGCGAGAAAGGGGGGGAACCCTTTTGAGCGTCCAGCGAGTAGACGAATTGTGGCAGGCGAAAGCGGCCTGTCGAGGGCCGCATGCCTCAGTTTTCTTCCCTCCGTCGCACTTCGAGCGCAAGGACGAGAAGGAAGCCCGGGAGAGCCGAGCCAAGACAATCTGCTCTGGCTGCCCGGTCAAACGGGCCTGTCTCGATTACGCCATCCGCATCCGTGAGCCACACGGCATCTGGGGTGGCCTCAACGAGGTCGAGCGCAAGCAGCTGATGACCCAAACCGTCTGAACCACGGGTTTCGGGACCCCAACGGTCCTGGCCCCAACCACGACCCGGGCTCTATCCTGGTGCTTGCAATGGTAAGCACGGAGTCGGACGATCACCTAGTCTGGCGCAGCACCGTGGTCGACGGTCGCGAGGCGTTCTACGGCGCCGCCGGTGACGGCTTGGCGGTCGTATTGCTGCACGGCTGGGCGCTCGACCACCACGCGTACCGCCGAGCCCTGAAGCGCCTCGTCCATCTCGGTTGCCGGGTCATCGCCCCCGCGCTGCCCGGCTTCGGCGGAACTCCCAACCTGCCCGGCTCACCCACCTTCAGCGGCTACGCCGACTGGGTCGCCCACTTCCTCGACGCCGCCGGGGTCGAGGAGCCGGCGTTCGTGATCGGACACAGCTTCGGTGGTGGTGTCGCCATCAAGCTGGCCCACGACCACCCCGAGCGGGTCCGCACCCTGGTACTGGTCAACTCGGTTGGGGGCACCACCTGGTCGATCGGCAACCTGGCCCGCATGGCCACGTCCAAGCCCCCCTGGACCTGGTTCCGGGCGCCCCGCGACATCCTCCCGCTCAGCTACATGTCGCGCGTCGTCCCCATCATCGTCGAGGACGCCGTCCCCAACCTGGTGCGCAATCCGCTCGGGGTGCTCAACGTGCTCAACCTGCTCCGCCGGGCCGACCTCCTGTCCGAGTTGCAGGAGTTGAAGCGCCGACAACTCCCCGTCGTCGTCCTGTGGGGCGACCACGACACGGTCATCCCCCAGGCCTCCTTCGCCGCCTTGTGCCGTGCCATCGGGTCCGAAGGCGAGGTGGTTGAGGGCCGCCACTCGTGGCTCCTGGCGGATCCGGACGCATTCGGCTCGATCCTGACCAACTCCATCGCCGTCGCCCAGTTGGCCCGCCAGATGGAGGCGGCTGGCGAAGCCCCAGAAGACCTGGAAAAAGGCGACGCCCCCCCCGGCCTCACGCAGCGGATCGCACGCCGCCTCCCACTCGGGTCACGGCAAGAACCATCCCGGTAGTCCTCCACTCCGCTCCCGTCTGAGCCGCAGGACCACGCCACCGGGTCCTGGGTCACCGGCGGCGCGGCCGCCCTCCCCTGGCAGGCCGCCCGTACCGCCCGAAGCGGCCCCCACAAGAATGGCGCCGAGACGACCAGCGCGGCGGCCAGGATGGCAAGCGACACCGCCTCGTGGAACACGAGGTAGGTGGTCGTCGACACCCGCAGGATCATGGCCAGCGAGACCACGGCCGACACGACTTGCTCACCGCCCCACACGATCGATCCCCGTCGCAGCAGCCGAGCGGTGGCGGGGTGCGCCGGGTCCAGCCATCGCTCCGGGATGAGGTCCCCGATCACCAGCCCGAGGAGCGGCTTGCCGGCCAGCCCGGTGGCGACGAAGACGGCGCCGCTGACGATGGTGATCAGGGCCGGGGCCATCAGGTAGGCCCGTGGTGAGTGCAGCGCCAGCGACGCCGCGGCGCGCGCCACCAAGGTGACCAGCCCGATCAAGAGGAGCCCGCTCATGCGCCGCCCTCGGATGACCCGCCGGGCCGTGCACCCTCCCGTCCACGCCAGGGCCAGCACCAGGGCGCCGTCAATACCCCAGAGCGCTCGGCCGGTCAGGAAGCAGGCGGTAGGACCGAGGGTCGCCTCCAAGAGGTGGGGGCCAGCCTGGCGAGCCAGGCTGCGCAGGAGGTTGCTAGCGGCACCCATCCCCGACGTTTTCGGCCGGAACTGGTGCCACCTTGCTCAAGCTTCCTCAGCTTCGGCGGCCACCGTCTCCATCGGGCAGCCGAGGTCCGCCGATGCGCACATCGCCCCGCCGCCGGGTGACTCCCGTTGCGTCCAGCTCGGCCAGTAACGGGAGGACGTGCTTGCGGGTGTTGCCGAGCGCCGTGCGCACCTCGGCCACCGTCACGCCCTCGGGCGACTCGGCCAGCAGGTCGGCCACGATCCGGGAAGCGTCGTGGATGGCACCGGCCGCGAAGTAGATGCCGTCGCGCTCGACCACCAAGCCATGTCGGACCAGCTCCCGTACCACCTCGCGATCGACCCCGTTGGGCTCGGGCGGCGCCCACGGTGAGGCCTGAAGCGCCGCCATCCACGGGTGGCGGCGCAACTCCTCGACCCGGTCCGACGCCCCGGTTCCCGCTGGCACCACGCGCCCCGCGCGTACCACCACCCGATCGGCGAGGGTCGCCAACGCTTCGCGGGATCGGACGGGAAGCGTCGCCAGGTCAACGCCCTGCGGGCCGGCAGCGGCCACCGCGTCCAGCACCGCTTGCTGGGCCGCGGCCAGGGCGGCGGGAGCTACGACCCAGTGGCCGACCGTGGGCGCCACGCGCCGCCCGGTCATCCGTTCCAGGAGGTCGGAGTCAACCCAGCCGCGCTCGGCCACGACCCGTTCTACTGAGATCGACGGCCGGGCTCGCGACGCCGCCAGCACCGGCGCCACATCGAGGACCACGCCGCCGCCGACGGTCTCCGAGCGTCCGCTTTCCCGCAGCACGTAGCGATCCCCCGGCATCAACGGGAGCGCGATCGGCAGATGGCAGCGGATGAACCCGAGACCGCCGGGTGGGATCTCCGCCGCCCGGACAAACCCGGCATCGCCATTCTCGCCCGGAGCCGGTTGGGCTCCCGTTCCCGTTCCCGCCTCCTGAATTCCTTGCGCCGTCCCGGCGCTTGGCGCCGATGTTGGCGAGGGTTCAGGGACGGCGCCGATGAGCCGGACCCGCACCGGGTATTCGCCTGATCCGGCGTACAGGAGGTAGGCGCCGCGGCGGGAAACTGCGTGGTCGAGGGACGCCAGTACCTGCAGGGATGCGTCGAAGGTGGTGGTGGGGGCCCACTGCTCGGGGCGGACGAGCGAATCGCCCCGGCCGACGTCGCCGTGGTGGACGCCAGTCAGGTTGACCGCCACTCGGTGCCCTGGTCCGACCGTCTGCTGCGGTCGTTGATGGCTCTGCAGGGCTCGTACGCGGGCGGCCGTCCCTTTTCCACCGTTGGCCGCGGTCAAGATGCGCAACTCGTCGTCGACCGCCAGAGTGCCTCCGGTCAACGTCCCGGTCACCACCGTTCCCGAGCCCTTGGCCGCGAAGCTCCGGTCGACCCACAGACGCGGCCGGTCGCGGTTGGGCGAGGTCGGCGTCGTGGCCAGCAGGTCGTCGAGGGCGAGGCGCAGGTCGTCGAGGCCGATGCCAGTCGGAGCATCGACGGGCACAATCGGCGCTCCCTCGAGGAACGTTCCCGCCACCCGGTCGGCGACCTCCATGGCGGCCAGCTCCCGCCACTCGTCGTCGACCAGCCCCACCTTGGTCAGGGCGATGACCCCGTGGCGGATGCCGAGCACCTCGAGGATCCGCAGGTGCTCCTCGGACTGCGGCTTCCAGACCTCGGTGGCGGCAACCACGAACATGCAGGCGTCGACGGCGCCGACCCCGGCCAACATGTTGCGGATGAACCGGACGTGGCCGGGGACGTCGACGAAGGCGACCCCCCGCCCGGAGGGCAGGGTGGTCCAGGCGAAGCCGAGGTCGATGGTGAGGCCCCGGGCTTTCTCCTCCGCAAAGCGGTCGGGGTCCATTCCGGTGAGGGAAAGGACCAGCGTGGACTTGCCGTGGTCGACGTGTCCGGCGGTGGCGATGACGTGCACGAGCGGTCGGCTTAGGTCGTGCGTGTTGCCAGGGCGGCGGTGATCACGCGGTCGTCGGCGGGATCGACGGTGCGCAGGTCGCAAACCGTCGATCCGTCGTAGGCCCGGGCCACGATCGGCGGATCGTGGCGCCGCAGGGCGAGGGTGTGGTCGCCGGCGAGGCGAACGCCTGCCGAGGGGATCTCCATGCCCGGGAGGGAGCCGCCGCCGGGGATGCTCATGCAGTCGGTCACCTCGACCCCGTGGGCGGCCAGGTGGCCGGCGATGGCCCGGCCTCGTTCCCGCAGAGTCGTTTGGGGGATGGTCGCCATGGTCCAGAAGGGCAGCGCCGCCAGGTCGCGGCCGAGGTAGGCGAGGGCGGTTGCCTGGAGGTGGGCGAGCACCAAGCCACCGGGGCGCAACGCTCGGGCCATAGGGTGGCGGGCGCAGCGATCCACCAGCTCCCGCCGGCCGGCGATGATCCCCGCTTGGGGGCCGCCCAGCAGTTTGTCGCCCGAGAAGGTGACCAGCGCGGCCCCGCCGGCCAGAGTTTGGCGGGCCGCCGGTTCCTCTGCCAACCAGGCTGGCGGGGCGCCGTGGAGCCAGGGCGTGGTGGCGTCGAGCAGGCCGGAGCCGATGTCGGCCACGACAGGCGGGCCGAGGGCGGCCAGCTCGGCCACGGTGGCGGCGGCCGTAAACCCCACCACCCGGTAGTTCGACTGGTGGACCTTCAACACCAAGGCGGTGGCGGGCGACACGGCGGCGGCGTAGTCCGACGCCCGGGTGCGGTTGGTCGTGCCCACCTCGACCAGGTGGGCACCCGAGGCAGTCAGCACCTCAGGCACCCGGAAGCCGCCACCGATCTCGACCAGTTCGCCGCGGCTGATGATCACCTCGCACCCAGCCCCCAGGGCCATGAGGACGAGCAGCACCGCCGCCGCCCCGTTGTTGACCACCAGGGCCGACTCGGCGCCCGCGGCTCGGGCCAGGAGGGCGGCCGCGTGGTGGCTGCGCGAGCCGCGGCGGCCGGTCACGAGGTCGAGCTCCAAGTTGGCGTAGCGGACCGGCGCTCGGTGGCCGTCGGCTTCTGCTGCCGGCGCGGGTGCGGCTGCCGGCGCGGGGGCGGCCGAGGGAAGGGGGGCCCGCCCAAGGTTGGTGTGCAGCAACACGCCGGTGGCGTTGACGACCGGGCGCAGGAGGGCGTCGGCCACCGCCTGGGCATCGGCGCGAGCCGAGTCCGGGTTGCCCGCGGCGATGGCGGCGCGGGCCGCGTCGACCAGCAAGGCGTGGGGCAGGTCGAGGTCGGACAGGCTTCTCGCCAGGGCGTCGACCGAGGGCGGGCGGCTCGGCATCGGGGTGAGCCTATTGGTGAGGCCGCCACATACGGCCAGCCCGGCAGGTGGTCGCGTGCCTGGGAGCAGGGCGGCTGTGCGAAGCTCGCGCCAGATGCTGCTGCCCCGCCCGGTCCGGATGGTCCTCGATTCGGTGGTCCTCCTGTTCACCGTCAGCGTCCTGGTGCCCATCGTGGTGATCGCGACCATCTTGGGGTCGCTGATCTTCCTGCCGCTGCCGGGCACCATTCCCGCTCCCAAGCCACTGGCGATCGACCAGCCGACCCAGGTGTACGACAAGAACGGCAACCTGATCGCCACCTTCAGCCAGTTCAGCGAGCGCATTCCGGTCACCGAGAAGGACATTCCGACGGTGCTCAAAGAGGCGGTCGTGTCCGTCGAGGACAAGAACTTCTACAAGGGCGGCGCCGTCGACATACGCGGCAGCATTCGGGCTCTACTGGCCGACCTGGAAAACCAGAAGACCCTCGAGGGCGGCTCCACCATTACCCAGCAGTACGTGAAGGAGACCTATACCAACGGGGCCCGCACCATTTCCCGCAAGATCAAGGAGGCCATTCTCGCCAGCAAGCTGGCGCGCTCGGCAACCAAGGACGAGATCATGTTCCAGTACCTGAACACGATCTATTTCGGGGACGGCGGCTATGGAATCGGGGCGGCGTCGGAGAACTATTTCCGGGTGCCGGTCAACAACCTCAACCTTTCAGAGGCCGCCACCCTGGCGGGGCTGATCGCCGGGCCCAGCGCCTGGGCCCCACGCGAGAATCCCGCGGCCGCCGAGGCCCGGCGGGAGTTGGTGCTGGACGACATGCTGCAGCAGGGCTACATCACCCAGCAGCAGCACGATGCCGCGGTCGGCGCGCCCATCAACGACATCAGCAACGGCGAGACGCCGATCCCGAACACCACCACGGTCTACCCCGAGCAGCAGGTAACGCCCCAATATCCCGCCTTCGTCGATTACGTGAAGCGTTACCTGCTCCAGCAGTACGGCGCGCAAGTGGTGTACACCGGCGGACTTCGGGTCCAGACGACGCTCGACCCCACCATCCAGAGTGACGCCGAGGCGGCGGTGCAGGCCGAGTTCGCCAAGCTGAACGACCCCAACCCGAACCTGGAGATGGGTCTGGCTGCCGTGCAGCCCCAGACCGGTTTCGTCCAGGCGATCGTCGGCGGCCGTGACTTCGGTGGCAAGGGACCGTACTCCCAGATCAACTTCGCCCTCGGCGGCTGCGAGCCAGAGCCCGCCAAATCCGTCACCGTCGAGGTGCCGGCACCATGCTGGAGCAACAACGACATCACCAGCAACACCGGGGTGGCAGGCCGACAACCAGGCTCGGCATGGAAGCCGTTCGTCCTGGCCACCGCGTTCACGCAGGGGATCGGGCCCGACACCGTCTTTCCGGCACCGACGGTGTTCCACATCCCGGGGTGTCAGTCGACGCCGACCAACAGCTGCGTGATCAACAACAACGAGGGTGAGGGCGGTGGTTCGGCCACGCTGCGGACTGCCACTGCCCAGTCGATCAACACCGTCTTCGCCGAGTTGATCCGCAAGACCGGCTGCGTCCCGGTGGGCCAGATGGCGGCCAAGCTGGGCATCACCTCGGCCTGGTACAGCTCCCGGGTCCAGACCTGTAGCGGGGCCTACGCCCTGGGGGAGGTGGGTGTCTCGCCGCTGGACATGGCTTCGGCCTACGGGGTCTTCGACGACCACGGCGCCCGGGCGGCGCCCACGCCGATCTTGAAGATCATCGACGGCACCGGAAAGGTGCTGGTCGACAACATCACCAAGGCGCCCCCGGCAACTCAGGTGATCGACGCCGTCATCGCTGACAACGTCACCAACCTGCTCCAGGGTGTCATCAGCGGCGGCACGGCCACCGACGCCAACCTGGGCCGCCCGGCAGCGGGCAAGACCGGGACCACCAGTAACTTCACCAACGCCTGGTTCGTCGGCTACACCCCCACGCTGTCGGCGGCGGTGTGGATGGGCTATGCCAACAATCAGTCGACGACTCTCAGCTTTCCGGGGGTCGGCAACGTGTATGGCGCCACCATTCCAGCGCCGGTGTGGAAGGCGTTCATGACCAAGGCCCTGGCCAACGTGGCGCCCACCGACTTCGCTCAACCGGCTCCCCTGTCGTCCATCTCCGACGAGTTGGCCGCCCAGGCCCTGGGCGGCGTCACCCCGGGCGCCCCGGCGGCGGTGACACCGGCGCCTGTTGGCGGCCCCTATATCGCAGGGCCGGTCCTGCCCAACCTGACGCCGTTCTCGCCGCCCACCACGGCGCCCCCTACCAGCGCTCCGCCGACGACCGGCGTCACCTTGCCCATCGGGGGGACGGCGTCGACCACCACCGTCCCTCCCTAGTCGTCCCCCTGTGTGGCCAACGCCTGGGCTGACCGTCCCTCGATCGGCTGGCGACGGGCCTAGCTTTTAGCGCCGGGCGCGCCCAGGGTCCCGTTCTGGCAGGTGAGGACGCGGGTGCAGGCTGCGCGGATCGGGGGTGCGAACCAAACCGAGTCAGCGCCAAAGTTCAGTGGGGCGTACGCCCGGGAAGCGACTGCCACCACCTGGCCGTCGGCGTTGACCATGGGCGCGCCCTGGTACTGCGGGCCAACGGGGGCGGTGTGCTCGATCCCCGATGAGGAAACGTCGACCACGGTCCCTTGGGCTGCCTGGGCGCCTAGGGCGCCGATGCCAGCCACCTCGAAAACCGAGTCACCGATTTGGGGACCGGGGGCGGCGGGGGCGACGGGGATGGTGGCAACACCGCCCCGGTTCAACAGGATCAGGGCCAGGTCTGATGTCGGGTCGAAGTTGTACACGGTCACGGTCATCGCGGGGCCGCCGCCTTGTCGGAGCATGACCGGCGGGCCGGGTTTGACCGTCGCTGCCTTGATGGTGTTGTACGAGGTGAGCAGCAGCGTCTCTGAGGCGTCGGAGGCGATGGCGAAGGCGGTGCCCACCGATGGCTGAGCGTTCTCGTCTGTCGTGGAGACGAAGAACAAGGACGGGGCCAGCTTGTCATCCAGGTTTTTCAGCGTGTTGCCGCTGACCGCGGCCGACTTCAGCGGTCCGAGGGCATTGTTGATGATCGCCTTGTCCTGGGCCGTTTCGTTGGCCAAATCGCCCTGGGCGCTTTGGAATTCTTTCTGGTAGGTGTTGATCAGCGTGTTGACGTGATCATTGGTCTTCTGCAACTGGAAGGAGTAATAGGCGTACAGCACGGCGCCGCTGAAAGCGGCCCCTAACGACGCCGCCAACACGACCGCGACCATCCCCAAGGCTGTCCGGGGCGCGATGCGCGCCCGCATCCCCGACATGCGCGTCAGCACGGGCGGGCCCTTCCTACGGTGCTGCAACAGCGGGCGGGGCGGCGGCTTCTGACCATTCGCCAACGGTAACGCCCAGCTACCAGCGGCCTCGTCGCGGACTGTCTGCGCCGGGGCCGCCCCGGTATTGGCGGCTTAGTCGCGGACCGGCTCCCCCCGGGCCGCCGAGTCCACCAGGTCGAGAATGCGGGCGGTGCAGTCCTGCATCTCGACCACCGGGATGGCCTCCATCACGGTGTCGGCCAGATCGGAAAACGCCGCCGCCACCGGTCCTGTCCCCAGGGCGGCCGGCGACCCGCGGTCGCCGCCGGTCGACACCGAAGGTTCGAGCGGGATGCGACCAAGCAGCGGGGCCCCGATCTCCTCGGCCAGCCGCTGGCCGCCGCCGGTGCCGAACAGGTCGTAGGTGACGCCGTGGTCGCAAGTGAAGCCGCTCATGTTCTCGATGACCCCGGCGACGCGCAGATACCCCTTGCGGGCCATGTCGGCGGCCCGCACCGCTACCTTCTGGGCCGCCAGCGCGGGGGTGGTCACGATGATCATCTCGGTGCGGGGCAGCATGCGGGCCAGGCCCATCTGGATGTCGCCGGTGCCGGGAGGCATGTCGACCAGCAGGTAGTCGAGGTCGCCCCAGACGGCGTCCTCCAAGAAGTGCTGGACGGCGCGGTTGAGCATCAAGCCGCGCCACATGATGGCCTCGTCCTCGGGCGAGAGGAAACCCATCGACAGCACCTTGACCAGGCCGCTTCCGATGCGCTTCTCCACCGGGCGCATCCTTGGACGCTCTGGGTGGGCCTCGTTGCGCTCCGCCGCGATCTGGCCCTCGATGCCGAGCATGCGGGGAACCGAGAAGCCGGCGATGTCGGCGTCCAGCAGCCCCACCGTGTACCCCCGGGAGGCCAGGGTGGCCGCCAGGTTCACGGTGACTGAGCTTTTGCCTACCCCGCCCTTGCCCGAGGAGATCGCTACCACCCGGGTTCGGCCCGGGATGTCGGTGAGCGGGGCGTTTTCCCGGACCTTCCAACGGGCGCGAGCCATCAGCGCCGACTTGGCCTGGCGCGACATCTCGCTCGTGCGGACATGGACCTTGGTGACTCCCGGCAGGCTGCCGACCCGGCTTACGGTGTCTCGCTGCAGCTGGGTCCGCAGTGGGCACCCGGCCGTGGTCAGCGCCAGGTGGACCGTCACGTCGCCGTCGTCGGTGATGTCGGCGCCCTGGTACATGCCGAGGTCGACCACGTTGTCCCCTAGCTCGGGGTCGATCACCCCGCGCATGGCGCCCTCGACGGCGGGAGGAGTCAACGGCATACCCGAATAGTACCGGCGAGGACCGGTATTATTGGCGGTGGTGGACAGGTTGCCGGTATTCAAAGCCCTCGGGGACAACACTCGTTACGCCATCTACCTGGAGTTGGCCCGCTCGCCGGTGGCGCTCACCACCACCGAGATCGCCGACAGCCTGGAGCTGCATCCCAACACCGTGCGGCCCCACCTTGAGCGCATGCGCGACGTGGGCCTCTTGAGCGTTGACGCCGACAGTCGGGGCACGGTAGGCCGTCCCCAGCACCGTTGGTCGGTGGCGGCCGAGGCGCCCTCGCTTGGGTTGGAGCCCTCTGGATTCCGGCTGCTGGCGCGGTTGCTGGCCGGCGTGGCCGCGGCCGGAGGTGCCGGCACCGACACCGCGGTGGAGGCGGGCCGGGCCGAGGGTCGCCGCTCCGGCGCCGCCCGGGCGGCCGCGGGCACCCAGTCCTGCCTCGAGGCGCTGGTCGACGAGCTCGCCGATCTGGGCTTCGATCCTGAGTTGGCCGAAGATGGGGAGGTCACCACCGTGGCCTTCGCCCGCTGCCCGTTCCGGGAGGTGGCGACCGAGTACCCGAGCCTGGTGTGCAACCTGCACCGAGGCATCGTCGAAGGCGTGGTCGATGGAGTTCCGAACGCCGAGATCGAGGTTGGTGCCTTCGCAACGCTCGAAGATCGAGATCCCTGCCATGTTGACCTGCTCAGCCGGTAACATGCTGATACAGGACCTTTTCCCCGCTTTCTAAGTCCGACTTTTCTGGAGGCGAACTGTGACCACCACCGAAACCACCCGCACCGTCATCAACCTCACCGACGCCGCGGTGACCAAGGTGGCAGAGCTCGTGAAGCAAGAGGGCAACGATGAGTTGGCGCTTCGGGTGGCGGTTCGCCCGGGCGGGTGCTCCGGCTACAGCTACGAGATGTTCTTCGACAGCGAGTTCGCCGACGACGACCTGCTGTCGCAGTACGGCGACGTGAAGGTGGTCGTCGACCCGGCCAGCGCCCCGCTCATCACCGGCGCCACGCTGGACTTCAAGGACGGGCTGCAGGGAGCCGGCTTCTCGATCAACAACCCCAACGCCCAGCGCAGCTGCGGCTGCGGGCAGTCCTTCAGCTAGTCCTCGTCCAGCACCCGCGTCTCAGCGCGAGGCCAGGCGGGTGAGGGCGGCCGTGATCTCGGCCTTCCCGAACAGACCGTCGATGCGCTCGACCACCATGCCGCTGCGGTCGGCCAGGAACATGACCGGCTCGGACTGGAGGTGGTATGCCAGCACGGCGGCCGTGTTGGCATCGTTGCGCGACAGCCCGGCGAAGATCTCGCAGTGCACAAAGTTGATCTTCGACGTGAAAGCGGGTGACACGCTGACGACGGAGTCCAGCACGGGCCCGCAGGTTGCCGTTTCGCACAGCGCCGGGGTGGCGAACACCAGCGCCAGCGGCCGGTCCTGGGTCAGGTAGGCGTCGAGGCTCTGGGTGTGGAACGGGCACACCGGGTAGCGGGTACAGATAGGACTCACGCCGCGAGCGTTGGTGAACGTCGGCGTGGCTGCAGAGATCATCTTCTGACCGGCGTAGGGGATCCGAGCCTTTGACGGATCGATAATGACGACGGGAGAATCGGCGGTCTGGCCGCGGTAGGCCCCCCGGAGCCAGAACGTGCCCGACTTGGCCCACTGGGTGGAGGCGACCAGATAGGTGTTGGCCGCGGCGCCGGTGTCGGCATACACCTGGACGGGAACGGGAGCGCCGAAGTGCTGCTCGTCGGGGCCGAAACGCAGCGTCACCTGCCCCGAGGACGGCGACAGGAAGCCGGACTTCCCCGCCAGGACGAAGGACACCCGCTGGGGGATGCCGGCCTCGAACACCGAGACGTTCTGGTCGGTTGGCCCATCCACGGCTCCGGAGGTGACCTCGAGGCTGAGGCCGCTGCTGTCCTGCGAGCCGCCCACATGGATGGCCTTGGCGTTGTGACTGCAAGCTGACGCCCCCAGGGCCCCGCCGGCCACCGCCGCTGTGGCCAGGAACTGGCGGCGGCTGAGCCGGGGGTCCACCGGGACGAACCTACTCTCGACGTATGGCCCTGGCATTTCAGCTCGACGGCCGGCTGGTGGAAGTACCCGACGATGGGTCGAGCCTGCTGGAGGTGCTGCGAGACCGCCTCGGTGCGCGCACTGCCAAGGACGGCTGCAGCCCTCAAGGCCAGTGCGGCTGCTGCACCGTGCTGGTCGACGGCGCCCCGCGGGTGGCGTGCGTCACGCCGGCGCGCCGGGTCGCGGGACGAGCCGTTACCACCCTCGACGGGCTCCCCGAGGCCACGCGGCAGCGCTGGACGAACGCCTTCACGGCAACCGGGGCGAGCCAGTGCGGGTTCTGCACTCCCGGCATCCTCATGCGATTGGTCGCCGCCCACGGGGGCGAGGCCACCGACCGACTGACCGCCGAGCGGGCGCTGCTGGCCCACCTGTGCCGCTGCACCGGGTGGCGCTCGGTGGTCGAGGCGGCGACCACGTTGCCGGCGTTGCCGACCGGTCGCGACATGATGGCGGCCGAGGAGCGAGCGACCATCGAGGGTGGCGCCGTGCAGCGGGTTGGTCCCGCCGTGGCTGCTGGCCGGGCCGGTTTCGCCGACGACCTGGCTCCCGAGGGTGCCCTGGTGGCGGTTCCCGACGGCCGAGGCAGCTGGGCGGTCGGAGAGTCGCTGCATGAGGCCCGAGCTGCGGCCCGACGGGTTCCCGGGCGGCGCAGCGGGGTCGCGGTTCGTTATCCCCTAGAGGTGCCGGGAGGCGAATGGGCGCTGACGTTGCGCACCACCTGGGTCGAGCCCGGTTACGTGGAGAGCGACGCCTCGTGGTGCGTCCCCGGGGGAGAGCCGGCGACACCTCTGGCCAACGGCGGCGCCTTCGGCGGCAAAGCCAACAGCCCGGCGCCGGCGGCGGCTCGGTTGCTGGCTGACCAGTACCGGCGGCCGGTGCGGGTGCTCTTGTCCCGCGAGGATGCGGTCCGCCTCGGCCCCAAGCGACCCCCGATTGCCGCTGGCCTCCGTGCGGACGGGTCAGGCCTGGTGCGGGTGGTTCGAACGCCGGGCATCGCGGCCGCCATCGCGTCGGTGGCGCCGGAACTGACGGTCGAGGAGCTCGACGTCGGCGGGCCGCCCACCTCGGTTGCCTTGCGGGCCGCCGGATGGGCCGAGGCCGCGGTCCTGCTGGCCGTGCTCGCCGGGAGCGGGCGCACCCAGGTCGGCTCCGTTGGGCAGAGCCGAGCGGCAGCGGGGGAGCCACGGTCCGCGAGCGGGAGCCGAGGCACCGCGGAGGTCCTGTCGCCGGTCGGGAGCCGGGCTACTGCCGAGGTTGAGGTGTCCGCGGATGGTCTCCCACAGGGGGTACGCGTCCATGTCGCCTGCGGGGATCCACTGGACGAGGTGGTGCTCCGGTCCTACTGCATGGGCGCGGTGCACATGGCCCTCGGGTGGGTGTGTAGCGAGGCCATCGCGGTCGATGAGGAGGGAGAGGTCCAGGACTTGACGGTCCGTTCCTTCGGCATCCTCCGGGCCGTTGACACCCCGCCCATCGAAGTGGCCGTGGAGCCATCGTCGGCGCCGCCCGTCAATGGCAGCGCCGCCGTGTTCGCGGCCGTCGCCGCGGCCACCTGGATCGCCCAGGGACTGCCCCCGGAATGGCCGACAATGCGGGGCCGTTTCCGCTAGCAGGACCTTCCCCTCCGGATCTGGTGTTGGCGCCCTCCTCGGGCGGATGACCGGCGCGTCACGAGTAACAAAGGGCGACATGGAGCCCTGGTCTTTCCGTCGGCCGGGGGGCGGAGGCTAGGGTCGCGCCCCGGTGAGTGAGCGCCCGAAACCAGTAGGCCCCTACAGCCCCATCGTGCGGGCCGGGGATTGGCTGGTGTGCAGCGGGCAACTGGGGCTGTCGGGGGGCCGGTTGGTGGAAGGGCTGGCGGCCCAGGTGACCCAAGCGCTCGCCAATGTCGAGACTCTGCTTCGAACGGAAGGCGCAACTCTTGCTGACGTCGTCAAAACCACGGTGTTCCTGGCGGACATCTCGGATTACCCCGCAATGAATGACGCCTACGTGGCTGCCTTCGACCAGCACCGCCCGGCTCGGTCCGCCTTCGCCGTGGCCGCCCTGCCGCTCGGTGCCGCGGTGGAAATCGAGGTGTGGGCGCGCCCCGCTCCGGGAAGAGATTCGGCGTGATCATCGGAGCCCTCCTTGTCGCAGTCGTGCTCGTCTTCGCCCTGCCGATCGCCTTCTTGTTCAGCGGGACGATGGGCGCGGTGATGATGGGATTGGCGCTCAAGGACAACGCCGAGATGACCCATCTGGGAAGCGAGCTGCTCGAGACCAACACCTGAGCCTTCCCGCGGCAGTTGGCTTTAGATCCCCCAGCGGCTCTGGCCGAAGCGATACCCGACGGAACGCACGGTGGAGATCAAGTTGGCGTGTTCCTCGCCGAGCTTGGCGCGCAGGCGCCGGATGTGAACGTCCACGGTGCGGGCACCCCCGTAGTACTCGTAGCCCCAGACCCGGCTGAGCAGCGTCTCGCGGGTGAAGACTTTGCCGGGGTGGGTGGCCAGGAACTTCAGGAGCTCGTATTCCATGTAGGTGAGGTCGAGGGGCTTGCCACCGACCGCTGCCTGGTAGGTCTCCAGGTTGAGCACCAGCGGGCCGTACTCGACCAGCTCGGGCCGGGTGCCGCGCCCAGTGCGCCAGAACAAGTGGGCCAGGCGGGCCTCGAGCTCCCGGGGCTGAAACGGCGTCAGGCAGAAGTCGTCGAACAAGTCTTCGCGCAACTCGAGGTCCGGCAGCTGGGACAGGGTGGCGAGGAGCATCACCGGCTCGAAGGGGAGGTCCCGCTTGCGCAGCGCCCGGCACAGGGCGAAGGCGCCTTCGGGGTCGGTATCGGCGCCCACGATGGCCCCGGACCAGCCGTCCTCGGGTTCCAGGCGGTCGGCGACCTCGACCGAGCCGGCTGCCTTCCAGGGGTAGCCGGCCAGGTCGAGGGCCTGGGCCAGCGGCGAGGGGGCCGGGTCGGGGAAGATCAGGAGCGGTTCCATCGCCGGACTACAGCGAGGTCAGGTAGCGCCGCAGCTCGAAGGGGGTGACCTCGGCCTTGTAGTCGGCCCACTCGGCCCGCTTGTTGCGGATGAACCACTCGAAGACATGCTCGCCCAGGGTCTCCGCCATGAGTTCGGAGGACTCCATGGCCCGGATGGCGTCCGAGAGGGAGCCGGGCAAGTTCTGGATGCCGTCGGCCATCCGCTCCTCGTTGGTCAGCTCGTACAGGTTGGCGGCCGCCTCCGGCGGTAGCTCGTAGCCGCGGTCGATGCCGGCCATGCCCGCCGCCAGCATCACCGCGAACGCCAGGTACGGGTTGGCGGCGGGGTCGGCGGCGCGGTACTCGATCCGGGTGGACTCCTTCTTGCCCCTCTTGGTGGGGGGTACCCGGACCAGGGCGGAGCGGTTGTTGCGGGCCCAGGACACATACGTCGGGGCCTCGTAGCCGACGATCAGGCGCTTGTAGGAGTTGACCCACTGGTTGGTGATGGCGGTCATCTCGTGGGCGTGGGTCAAGAGTCCCGCGATGAACCGCCGCCCGATGTTGGACAAGTGGTATTCGTCGGCCTCGTCGTGGAAGGCGTTGGTGTCGCCGTCGAACAGCGACAGGTGGGTGTGCATCCCCGAGCCCTGGACGCCGGGGAGGGGCTTGGGCATGAACGTGGCCAGCACTCCCTGGCGGGCCGCCACCTCCTTCACCACCTGGCGCACCGACATCACGGTGTCGGCCATGGTCAGGGCGTCGGTGTAGCGCAGGTCGATCTCGTGCTGGCTGGGGGCATCCTCGTGCTGGCTGTACTCGACCGGGATCCCCATGTCCTCGAGCGTGATGACCGTGCGCCGGCGCAGCTCGGTGGCCTTGTCCGAGGTGGTCAACTCGAAGTACGACCCCCCGTCGAGCGGCTCGGGCGAGTGGACGCCGATGTCGGTGCCTGCGGCCGGCAGCGGGAAGTAGAAGAACTCCAGCTCCGGGGCGCAGTAGAAGGAAAAGCCGTGCTCCCGGGCCTTCATCAGGGCGCGGCGCAGCACGTGGCGGGGGTCACCCTCGAAGGGAGTGCCGTCGAGGTTGGCGACGTCGCAGACCACCCGGGCCACCGCGTGGCCGTCGCCGTGGTAGGGGAGGAGCTGGAAGGTCTTTGGGTCCGGGTGGGCCAGCACGTCGCTCTCCTGGACCCGGCTGAAGCCGTCGATGGCGGACCCGTCGAAGGTCATGCCCTCCTCGAGGGCGTTCTCCAGCTCGGCGGGGGTGATGCTGAAGGCTTTGGGGATCCCGAGCACGTCGGTGAACCAGAGCTGGATGAAGCGCACCCCCCGCTCTTCAACGGTGCGCAGGACGTAGTCGGCTTGGCGTTCCATGTCGTCGGATAGTCTCGCAGGCGCCATCCGTGCTAGGACAAGCCCACCTGCGGATTCACAAGCAGTTCACAGACGTGCAACGGAGTGGACACGGCCCCGGAACAAGAATCCCGGGTACTTCAACAGAGAAGGAGAACACGCCCGTGCAACAACGCACGCCCGCCGAGGTGCTGAGCCTGGTCGAGAGCGAAGGTATCCAGATCGTCGACTTCCGGTTCTGCGACCTGCCCGGTCTCATGCAGCACTTCTCGGTGCCCGCCCACGAGCTGTCGGAGGGCGGCTTCGAGGACGGCTACGGCTTCGACGGCTCGTCGATCCGCGGGTTCCAGGAGATCCAGGAATCGGACATGCTGCTGATGCCAGATCCCAACACGGCCGTGGTGGACCCGTTCCGGCAGCACCGGACACTGAACATCAACTGTTTCGTGCGGGACCCGGTTACCGGCGAGTCCTACACGCGAGACCCCCGCTACGTGGCCCAGAAGGCGGAGGACTACCTGGTCTCAACGGGCATCGCGGACACCGCGTACTTCGGTCCCGAGGCCGAGTTCTACATCTTCGACGACGTGCGGTTCGACCAGAACAGCCACGAGGCCTACTACTCGGTGGACTCGATCGAGGGCATCTGGAACTCGGGCAAGGACGAGGGTCCCAACCTCGGCTTCAAGCCCCGGTACAAAGAGGGCTACTTCCCGGTGCCGCCCATGGACCACTACCAGGATCTGCGGTCCGAGATGATCGTCACCATGGAGGAGCTGGGGATTGACATCGAGGTCCAGCACCACGAGGTGGGTACCGCCGGGCAGTCCGAAATCGACATGCGCTTCGACAAGCTGCTGCGCATGGCGGACAAGCTGATGCTGTACAAGTACGTGGTCAAGAACGTGGCCCGCGCCCACGGCAAGACCGCCACCTTCATGCCCAAGCCCATCTTCCAGGACAACGGCTCGGGCATGCACGTGCACTCGTCGCTGTGGACGGCCGGCGATCCGCTGTTCTACTCCGAGTTGGGCTACGCCGGCCTGTCCGACCTGGGCCGCTGGTACATCGGGGGCCTGCTGGCCCACGCCCCCGCGA
>JBOGGN010000334.1:0-3905 GCA_050744165.1 Acidimicrobiales bacterium | reverse complement strand
GTCAACGCTACGGGGGCCGCGTGGACTTCACCAGCTTCCTGGCGGGGCTCACGATCGACGAGATTCTGGCCCTGACCGTCGGTGCCCTGGCCCGCCACATCACCCATTCCCTGAACGACACCAGCGGTCTCGCCGTCGACGGTGGTGCGAGCGAGGCCGAATCGGTCGGAGGGGCTCAGGGTGGCTGAGGTCACCGCCCGGGGCATCAAGTTCCATGTCCAGCGACTCGCCCGGGCGGCAACGGCCGTTGGGCCGAGCCCCCTCGCCCGCTACCACCCGAGCGTCGTGTTCGTCCACGGGCTGTTCATCGACAACATGTCGAGCCTCTACTACAGCTTGGCGAACCCGGTCGCCCAGGCCGGCGCCGACGCCATCCTGTACGACCTGCGCGGCCACGGCCGCAGCGAGCAGGCGCCGGACGGCTACACGCTCGACGATTCGGTCGAAGACCTCTTCGCGGTGGTCGATGCGCTGGGCGTCGACGGCCCCGTTCATGTTGTCGGCCACAGCTACGGCGCGTCCATCGCCCTCCGAGCGGGCCTGCGCTACCCCGAGCGCCTCGCCGGCCTGACGCTGATCGAACCCCATTGCGCCGAGACCGACGACGGCGGGAGCTGGGCCGACGACATCGCGGACGCGCTCAGTGCCATCGCCCTGTGCTCCGAAACCCTGGACCTGCCGGCCGATGACGAGGTCAGCGGAGCGACGGTGCGCAAGCTGCGAGCAATGAGGTCGACCGACGCCTTCCTCAACGCCACCACGGTGATCGAGGACCTCGCTGCGGTCCCCCGGTTCACGGCCCCACAACTGGCAGCGCTCGAGGTCCCGACGATGGCGGTGTACGGCGAGCACTCCGACCTTGCCTCCTCGGTCGCGATGCTCCGCCAGTCGATGCCGCAATGCCGCCTGGAGGTCTTCTCCGACGTCGGCCACGCGGTCCTCCGAGACATCACGCCGAAGGTGCTGGAGCGGCTGATCGAGTGGCTGGCCGAGTGCAGCGACGCGGCACTGGAGCGGGCCGCATCGTGAGCCGGTACCTGTTCGTGGTACCTCCGCTGGCCGGTCATATCAACCCGACGGTCGCGGTCGGCCGGGAGCTCGAGCGCCGCGGCCACACCGTCGCCTGGGTGGGCCACCCGGAGGCGGTGGCCGCCCTGCTGCCCGACGGCTGCCAGCTCCTGGCGGCCGGAGGCGACATGACGGCCACCGATCTGGAGGTCATGCACGACCGTTGGCTCGGGTTGCGTGGCTTCGCCGCCCTGAGGTCCTTGTGGGACGACGTGCTCCTGCCGATCGCCCGGGCGATGCGCGACGGGGTCGAGGCGGCGGTCGAAGCCTTCGGTCCCAACGCGGTGGTCGCCGACCAGCAGGCGATCACCGGAGCCGCGGTGGCGTGGCGCCGCCGGCTGCCCTGGGCGACCTCCGCCACGACGTTCTCGGAGCTGGGCCGGCCCTACGCCGCCATGCCGGCCGTCGAGGCATGGATCGCCGACGAGCTGCGCCAGTTTGCGCTGTGCAGCGGCGTCGACCCCGCCGAAGCCCACCGGGGCAACCTGCGCTTCTCCGACCAGCTGGTTCTCGTGTTCACGAGTCCGGAGCTGGCGGGCTCCGTCGAGGTCGCCTGCAGCCCCGTCTTCGTCGGGCCCGCGATCGCCGAGCGTCCTTCGGAGGCGGCCTTCGCCTGGGACTGGCTCGACCCCGTCGACCCCGTCGACCCGGCCGACCCCGCAGACGCCAGCGACACCGGACGCCCAACGCTCGGGCGCCGCCAGCGGGTGCTGGTGTCGCTGGGCACGCACAACGGCGGCGCCGGCGACCGGTTCTACCGGGTGCTCCTCGAGGCGGTGGCGAAGCAACGGGCGTCGCTCCAGCTGATCCTGGTCGCCCCATCGGCATCGCACACGGCGCTCGGCGAGGTGGCGGATCATGTCCTGGTCGTCGATCGGGTCCCGCAGCTGGCGCTGCTCGACCAGGTCGACGCCGTGGTGACCCACGGGGGCCTCGGCACGGTGTCCGAGGCGCTGCTGGCAGGCAAGCCGATGGTTGTCGCCCCCATCCGCGACGACCAGCCGCTGATCGCCGAACGGGTCGAGGCGCTCGGGGCCGGGGTGCGGGTGAGCTTCGGCCGCGCCCGGGCGGGGGAGTTGGCCGCGGCCATCGAGTCGGTGCTCAGGGAGCCGACTTTTGCCGCCGCCGCCCACCGGGCCGGGGACGGATTGCGGGCCGCCGGTGGGGCGCCGGCTGCGGCCGATCAGCTGGAGAAGCTGGTGTGAGCGGCCTCGGGTTCGACCTCGCCAACCCCCTCGCATGGCTGCCGCTCCTGGCGACGGTGACCCTGATCCTGAACGGCCTGCGTCTGCGGGGCCGGGCGAGCCAGCTCAAGGTGGTGACCGCCGCCTCGGGCGCCGGGCAGGGCAGCGACGAATCCGACCAGCCGTGGGACTGGCTCGTCGCCCGGGGCGTGCAGCTGCCGGCCGCCACCCGGGACGCCCTGACCTCCTACGCCGCCGCCAACGGCCTGCAGGTTCTCGATGTCGTGCCCAAGGACCTTCCCTTCGACGCGGCGCTCGGCCTGCTCCGGGCGGTCGACCCGGCCACCTCGCGCTCCGCGGCGCTGGAGCCGGGGCGAGGCGCCGGGCAGGCGATTGCGGTTGCCCGGGAAACGGACCGGCGAGCCGAGATCAAGCCGGCCGAGGGCATAGACCCCGCTGCTCTCTTGACCGACACGGTGACGCTGAAAAAGTACGCCCCGCTCGCCATGGACCTCGTCACCGTCCCCGGGCTGGCGGCAGGGGACACCGGTTCGCCGCGGTCGCGCCGCCTGGCGCTCACCACCCCGGCTTCGCTGTCGCTCCCCGGACCACTGATCGGCTACCTCCTCCTGGCGGCCGGTGTGATGGCAAACCCTCTTTGGGGCGTCATCTCCTTGGTGGCCTTCAGCGTCCAGCCTTACCTGATCTTCGCCGCCACCCCGCTGCGGCCTCGCGATCTGCACCGATCATCGCTGCTGCGGATCATCCGGGACCCCATCCAGTGGGCCCGGTCGGCCTGGGGCGGTCAAGGCGCGGTCGCCGAGGCGGACAAGGCCCATACGCAGGCCCTGATTGAGGAGGCCCGGGCCGGTTACACCGCCGACAGCGCCGATTGGGTCGGCCGCTTCTTCGAGCCCCGCCGCAGCGAGTGCCCTTGGTGCGGGAGCGAGCGCCTCGCCACGATCGTCACGACGCCGGATCTGCTCCAGGGCAAGCCCGGCCGGTTCCGGCTCGACCGCTGCTCGGCTTGCCGCCACGTTTTCCAGAATCCTCGGCTGAGCCTCGTGGGACTCGTTTCTACTACCGAGACTTCTACGACGGCGCGGGCCAGGCGGAGTTGGACTCCCTTTTCGGGGCTCAGGAGAAGATTTACCGGGACCGGGCGGAGACGCTGCGCGGGCACGCCCAGTCCCCCGTCTCGTGGCTGGACATTGGCACCGGACACGGGCATTTCTGTCTGGCGGCATCGAAAAATTGGCCGGCGACGGCGTTCGACGGACTCGACACGAGCGATGGCATCGACTACGCGGTCCGTCGGGGCTGGGTCCGCCGCGGCTACCAGGGCCTGTTCCCGATGTTGGCCCCCGAGCTCGACGGGCAGTACGACGTCGTGAGCATGTTCCACTACCTCGAGCACACGCGCGAGCCGGCTGCAGAGCTCGACGCGGCGGCGTTGGTGCTGAAGCCCGGAGGTCACCTGCTGATCGAGGTGCCGGACCCAGAGTGGCCGATGGGCCGGCTGCTCGGTCGGTTCTGGTTGTCCTGGCTGCAGCCACAACACCAACACTTCGTTCCGATCGCCAACTTGAAGGGGGCGCTCTGCGAGCGGGGGCTTACCATCCTCGGCGAAAGGCGGGACATGAAGGCCGCCCC
>JBOGGN010000333.1:0-1532 GCA_050744165.1 Acidimicrobiales bacterium | reverse complement strand
TCCCGCCAGGAAGAACGACGTCGCCTTGCTCGTTCTCGTCAGGTCCTGATCTCAGCTTCAGACGCCGCCGAGGGGCTCGGTGGGCGCGTTGGTCTCCGACCGCCTCCGCCACCAGCCGCCGGCCGGGGCCCATACGTACCGCGGTGAGACAGTGGGGCGCTGCTTCCTCGAAACCCGGTGCACCGCCGCTGGCACGGTCAGCGTCAGCGGAGCATTCGATTTCACCGATTGGTCCGATGCGCCGACTGGTATTCCAGGAAGCGGCAGCTGAAAGAATCACCAGAATCGTCTACGCCCATTCGGCCATGACGTTCAGCCGGCCGACAGGCCTAATGGGCTCGAAACGCTGGCTGGCTGAGCGCACCGTGGGTCCGAGGGTGGCGTGGCCGGCGCCCGCCCGAGTCCCGTGTGCCGCGCCGTTTGCTAGCGTCAGCGTACGGAATCGGTTCTTGCCCCTTCCGATGGCGAACGCCAACGAGAGCGGCGTCAGCGTGATGACCTCGAGAGAATCCCGATCTGACAGCCCGCGCGAGGAGCGGCCTCACCATTCGTCAACGCACGGTCCCCTCAGCCCAAAGGTAAGGGCTGGGGCGTCGGTCGAGGCCGCTTCGCGGGTTCGGGGCCACCGGGCGGCCAAGGGGGCGTGGCCGGTCGAGCGCCGTCCGCTCGACGCCGTCCGGTTCCTCCTCGGGAGCGCGGCCGTGGTCCTCACGGCCGTCGCCGCGCACCTTGCTCGTCCGACGGCGGTGGAGATCAACACGTTTCGGCTGATCAATCAGCTACCCAGCGCGCTGAACGCACCCTTACTCGGGGTTATGCAACTGGGGGCGGTTGGGGCCGTCCCTGTTGTCGCCGCCGTCGCGGTGGTGTCGGGTCGATACCGATTGGGGACGGTGCTGCTCGGAGTGGGCACGGCCGCCTGGGGAGCGGCGAAGGCCGTCCAGTGGATCGTGGACGAGGAGCCGCCGACGGTGCGGGTTCCCCGGGTACTGGTCCACGGGGGCGCGGCTCACGCCCCGGGTCTGGCCTTTCCCGCCAGTCACGTGGCGGTGGCCGCGGCGGTGACGGTCGTGGCCGTCCCGTACGTTGCGCCGTGGGTCAGGCGCGCCGGCTGGCTGCTCGTCGGGCTGATCGCGACGGCGCGGATTTACGTGGGACTGCACCTCCCGGTCGACGTGATCGGTGGTCTGGCGCTCGGGATGGCGGTTGGGGCGTTGGGGAGCCTGGTCGCGGGCGTTCCGCCGAGTGGTGCGTCGTTCGAGGATCTCCGTCGCCTTTTCGGCGAGGAGGGGTTGGAGCCGTTGGGCGTGGAACCCACCGAGGAACCGGGTGAGGTTCGGGTCGACCTCGTGGGCGGCGGTCGGGTGCGGGTCAGGACCATCCTCTGGAGTCGGCCGGATCAGGGTTGGCTGTCGCGGCTATGGCGGCTGGTGGCCTACCACGAGTTGTATACGCCGCCGCCGTCGGCGCCGAGTCAATTGGCAGAGCACGAGGCGTTCCTGAGCCTGCTCCTTGAACGGGCCGGGGTGCAG
>JBOGGN010000332.1:0-9023 GCA_050744165.1 Acidimicrobiales bacterium | reverse complement strand
AGCGGGCGGTGGGTGATGCCACCACGCGGGACGGTGTCCGGGCCCCGCCCGCGGCCCAGCAACAAGTGCGGGGCGCTATCACGCCCTGCACTTGTCTTAGCCCCGTTAAGTTATGGCCTCTTGGGCTCGAAGACGCCCTGGCCGTCGGGGTAGCCCTAACGATGTCTACCGGGTGCCATCCGGCAGCAGCTAGGTGACGATGCTTACCGGGGTGCCCACCGGCACCTGCTTGATCATATTTATCGTTGTCGCGCTGGCCCGGACGCAGCCGTGGGATGACATGACACCGAGGGTGGAGCCGGGGTCGGAGGGGTAGCCGTGGATGGCGACGGTGCCGTCGCCGCCGTCGAAGGTGGTGAACACGTCGGAGTGCAGGCCCAGGATGAGCACGGTGGGCCCGTAGATGTACAGCTGGCTGCTGGGTGTGGCGACGATGGAGTCCACGAAGGTGCCCCCCTGCGGTGTCTGCCACTGTGGTTCGCCGACGCCCACCTGGGCGGTGTACGTCGCTTTGGAGCCGTCGAACAAGGTAAGGCTCCGATTGCAGATCGACACCACGATGCTCATGGTGGTGCTCGTCATGGTGACATCTGTCGCCGGCACCCAGGCGCTGGAGCCGTTGGGCCGGGTCTCCAACGCGACCTGGACCCAACCGTTCTGCTCAGCCAGGACCGGGCGTGTAGCGGGCCCGCCCCAGTTCTCGGTCCACTTGGTGGTCACGGGGCCGCCGGGACTGGCCGACAGGGGCAGGTTCCAGCTGGTCGGCGAGGCCAGCATGGTGCCCGTCAAGGCGTCGGCGGGCGCCGTTGGCTGAGGGCAGGGGTTCGGTGGGGGAGCGGTGGTGCTCGTGGTAGTTGACGGCGCCACCGTCGTGACTGGCGCCACCCCCTCGGAGGTAGTCAGTGTCTGGCCGCATGCGGAGACGACGAGGGTGACGACCGCGGCAACGACAAGCAGGCGGCCTGCCCCTCCCAATGCCCCTCGCACCTTCAGAAAACTACACCTAGGACCGGCTAGTCACCAGGCAACTCCGCACCTAGCGGTCGACGTCTCCCATCACCGGGTCAATACTGGCAATGACCGGGACGGCGTCGGCGATGAGCCCGCCCCGCAGCATCGGGGGCAGGCTCTGCAGGTTGTTGAAGCTGGGGGCCCGGATATGTAGCCGGTAGGGCTTGTTGGAACCCTCCGACACCAGGTAGCAGCCCAACTCGCCGCGCGGCGACTCGATGGGGACGTAGGTCTCGCCTACCGGCACCCGCAGCCCCTCAGTGAACAGCTTGAAGTGGTGGATCAACGCCTCCATCGACTCGTCGATGCGAGATCGTGGTGGCGGGGTGACCTTGCGGTCGGCCACTCGGTAGTCCCCGGCAGGGACCAGGTCCAGGATCTGGCGGGCGATATGGAGTGACTCGCGCATCTCGCTTAGCCGTATGAGGAACCGGTCCCAACAATCGCCGGCGCTGCCCACGATCACGTCGAAGTCGACCTCGTCGTAAGTGAGGTAGGGCTCGTCGCGGCGCAGGTCGGTGGGGACTCCGGTCGAGCGCAGCACCGGGCCCGTGGCTCCCAGGGCGATGGCCTGCTCGGCCGTGATGGCTCCGACGCCAGCCAGGCGCTGGTGGAACAAAGGTTGGCCCGCGATCAGCGCGTTGTACTGGTCAAGGCGGCGGTCCATGGTGTCGCAAATGGCGACTACATCGTCCCGCCATCCGTCGGGAAGGTCGGCGGCAACGCCGCCCGGGCGGAAGTAGTTGTGGTTCATGCGGAGGCCGGTGACCTTCTCGAAGAAGGCCAGGAGCAGCTCACGCTCCCGGAACCCGACGATCATGACGGTGGTGGCGCCCAACTCGGTGCCCATGGTGCCGATCGACACCAGGTGGGAGCTGATCCGATTGAGCTCGCACATGAGCATCCGGATCCATGTGGCCCGGGGCGGGACCTCGACGCCGAGCAGCTTCTCGACCGCCAGGCAGTAGGCCAGCTCGTTGAAGAAGGGCGACAGGTAATCCATCCGGGTCACGTTGGTGGAGCCCTGGATGTACATCAGCTCCTCCGCCGTCTTTTCCATGCCGGTGTGGAGGTAGCCGATGACCGGCTTGCTGCGCAGCACGGTCTCACCCTGCAACTCCAGCATCAGCCGCAGCACCCCGTGGGTCGAGGGGTGCTGGGGTCCCATGTTGATGATCATGGTTTCGTCGTCGCGGACCTCGAAGTCGACGTCGTCGGCATTGACGACGTTGCCCTCGGCCAGCCGCAGCACGGCACCCGACTCTTCTCGCAGGACCTCGGCCGAGGTGTCGCCCCGCGGAGCCAGCTCCTGCTGGCCCTCGTAAGTGAGCCGGCCCAGCGTGCTGGCGGTGTCGGTCATGATTCGGATGCTACTGCGGGTGACTCGGGCCACCGTAGGCCGCCGCTCTGTCCCCACCGAGCATCGCTATCTCTGCGGTCGGGGCGGCCGGCGGCAACGGTTCGTCCAAGTCCACCGCGTCGCCCGGTTCGGGGTAGACGACCTCGTCGGTCGCCGTCCTCGGCCCCGGACCAGGAGTGTCCGTGGCGGCTGTGGCGGCTGAGGCGGCTGAGGTGGCCGGTGTCGCCGAGTCGGCCGGTGCGCCGAAGTCAGGTCTGGTGGCGGCGTCTACGGTGGGCAGCCAGACGGTGATAGACGCCCCACCGCCCGGGGTCTCGCCAACGGCGACGCTGCCCCGGTGGGCGGCGACGATAGCGGCCACGATGGCCAGCCCGAGGCCTGCGCCACCGTTCTGGCGGGAGCGGGAGGGGTCAGCCCGGTAGAACCGCTCAAAGACCCGCCCGGCGCTCTCGGGTGGCAAGCCTGGGCCGTTGTCGGCCACCTCGATTACCCCGTAGCCGTCTCGGCTGCCGACCCGGACCACCGCTGCGGTCCCTCTCGGGGTATGCGCCCGGACGTTGGCCAGCAGGTTGTCCACCACCTGGCGCAGCCGGGCGGCGTCGCCAATGATCTCGACGGTCTGGTGAGCCTCCAGGCGCACCGGCCAGTCCGGTCCGACTGTGGTGGCGGCGCCGACCGCCTCGGCCGCCAACCCGACCAGCTCCACCGGCTCCTGCTCGACCGGACGACCCTCGTCGAGGCGGGCCAGGAGGAGCAGGTCTTCGACCAGGCCCCCCATGCGAGCCGTCTCGTTGCGGATGCCGCTCAGCAGTCGGGCCAGGTCCTCGGGCCGGTTGGCGGCCCCGCGCTCGAACAGCTCGGCGTAGGCGCCGACCGCGGCCACCGGGGTGCGCAGCTCATGGGAGGCGTCGGCCACGAACCGCCGGAGCCGTTCCTCGGACTGGCGCAGCTGGCGCTCGGTGGCGTCACGGGCCGCGAAGGCATCTTGGATCCGGGTCAGCATCTGGTTGAGCGATCGGGCCAGCTGGCCCACCTCGGTGGGAGCGTCGTCGCCGGGCACCCGGCGCGACAGGTCGCCATCGGCGATGGCGGCTGCCGTTTCCTCCATCTCGGCGAGGGGGTGCAGGCTCAACTGCACCAGCCAGAAGCCCAGCATGACGACACCAACCAGCGCCAGCAGGGTGACGGCAAGGTCGACGCGAGCCTGGTGGTGCAGGGTCTTGCTGACCTGATCGAGCGGGAGGGCCAGGATCAGCTGGCTCCCGTCCGGAAACCGCTCGGCCAGGGCCCGCCACCGGGGCCCGCCCGCCTGGCGTGACGCAACCGTCAGCCGGGCCTGGGCCAGACCCTGGGCCCCAGAGACGTAGCCGTCGACGTGGGCCGGCAGCATCGGCGAATAGGTCCCGCTGTCGTTGTCGGACAGCACGTTGTCGTCCGCGTCACGGGTCTCGACCGAGCCGCCCACCAGGTAGGTCGTGGTCGGGAAGTGCAGCGTTTGCAGGAGTTGCTGCACCGAGGTGTCGAGGCGGGTGTCGACCTGGTTGTAGAGGTTGGACTTGAGCTGGGAGTAGGTGCCGAAGTCGACTGCGATCAGCGCCAGCGCCACCATGGCAGCCGCCGCCATCAGCAGCCGCACACGGAGCGACATCTACTGCCCCGGCTCCCGCAGCGCGTAGCCGACCAGGCGGATGGTGTGGATCAGAGGTGGACCGAGCTGGTCAAGCTTCTTGCGCAGGTAACTGACATAGGTCTCGACCACGTTGGAGTCGCCGCCGAAGTCGTAGTGCCACACATGGTCCAGGATCTGCGACTTCGACAGCACCCGCTTGGGGTTCTGGAGAAAGAACCGGAGCAGGCTGAACTCCGTCGCCGTCAGGTTCACCGGCTGGCCGGCCCGCCACACCTGGTGGGTGTCCTCGTCCATGACGACGTCAGCGAACTTGAGCGCGTGGTCATCGGTGCTGCCCTGGGTCCGGCGCAGGATGGCCCGAGTCCGGGCCACCACCTCCGCCAGCGAGAAGGGCTTGGTCACGTAGTCGTCGCCGCCGATGGCAAGGCCGGCAAGCTTGTCGTCGATGGTGTCGCGGGCGGTGAGGAACAGGATCGGCACCTTGATCCCGTCGGCCCGAAGGCGCCTGGTCACCTCGAGGCCGTCGAGGTCGGGGAGCATGACGTCGAGGACGATCAGGTCCGGCGGCGATTCCTGGGCCGCGCTGAGCGCCGACCGACCGTTGCCCGCGACGTGCACGTCGAAACCTTCATAGCGCAACGCCGTTGCCACGGCGTCGACAATCGAAGGTTCGTCGTCGACCACCAGGACCTGCTGGGAGCGGCTCACCGCCAGTTGACCTCCGGTCGAGTATGGGTCGTATCCCATCACCATCGCACAGGGGATTTCGCTAAGGCTGAGAATCCACTGTGGCTCGCCTGTGAGGACGAGGACGCGAGGGGCGGCGCTTTTCCTCGATGGTTTTCCTACACGGCCTTGCGGTACCGGCGCACCGCGATGGCGGCGAAGACCACGGTGATGCCCACGATCCACGCCACCGCCGACAGCACGTGCTCGGACGTGGCGCCGCCGTCGGCCAGCGCTCGCACGGCCGTGATGACTTCGCTGACCGGCTCGTGGTAGGCGTAGTCCCGCAGGTACCTCGGCATGTAGGCGGGTGGCACGAAGGCGTTGGACGCGAACACCAGGAGAGCCATGAAGGGGAAGGCGCCCGCTTGGGCGGCCTCCGGGTTGCCCGAAGCCAGGCCGATCAGGGCCATGATCCAGGACATGGCGAAGCCGAACGCCAGCATCAGGAGGACGGCGGCGGCAAAGGGAACGATGCCGGTGTGGACCTGGAAGCCCACCAGGAAGCCCACCACCACCATCAGGAAGATCACGAACAGGTTGCGGACCAGGTCGGCCATCGTCCGGCCGGCGAGCACCGCCGAGCGGGCCATGGGCAGAGACCGGAAGCGCTCGATGATGCCGGTCTGGAGGTCGGTGGCCAAGCCCACGCCGGTGTTGACCGACCCGAAAACCACGGTCTGCACGAAGACGCCGGGCATCAGGTAGTCGACGTACCGGACGCCCGGCGGCACCTTGACAGCGCCGCCGAAGACGTAGCGGAAGAGCAGCACGAAGATGACCGGCTGCACCGTCGAGAACACCAGCGTGGTCGGTGTGCGGACCAGGGCGATCAGGTTGCGCTTGGCGACGGTGAGGGCGTCGCCGACGATTGCCGAGGCCGGCGGGCGGTCCCGGAGGTCGGCGACGACGATGTTGGCGGGAGCGGTGACGGCGGTCATGCGGCACCTCGCACTTTTCTACCGGTGCGGCCGTCGGTGGCGGCCTCGTCGTCGGTGGCTTCGGTGGTCGAGGTGTCGGCCCGGTGGCCGGTGAGCTGCAGGAACACGTCGTCGAGCGTCGGTTCCCGGACGGTGATGGACTCGGGCTCTAAGCCCTGGGTGTCGAGCAGTCGGACCACCTCCAACACGGCCGGGCCGGAGTCGTGTACCGCTATCGAGGCGGTGCGGCCGTCGTCGAGGATCTCCGACGCACCGACGGTGACCAGGCGGTGGGAGGCACGCTGGGCCAGTTCCACGTTCGGGAAGCGGACTTCGACGACGGTCTGGCCGAGCTGGCCCTTCAACTGCTGCGCCGAACCTGAGGCGACGATCTTGCCGCCGTCGATCACGATGATGTGGTCCGCCAGGCGGTCGGCTTCCTCTAGGTACTGTGTGGTGAGCAAGAGCGTGGTGCCGTCGGCCACCAACTCGCCGATCAACGACCACAGATCGCTGCGGCCCGGCGGATCGAGGCCAGTGGTGGGCTCGTCGAGAAACAGCACCGGCGGCTTGTGGACCAGGGCGGCCGCCAGGTCGAGGCGCCGGCGCATGCCGCCGGAATACGTGCGCACCGGGCGGTTGGCCGCCTTGGTGAGCAGGAAGCGCTCGAGCAGCTCGTCGGCGCGGGCGTTGATGGCGGCGGCCGCCTGGTGCGTCAGGTGGCCGATCATGCGGAGGTTTTCCCGCCCGGTCAGCGCCTCGTCCACCGCCGCGTACTGGCCGGCGAGGCCGATGACCGAGCGCACCGCGTGGGGCCGCTTGACAACGTCGATGCCGAGCACGCTGGCCCGCCCGCCGCTCGGCTGGAGGATGGTGGTCAGCATCCGCACCGTCGTCGTCTTGCCGGCTCCGTTGGGACCGAGAAGGCCGAGCACGGTGCCGGCGGGGACGGTGAAGTCGATGCCGTCCACCGCGCGCACGTCGCCGAAGGTCTTGACCAGCCCCTCGACCACGATGGCCGGGGCTGTGCCCGGCGTGCCGTTGGAAGTCATGGGTAGCAGCCTGCGTCCGATGCTTAACTGTAGTCAAGTTAAACTTTTATTTTTATCAAAGATTGCGCTGACTGAAGCGAACGTCGTAGCCTAGGAACTGTGGGCCATGACGGTCGCGAAGCGTGGCGGATCATTCAAGAGCTGCTGTTCGAGGGCGAGACCCACGACCGCATCCACGAGGTGTGCGCCACCTTCGGGCTGACCCCGGGCCTGGCCAAGGCGCTGGTCCACCTCTCGCCCGACGCCGGCATCGCCATGCGGGAGTTGGCCGACCATTGGGGTTGTGACGCCTCGTACATCACCGCCCTGGTCGACGGCCTGGAGCAGCGGGGTATGGCGGAGCGCCGGCCCAGCCCCGGCGACCGGCGGGTCAAGGCGGTGGCCCTCACCGCCGAGGGCGCGGCGGCCAAGGGGCGTGTGCTCGACCGGATGTGGGAGCCGCCGAAGGCCTTCGATGTGCTCACCTCGGACGAAGAGGCCCAGCTCCGGAGCTTGCTTGACAAGGTGGCGCTTGCCGATCCGCGCATCCGCGACGCGCGGACCCGGATCTGGGCGGCGCCTGGGTCGGCGGGACTCGCCGGGTCGGCGGCGGCGGGCTAAGCGGGCCGCCTATTCCGGCACGCCCTGGCGCGCCATGGCCCCGGCGACGGCGTCCACGATGTCTCGGGTGGAGGCCCCCGGCGTCAGCACCGCGGCCACACCGAGGCCACGCAACCGGGCCACGTCGGCGTCGGGAATGATGCCGCCGACCACAACCGGGATATCCAGGTCCTGCGCCGCCAGGCCGTCGAGGACTCGGGGGACCAGGCTCATGTGGGCGCCGGACAGCAACGAGAGCCCGATGACGTCCACGTCCTCGTCTCGCGCGGTGGCCACCACCATGGCGGGTGTCTGTTGGAGTCCGGTGTAGATCACCTCGTAGCCGGCATCCCGGAGGGTGCGGCCCACGACCTTGACGCCCCGGTCATGGCCGTCGAGGCCGACCTTGGCGACGAGCACCCGTCCTCGGGCTCCTCGAGCGCGGCCGGCGTCGCCGCCCGCGGCGAGCTTCACCGGGGACAAAGCCGCCGGGGACACAGCCGCCGGGGACACAGCGGCCGACGACACAGCGGCCGGAGACACAGCCGCCGGGGTCACAGCGAGGCCCTCTCAACGTGGCGCCCGAACACATCGGCCAGAGCGCCCATGATCTCGCCGACCGTGGCGTAGGCGGTGACCGCCTCGATGACGGCGGGCATCACGTTCACCACTGGGTCCTCGGCGGCGGCCCGTACCGCCATGAGGGTGGCCTCGACCGCCTCCGCCGACCGGTGCCTGCGGACGTCGGCCAGCCGCTTGCACTGCGCCTCTTCGACCTCGGGCCCGATGGACAAGGTGGGCGGCCCGTCGGCGCCTCCTTCGTCCTCGTCGCCGTCAGCACTGCCAGTGCCCGTGAAGCGGTTGACGCCCACCTGCACCCGCCGCCCGGCCGATAGCTCCCGCTGGTAGGTGTAGGCCGCCTCGGCGATCTCGGACTGGAACCAGTTGGAGTCGATCCCTGCCAGCACGCCCTCCAGCATCGAACCGCGGCCCCACTCGTTCAACCGGTTGAAGATGGCCTCGGCTCGCCGTTGCATTTCATCGGTCAACCACTCCACGTAGTCGGACCCCCCGAGCGGATCGGCCACGCTCGGTACCCCGGTCTCGTAGGCGACGACCTGCTGGGTGCGCAGCGCCAGGCGGGCCGCCTTCTCCGTCGGCAGGGCCAGCGCCTCGTCGAAGGCGTCGGTGTGCAGGCTCTGAGTGCCGCCCATGGCGGCGGCGAGGGCCTGGATGGCGACACGGGCGATGTTGACCTCTGGTTGTTGCGCGGTGAGCGAGACGCCCGCCGTCTGGGTGTGGAACCGCAACTGCCACGACCGCGGGTTGGTCGCCCCGTACCGTTCGCGCAGCCACCGGGCCCAGATCCGCCGTGCGGCCCGGTACTTGGCGATCTCCTCGAAGAAGTCGATGTGGGCGTTGAAAAAGAAGCTCATCCGGGGGGCGAAGGCGTCCACATCCAGCCCCGCGGCCCGGACCGCCTCGAGATAGGCGAACCCGTTAGCCAGCGTAAAGGCCAGTTCCTGGGCGGCGGTCGACCCGGCCTCGCGGATGTGGTAGCCGGACACCGACACCGGGTACCACCGGGGCATCTCGGCGGCGCAGAAGCGGATCACGTCAGCCACCAGGCGCACCGACGGCCGGGGTGGGAAGACGAACTCCTTCTGGGCCTGGTACTCCTTCAAGATGTCGTTCTGCAGCGTCCCGCCGAGCAACCGGCGGTCCACGCCGGTCTTGTCGCCGAC
>JBOGGN010000331.1:0-4310 GCA_050744165.1 Acidimicrobiales bacterium | reverse complement strand
CACTGCTCACTCAGCTTGCGCTGCGCCCCGCGTCGTTCCGCGTCTGGTCTGATCTCGTGCCACGAATCGACGAACTCGCGGCTGACTGCGACCTAAACCTGCTTACCGAGCTGCTTACAGGCCAGTCGATGTCCGCCTGGCAGCGAGCTTGCTATGTCCTCGACTGCGGCGGTCAACGGCCCGCAGCCATCACCCTGCTGCGTCGCCGTCCGGCGCGACGGCTGGCGAAGGTGCAGTTCGGGTCCGGGCAAGAGATCGTCTACGTCCACGAGTTCGGGATCATCGACTCCATCATCGGCCCGGCGCGCCAAGGCGGACGCCCCCGGTCTAGCCCCTAACCCCAGGCAATAGGCTGGAGTCGGTACTGCCGAGGAGGAACCAATGCCGTACGTCTACGCCTTTTCACACAAGCACCGGAAGCCGCCCATGGCCATGAAGGACCTACTCGGCGGCAAGGGCGCCAACTTGGCAGAAATGTCCTCGGTACTCGGCCTCCCGGTACCGCACGGCTTCACCATCACGACCAACGCCTGCCGTGACTACCTGGCCAGCGGCTGGCCCGAGAGCCTGTCCGGCGAGGTCGAGAAGCACCTGAAGGCGCTGGAGAAGTCGATGGGCAAGCAGCTCGGCGACGCCTCCGACCCGCTGCTCGTGAGCGTGCGGTCGGGGGCCAAGTTTTCCATGCCCGGCATGATGGACACCGTCCTCAACCTCGGCCTCAACGACGGGTCCGTCAAGGGTTTGGCTGCCCAGACCGACGATGAGCGCTTCGCGTATGACTCCTACCGGCGGTTCGTGTCCATGTATGGGCGCATCGTGCTCGGCATCGACAGCGCTGCCTTCGACAAGCCGTTCGAGGCGGCCAAGGAGAAGGCCGGCGTCGAGAGCGACTCCGCCATCCCCGCCTCGGTGTTGGCGGATCTGGTTGAGGAGTACAAGGCCATCGTCCAGTCCCGTACCGGCAGCCCCTTCCCGGAGGCGCCACGGGACCAGCTTCGGGGCGCCATCGAGGCGGTCTTCGCCTCGTGGAACGGCGCCCGGGCGGTGGCCTACCGGGTACGCGAACGCATCCCCCACGACCTCGGCACTGCGGTCAACGTGCAGTCCATGGTGTTCGGCAACCGGGACGACAACTCGGGCACCGGCGTCGGCTTCACCCGCGACCCGGCCACCGGCGCCCAGGGCGCCTACGGAGACTTCCTGTTCAACGCCCAGGGCGAGGACGTAGTGGCCGGCATCCGCAACACCCTGCCGCTGGCCGACCTGAAGGGCCAGATGCCCCAGATCTACCGGCAGCTGATGGACATCTTTTCCCGGCTGGAAGAGCACTACCGGGACATGTGCGACACCGAGTTCACCATCGAGCAGGGCAAGCTGTGGATGCTGCAGACCCGGGTCGGCAAGCGCACCGGCGCCGCGGCGCTGAAAATGGCGGTCGACATGACCACGCAGCGGGGGGATTGGAAGATCACCCGCGAGGAGGCCATCGGTCGCATCACGGCCGACCACCTCGACCAGGTGCTGCACCCCCAGTTCGCCACCCAGGACGTGACGGTCATCGCCAAGGGCCTGGCCGCCTCGCCCGGGGCGGCCGTGGGCAAGGTGTACTTCACCGCCGACGAGGCGGAGGAGGCGGCGGGGCGCGGGGAGCGGGTCATCCTGTGCCGCAGCGAGACCTCGCCCGAGGACGTCCACGGCATGATCGTGGCCCAGGGCATCCTGACCTCCCGGGGCGGCCTCGTGAGCCATGCCGCCGTCGTGGCCCGGGGCTGGGGCAAGCCGGCAGTGGTCGGCGCCGACAAGGTCCGCATCAACGGGCCGTCGTTCACCGCCGGCGGCGTCACCGTCAACCAGGGCGACGTGATCTCCATCGACGGCACCACCGGCCGGGTCGTGGTGGGTGAGGTGCCGGTGTCCAACGCCTCGCCGCCGGCCGAGTTCGACGCCGTGCTCAAGTGGGCCGACACCATCCGCAAGGGCAAGCTGGCCGTGCGGGCCAACGCCGACAATGGCCCCGACGCGAAAAACGCCCGCCAGTTTGGGGCCGAGGGGATCGGGCTGTGCCGCACCGAGCACATGTTTCTCGGCGATGATCGCCTGCCGATCGTGCGCCGCATGATCCTGGCCGACACCCACGAGGAGGAGGAGGCCGCGCTCGAGGAGTTGCGGGTGGCCCAGAAGGCCGACTTCGTGGAGATCCTCGAGGCCATGGACGGCCTGCCGGTGACGGTGCGGCTGCTTGACCCGCCGCTGCACGAGTTTCTGCCCTCGACCGGGGAGCTGGCGATCAAGCAGGCGACCGAAGGGCTCACCCCCGTGGAGGAGAAGCTGTATCGGGCCGCCCAGCAGTGGGAGGAGTTCAACCCCATGCTTGGTATCCGCGGCGTTCGGCTCGGGGTGGTCAAGCCCGGCCTGTACGCCATGCAGGTCCGGGCCCTGATGGAGGCCGCCGTCGAGCGGCTGGCGGCTAAGGGCAAGCCGGTGATCGAGATCATGATCCCCCTCATCGTGGGCCGGGAGGAGATGATGGCGGCCCGGGGCTGGACCGAGGAGGCCATCGCCGCCGCCACCTCGGGGCTGCGCAAGAAGCCCGCGGTGATGATCGGCACCATGATCGAGACGCCTCGGGCGGCGCTGCTCGCCGGGGACATCGCCGAGTCGGCCGACTTCTTCAGCTTCGGCACCAACGACCTGACGCAGATGACTTTTGGCTTCAGTCGCGACGACGTCGAGGGCCGGATGATGTCGGCTTACCTGGAGCAGGGATTGCTCAAGCGCAACCCCTTCGAGACCATCGACAAGGACGGGGTTGGCGCCCTGGTGCGGATGGCCTCGGCCAGCGGCCGGACGGCCCGGGCGGATCTGCACCTCGGCGTGTGCGGAGAGCACGGCGGTGACCCCGAATCGATCGACCTGTTCTACGACGCCGGGCTGGACTACGTGTCGTGCTCGCCGTTCCGGGTGCCGATCGCTCGGTTGGCGGCGGCGCAGGCGGTCATCGCCCGTAGCTGACGAGCTGACCGGCGGGGTTCGGCGGGAAAGGTCCTCGCCGGAGTGCTGCCCGACCGGTTGGGGGACGACGGCCCTATCAGGCGCCGTTGGCCGCAGCGGCCTCGTCGGCGCCCCGCCGCATCCCTGCGAGGTCGATCTTGGTCATACCGAGCATGGCCTTCAGGGCGCCCTGGACCCGGATCGGGTTGGGATCGCTGATCAGCGCCGGAAGCCCGGCGGGGATGACCTGCCAGGACAGGCCGAAGCGGTCCTGGCACCAGCCGCAGGCCACTTCCTTGCCGCCCTCGGTCAACGCCGCCCACACCCTGTCGACCTCGGCCTGGTCGTCGCAGGTGACCACAAGCGAAACCGCCTCGCTGAAGATGGGCCCGGGGCCGCCATTGAGGGCCATGAACGGCTGACCACCGAGCTCGAAATTCACGGTCATGACCATGCCTTCGGGCCGGGGCCCGGCCGAGCCGTAGTGGGTCACCTGGGTGATGCGGGAGTTGTCGAAGATGCTGGTGTACAGCGTGGCCGCGTCGAGGCCTTCGGTGTCAAACCACAGGCACGGCATGAAGCTGCTGACGGTCGCCATGGGACGATCCTCTCTGTCGATCGGGGTGTTAGCAAGTACAACGCCCGACCGGCGGCTCGATCATCGCGTCGAGGGGTTGAGGGGTCGATGCTGGCCCTTCGTTAGTCTGACCTGGCATGGCACAACCCGTCCTCGGTGGGCGCTACCGAATCCAGCGCCACCTGGCCCGAGGCGGCATGGCCGAGGTGTACCTGGCTCGCGATGAGCTGCTGGACCGGCCGGTGGCGGTCAAGGTCCTCTTTCCCGAGCTGGCCCGGGATGCGTCGTTCGTGGAGCGGTTCCGCCGTGAGGCGCAGGCCGCGGCCCGCCTCAACCACCCCAACATCGTCTCGGTCTACGACTTCGGCTCCGATGGCGAGGCCTCGTACATCGTCATGGAGTACATCACCGGCCTCACGCTGAGCGAGCTCATCCGTGACGAGGCGCCGATGGACCCCCGCCGGGCGATCCCCATCGCGGCCGCGGTGGCGGCAGGGCTCGATGCCGCCCACCGGGAGGGCATCGTCCATCGGGACGTCAAACCGGCAAACGTGCTGGTCGCCGATGGTGTCGTCAAGGTCGCGGACTTCGGCATCGCCCGTGCCAGCTACGCCCGCACGGACCTGACCATGCCCGGCATGGTGGTCGGCACCTCGACCTACCTATCTCCCGAGCAGGCCCGAGGGGGTGCGGTCGACCAGCGCAGCGACCTTTACTCGCTGGCGCTGGTCCTGTACGAGAT